>JAILKE010000100.1 GCA_024694125.1 Bacteroidales bacterium
ACTTTATTGGAAAATGCAGCAATTCAAGCGGCATAAGAAAATGGTAATAGTTGGCACAATCAATAATATCAGGCTAAGGTATATTCAAGTTTCGCAAGTTTCCAACTTGCTCACTTTCAGTAAAGAAGGGGAGTAAAAGGGGAGTAAAAAGGTAGTAAAAGGGACGTTTGCTATTACTGGCGGGAGTTTTCTGGGATTGTTTGTATCGTCCCTTTTACTCCCCTTTTACTACTTTTTTTAGCCTTTCCCTACTCTCAACTGGAGCTTGCGAAAGTTGAGTAAGGTATATAGAAAGCCCAGATAGAAATCTCTATAACATACACAAGGGTGAATGCGTTGCAAAGGTAATATTTATTTTAACGAAAAACAACATTCACATGACAAAATCCATTGAGAAATAACATTTTTCATATCAAATGTTACATATTTTAAGTATTTTTTTGTATTTCTTTTGACTTTTCGCAATTTATTTTTATCTTTGCGCCGCCCAAAATTGTAATAAACATAAATTTGCGTTATTGTCCATCCCGAAAAAATGTGACGTAGGATTAACGATTCAATTTAAGGTTATTTTTGCATCTCTTTAAGATTAAGATTTGAAGTTTTAAAATATTCTCTCAGAAAGCAAAACTAAATTATGGAAAAAAACATCAAGAAAGCGACGGGCTTCAAACGTCTGCTTGCGATGGTCGGCATATTCGGAATATGCTGTACATCTCTGTGGGCCCAGAAGACCGTGACCGGTACCGTCATCGACAACATCGGAGAGCCAGTCATAGGCGCCAATGTCGTCATCAACGGCACCACACAGGGTGTTACCACGGACATAGACGGTAACTACTCGATTACTAACGTGCCTGAAAATGCAACACTGCACATCTCGTTCATCGGCTATGCTCCACAGGACATCCCCGTGAACGGACAATCGAAAATCAACATCACACTGAACGAAGAGCAGGACCTGCTCGACGAGGTCGTCGTAGTGGGTTACGGCGTGCAGAAGAAGCGCGACCTGACCGGCGCCATCACGTCAATCAAGAATCAGGACATCACATTGAACCCAAGCAACAACCCCATGGAGGCGCTGCAGGGCAAGGTGGCCGGTCTGGACATCACCAAGACATCGGGCCAGGCAGGATCGGGCGTCAACATACAGTTGCGCGGTACCCGTTCCATAGATGCCAACGGCACACCTAAATTCATCATCGACGGTCTGCCAGGCGACTATGCCACCCTCAACCCGAACGACATCGAGAGCATCGAGGTGCTGAAGGATGCATCATCCACAGCCATCTACGGTTCGGAGGGTGCCAACGGTGTGGTCATCATCACCACCAAGAGCGCCAAGGAGGGCAAGGCCCAGGTCAACTTCAACGCCTATCTGGGCGTGAACGGTTGGGCCACCACCCCACGCATGATGAACGCCACCGAGTATGTAGCTGCCAAGCGCAAGGCTCAGGAGGCAGCCGGCACGTTCGTCAGCGAGGAACTGATGTTGCGCAACATCAACGACGCCACCTACGAAGCCTACATGAACGGCGAGAGCATCGACTGGGCAGACGAACTGCTCGAGACAGGCATCACCCAGAACTACTCCCTCTCCATTTCGGGCGGATCAGAGCGCATCAAGGGCTACCTGTCGCTCAACTTCAGCGATGAGAAGGGCCAGTACAGCGACGATGACTACAAGGTCTATTCGACCAACAGCCGTCTGGACATCAAGGTCAACAAGATGATCAGCGTGGGTACCAACATACAGGGCAGCTACGTGCACCGCAACAAGCCATTTGCCAAGCTGGGCGACGTCGTGGCACAGTCACCTATCGGTTCAACCCGCGACGAGGATGGCGAGTACGTCACCTACATCTGCGACGATACATCGTACATCAACCCGCTCATCAACAACAAGCACAACTACCGCAACCAGCAGCAGGACCTGAAGCTCTTCATCAACCCCTATGTGCGCATCTCGCCACTGAAGGGCCTCTCGCTCGAGTCGCGCGTCAATGCACTGCTCACCTATGCCAAGAGCAACTCGTTCACGGGCATCGGCTCCTACAACTACTACAGGAACGGTGGTGACGTATTGCTCAATACCAGCGCCAGCATCTCCAACACCCGCAAGTACGGCTATACCTGGGAGAACATCCTGACCTACAACACCACCATTGCCAAGGACCACGACGTCACGCTGACTGCCGTCTATTCCTTCCAGCATGGTCGCAAGGAGGGTTCGGTTTCGACCGGCACAGGCATCACCGAGAACAAGTTCATGTGGCACAACATCGCCAATGCCAATACCACCAAGGCATCATCGTCCTACTCGATGACCAAGAAGGAGAGCGTCGTGCTGCGCGGCAACTACTCGTACAAGGGCCGCTACCTGCTGAGCGCCTCAGTCCGCTTCGACGGAGACAGCCGTCTGGCCGAGGGCAACAAGTGGGCTACCTTCCCTGGCGTGAGCGCCGGTTGGCGTGTGTCGGACGAAGACTTCATGTCCAGCGCCGAGGATTGGCTCGACAACCTGAAGGTACGTCTCTCGTACGGTGAGACCGGTACTGCCGGCATCTCGCCCTACCAGTCACTGACCGGTCTGGAGCAGGGTCACTTCACCCTGGGTGGAGAGTATCTCACCACCTACAACTACCAGAAGTCCGTTCCTAACGACGTGCTGACCTGGGAGCGCTCCAAGAGCTGGGACCTGGGCTTCGACTTCAGCGTACTGCGCAACCGCATCAACCTGGAGTTGGACCTGTACAACACCCGCACCGAGGGCATCATCTGGGGCAAGGACATGCCTGTCACCATGGGCTCGTACAACTCATCGACCCAGTACATGATGTACGTCAACCTGGCCGAGAGCCTGAACCGCGGCGTCGAGATGTCGCTCAATACACAGAACTTCGCCACGAAGGACTTCTCGTGGAGCTCGACCATCACTTACGCCTTCAACCACGAGGAGATCACCAAGTTGGCTGGGACGGACAACGACCTGGTAGTGAACGGCTCCAAGGCATACAAGGTGGGCGAGGCGATCAACTCGTTCTACGGATTCAAGACCAATGGCATCTGGTCCGAGGCTGACGCCGACGAGGCTGCCATCTTCGGCCGCAAGGCAGGCGACATCCGCATCTCCGTGCCTGGTCTGACCCGCCATGCGGACAGCAACGGCATCTATTATACCGACGCAGCCGGAACACGTTACGACGAGTCGAACCCCTGGAGCATCGGCGCCAACACGGTCAATCAGCAGGTATTGGGCCACAATACACCAGACTGGAGCCTGGGCTTCAAGAACAACTTCACCTACAAGTGGTTCGACCTCAGCATCTACATGTACATGCGTTGGGGCCAGATGATCGAGTACAACATGCTCACCAACTATGACACCACCGTGGGCCGCAACTTCGCAGCCAGCTACCTGGAGCACATCGGCAGTTACTTCCCCGCATTGAACAGCGATGTCCCGACCAACAACATGACCGAGTTCTCGAGCCTGGCATTCGTCGATGGTTCTTTCTTCAAGGTCAAGAACATCACATTGGGCTACACCCTGCCCAAGTCGATCATCCAGAAGGCCCACATCGAGAAGTGCCGCTTCTACGGCACCATCACCAACCCGCTCGTCGTAGCCAAGAGCGACCTGCTCGAGGACTATGACCCCGAGATGAACGGCGGTTCGGACTATCCGCTCACCAAGCAACTGGTATTTGGTATCAAC
>JAILKE010000101.1 GCA_024694125.1 Bacteroidales bacterium
GCCGCTTCTACGGCACCATCACCAACCCGCTCGTCGTAGCCAAGAGCGACCTGCTCGAGGACTATGACCCCGAGATGAACGGCGGTTCGGACTATCCGCTCACCAAGCAACTGGTATTTGGTATCAACATGACGTTCTAAACAAGCAATCACATCTATGAAAAGATATAAGATATATACAACGGCATTGGCACTGACAGTCATGGGCGGGTTCACAGCCTGTGACCTGGACGAGTACAATCCGACATCCATCTCGCTCGACGAGAAACTGCAGACCACCAGCGGCATCAAGGGCATGCAGGCATTGTGCTACCAGCCTATCTATGCCCAGCTCTACTCGGTCTTCGACTACATGCAGGTAGCTGAATGTGGCACCGATATCTGGTGGTGCGACCGCAACCGCACCAACGTCGAACAGATGTTCTACTACGAGGGCCTCACCCCCCAGACCGGCAAGGGCTGGGACAAGAGCTTCACGCAGATGTACGCCTCACTGGGCCAGTGCAACACCGTGATCAATGCCTGCCAGGAATATCTGGAATCGCACACCAAGGACCCCGATGGTATCGCCACGATATTGGCCGAGACCTACTTCCTGCGCGCCTTCTACCACCTGCAGCTCACCACCTACTACGGTCCCATCACCCTGGTCACCGAGTCGCCGACTGACTCCAAGACCCTCACGCCCGAACGCAACACGCTGAGCGAGATATACAGCCTCATCGTGAGCGACCTGCAGTATGCCGTCCAGCATCTGCCCCTCACCCAGACCAATCGTGCCCGCGCGACCAAGAAAGCAGCACAGGGCCTGCTGTGCCGTGCCTATGCACAGGGCGCAGGTCAGGGTCTGAGCGAAGATGGCGTCAGCTACTGGCAGCGTGCCAAGGAGGAGAGCGAGTACATGATCAACAACCTCGAGGAGTTCGGCGCTTACCTCTACGACGACGTGAGCGACCTGTGGGCAGACTTCAACAACCGCGCCAACCTGGAGTTCCTCTTCGTGGCAGCCGGTCAGGATGCCTGCGATGACGAGACATTGTACAACTCTTCAAGTTCATTCTCGAACAAGCTCTTCACCTACTGCTATCCGAACCAGAAGAACCTGAAGACCCTGTCGCTCATCGAAAACGAGAAGTACGACCCACTCTACGGCCGTACCAACCAGAGCGTGCTGGCTCCATCGGAGTACCTGCTGCACTGCTTCAACCCTGCCTGGGACCAGCGCTGGGAGTACTCCTTCCAGACTGCCTACTTCGGCTACTCGATGCAGCTGGAGGGCAGCAAGCCGTTCAACGACTCGCGCGTCAAGTGGGTCAAGAAGGCGAGCGCCACTGGCGAGGCTACCATGAGCGAGTACGGCGTCACCTTCAGCGACAGCCAGGAGCACAGCATTGTCCCCTACGTAGATATGGACGTGGTTGCCTATACAGGCGGCGGCAGACAGTACCCTGCCCGCGTGTGGCCCAAGGGCTGCACCTCGATCGACTCGTCGATGGACTATGACGAGGTCGAGGCTATGCTGATCGACGTGAAGAAGATCTACGCCAATCCATACCCACTCGATGCGGACGACAACCGTTTCTACCTGTACCTCTACCCCGAGTGGGACACCAAGAACTGCAGCAACTATGACCGCTCGGACCGTGTCTATTGCTCGGTCCAGATCGGTTCGCTGTTCATGGAGGACGAAACGGGTTATCGTCGATACATCTCCAACCAGAATGAGCTCAAAGCCAATGCCAGCTATATCTCGGACTCCACCAACGTATATATCGAGCGTCCTACGCTCAACAAGTACATGTGGAACTACGAGGGCGTATATTACGGCAGCAACCTGCAGATACGTAACGGCGACGTCGCCATCATGCGTACAGCCGAAGTCTATCTGATAGCTGCCGAGGCCAACCAGCAGTTGGGCAACGAGGCCAAGGCTGCCGAGTACCTGAACGTGCTGCGCAAGCGTGCTGCCCGTGCCGATGCTGTAGCCAGCGACTATGAACTGGCCACCGCCACGGAGAATGACGTGCTCGACGAGTATGCCCGCGAGCTGTGCGGCGAGTTCCAGCGCTGGGCCATCCTGCAGCGCCACGGTGCCCTGGCTGACCGCCTGGCTCTGTACAACGGCCGCGCTGCCCAGAGCTTCAAGCCCTACATGACCTGGCGTCCTATCTCGGCATCGTTCCTCCAGCAGATTGACAACAAGGATGCATACGGTGACAACGGTTACGGCACCACAGCCTCTTCCGGCCTGGATGGCTATCTGGAATAATCCATCGCCCACCATTACGATATAAAAAAAGGAGTCCCAACAGTTGGGGCTCCTTTTTTTTTACACCTTTTCCTGCACTTTCATATATTGTATTCCTCTTTTGCGAGTATTATTAGACAAACTCCAAAGTAAGGGGAGAGTAAGTGGAGCGTAAGACAAGAGTAAGTGTTTTCACTTACGCTGAAGCTTTGCTGACCCATCGCTGACCCATCGCTCCGGCTACCCTATCCGAAGGGGTAACGAAGGGAGAAGGAACATTGGACACATTGATTTCATTTTCAACTGCATCATCATTGATTTCACTTCCTACAGCATCATCTTTGATTTCATTTCCCCTGCATATCCATCGACCCCAATCATTTGACCCTATTTTGCAACAATAATGACACCAAATGAGCAGATTTTTAACCTTTTGATGCATATTTGTAACATTTTTTATACAAAAACATTGGGATATCCATTATTTTTATATATATTTGCGCTTGAATTAAAAAGCCTAAATATCTATTGTGTATTGCATTTTATCCATGAAGAATTGAATCTTTAAGAAAAGAGACATTTTTAAATTTTGGATAAAAAAAATACAAGATGAAAAGTCATCATAGACAAATAGTATACGAACGCAAGAAAAAAAGTCTAATATTTCTCTCAGACAAAATCTAAATTATGAAAAAATTCTGTATGAAAAAGGAAGCAACGGGCCTCAGACGTCTGCTTGTGATGGTCGGCATACTCTGTCTGTGCTGCACGTCGCTGTGGGCACAGAAGACCGTGACCGGTACCGTCATCGACAACATCGGAGAACCCGTCATCGGCGCCAATGTCGTCATCAACGGTACGACACAGGGCGTTACTACCGACATAGACGGTAACTTCTCGATTACTAACGTACCAGAAAATGCAACACTGCACATCTCATTCATCGGCTACGCTCCACAGGACGTCGCCGTCAAGGGCCAATCCAAACTCAACATCACACTGAGCGAAGAACGCGATATGCTCGACGAGGTCGTCGTGGTGGGTTACGGCGTGCAGAAGAAGCGCGACCTGACCGGCGCCATCACGTCGATCAAGAGCCAGGACATCACCCTGAACCCAAGCAATAACCCCATGGAGGCACTGCAGGGCAAGGTGGCTGGTCTGGACATCACCAAGTCTTCGGGCCAGGCAGGTTCGGGCGTCAACATCCAGTTGCGCGGTACCCGCTCGCTCGATGCCAGCGGCACACCTAAGTTCATCATCGACGGTCTGCCAGGCGACTATGCCACCCTCAACCCGAACGACATCGAGAGCATCGAGGTACTGAAGGATGCGTCATCCACAGCCATATACGGTTCATCGGGCGCCAACGGCGTGGTCATCATCACCACCAAGAGCGCCAAGGAGGGCAAGGCACAGGTCAACTTCAACGCCTATCTGGGCATCAACGGTTGGTCCACCACCCCACGCATGATGAACGCCACTGAGTACGTCGCTGCCAAGCGCAAGGCACAGGAGACAGCAGGCACCTTCATCAGCGAGGAGAACATGCTGCGCAACATCAACGACGCTACCTACACCGCCTACATGAACGGCGAGAGCATCGACTGGGCAGACGAACTGCTCGAGACGGGCATCACCCAGAACTACTCCCTCTCGGTATCGGGCGGCTCGGAGCGCATCAAGGGTTACCTGTCGCTCAACTTCAGCGACGAGAAGGGCCAGTACAGCGACGATGACTACAAGGTCTATTCGACCAACAGCCGCCTGGACATCAAGGTCAACAAGATGATCAGCATCGGCACCAACATACAGGGCAGTTACGTACACCGCAACAAGCCATTTGCCAAGTTGGGCGACGTCGTGGCACAGTCACCAATCGGCTCTACCCACGACGAGAACGGCAACGTCGTCACCTACATCTGCGACGATACATCGTACATCAATCCGCTCATCAACAACAAGAGCAACTACCGCAACCAGCAGCAGGACCTGAAGCTCTTCATCAACCCATACATCCGTATCACCCCGCTGAAGGGCCTGTCGTTCGAATCGCGCGTCAATACCCTGCTCACCTACTCCAAGAGCAATTCATTCACGGGCATCGGTTCCTACAACTACTATAGAAACGGCGGCGATGTACTGCTCAATACCAGCGCCAGCATCTCCAATACCCGCAAGTACGGTTACACCTGGGAGAACATCCTGACCTACAACACCACCATTGCGCAGGACCACGACGTCACCCTGACCGCCGTACACTCCTACCAGCATGGCCGCAAGGAGGGTTCAGTATCCAGCGGCACCGGCATCACCGAGAACAAGTTCATGTGGCACAACATAGGCAATGCCAACACCACATCCTCGTCATCGTCCTACTCCATGTCCAAGAGCCGTGCCGTGATAGCCCGCGCCAACTACTCGTACAAGGGTCGGTATATGTTCAGCGCTTCGGTCCGCTTCGACGGCGACAGCCGTCTGGCCGAGGACCACAAGTGGGCGACCTTCCCTGGCGTGAGCGCCGGCTGGCGTGTGTCGGACGAAGACTTCATGTCCAGTGCCGAGGATTGGCTCGACAACCTGAAGGTACGTCTCTCGTACGGCGAGACCGGTACAGCCAACATCTCGCCCTACCAGTCACTGACCGGTCTGGAGCAGAGCCACTACACCTTCGGCGGCGAGTACTACACGACCTACAACTACCAGAAGTCCGTTCCTAACAACGTGCTGACCTGGGAGCGTTCCAAGAGCTGGGACCTGGGCTTCGACTTCAATGTGCTGCACAACCGCATCAACCTGGAGTTGGACCTGTACAATACCCGCACCGAGGGCATCATCTGGGGCAAGAACATGCCTGTCACCATGGGCTCGTACAACTCATCGACCCAGTACCTGATGTACGTCAACCTGGCCGAGAGCCTGAACCGCGGCGTCGAGATGTCGCTCAATACACAGAACTTCGCCACGAAGGACTTCTCATGGAGTTCGACCATCACCTATGCCTTCAACCACGAGGAGATCACCAAGCTGACCGGTACCGACAATGACCTGGTAGTGAACGGCTCCAAGGCGTACAAGGTGGGCGAGGCAATCAACTCGTTCTACGGATTCAAGACCAATGGCATCTGGTCCGAGGCTGACGCTGAGGAGGCTGCCATCTTCGGCCGCAAGGCAGGTGACATCCGCATCTCCGTACCCGGTCTGACCCGTCACACGGACAGCAACGGAGTCTATTACACCGATGCCGAGGGCACCCGATATGATGCTACCAATACATGGGCGATAGGCGCCAACACCGTCAATCAGCAGGTATTGGGCCACAACTCGCCGGACTGGAGCCTGGGCTTCAAGAACAACTTCACCTACAAGTGGTTCGACCTCAGCATCTACATGTACATGCGTTGGGGCCAGATGATTGAGTACAACATGCTCACCAACTACGACACCACCGTGGGCCGCAACTTCGCAGCCAGCTACCTGAGCCACATCGGCAGCTACTTCCCTGCATTGAACAGCGACGTCCCGACCACCAACATGACCGAGTTCTCGAGCCTGGCATTCGTCGATGGTTCGTTCTTCAAGATCAAGAACATCACATTGGGCTACACCCTGCCTAAGTCGATCATCAAGAAGGCGCACATCGAGAAGTGCCGCTTCTACGGCACCATCACCAACCCGCTCGTCGTAGCCAAGAGCGACCTGCTCGAGGACTATGACCCCGAGATGAACGGCGGTTCGGACTATCCGCTCACCAAGCAACTGGTATTTGGTATCAAC
>JAILKE010000011.1 GCA_024694125.1 Bacteroidales bacterium
GTTACCTCTTCGACAGACCAATTCTTCCTTTTTACAACAAAGGTAAGAAAAATAGTCTTTTAGTTGTTTATATTTTTATCTATTTTTATCTATTTTTGTACTTATGGGCGACTGCGTCGCCCCCATGGTGCAAACTTAGAGCAAGGGCAGCACCATAAATACAATTGCCATTCCGCCATCATTGGTTTCGACTATTAGCCATTAATCCATAAACCTTAAACATTTAACCCTTATTGACCTTAAACATTAATTGAACAAATATAAAATAGAGTATTTTATCTTGTCCAAATGTCATTGATGGTCATTAATGTGAAAGTAGGATGGGGAAGGGTTTTTTTTATGGTCAATAAGTAGCGGAAGTGGAATATTTTTACTATCTTTGCCGCCGGAATAAACTCAAATACAAAAACAAAAAGAAGATGATTCAATTTCAATGTGACTACAATGAGGGGTGCGCCCCAGAGATACTGCAGCGATTGGCCGAGACCAATATGATGCAGACCGTAGGTTATGGTATGGACCCAATATGTGACCATGTACGTCAGTTGATACGTGAGGCTTGCCAGGCTCCCGAGGCCATGGTCCAGTTCCTGGTGGGCGGTACGCAGGCCAATGCCACGGTGATTGCTTCGGCATTGCGTCCCTATCAGGGCGTGCTGTGCGCCGAGACAGGACATATCAATGCGCACGAGACCGGTGCCGTAGAGCATACCGGTCACAAGGTGCTCGCCTTGCCGCAGACGAATGGTCGTATCAGCGCTGATCAGGTGCGACAGGCTCTGGCCAGCCATTTTGCCGACGGTAATGCAGAACACGTCGTTCAGCCTGGTATGGTATATATCTCTATGCCTACCGAAGTGGGTACGATATATAGTCTGGCCGAATTGACCGCCATCAGCGAGGTGTGCCACGAATATCATATTCCGCTCTTTGTCGATGGTGCGCGTCTGGGTTACGGCCTTGCTTCGCCTGCCTGCGATGTTGCGTTGGCCGATCTGGCCCGTCTGGCAGATGTCTTCTATATTGGTGGTACGAAGCAGGGCGCTCTGTTCGGCGAAGCTGTGGTCATCACCAATCCCGCCCTGCAGCGCGATTTCCGCTATAACATCAAGCAGAATGGCGGTATGTTGGCCAAAGGTCGCCTGCTGGGTATTCAGTTCGAGACGCTCTTTGCCGATGGCCTGTATATGCGCCTGTCTCAACATGCCATCGATATGGCCATGCGTATCAAGGAGGCTCTCCTGTCTAAGGGGTACCGTATGTTCATCGACTCTCCGACCAACCAGCAGTTCCCCATCATGGACCGCAAGACCTATGAGCGCCTTTCGCAGTCGTTCCTCTTTGACTTCTGGGGCTCCGTCGATGACGACCACGTCGTGGTGCGAATCTGCACCAGCTGGGCCACCAAGTCCGAAAATGTTGATCAGTTGCTGGGTGAACTGTAATACAAAGACCTTTTCTCATCTGTTCTTCCTGTTATTTAAGGGAACACGAAAAAAGCGAAAGGGACGAAATTCTCTATATAATTGGCAATGGTGGAGCTCATTATTACTCTGTAATACTCTGTTCACTCAATCGTGAGGCAAAGGAAGTAAAATTGGGACGAAAAAACTCTCTTACACTCAGTTCTCTCTGCGAGATATAAAATTTGTGAGTTATCACCGAATTAAACAAATATATACAAACATTTTCGTCGTTTTAGTAATTTTCGTGTTCCCTTAAAAAAAACAAACGAATTGGTACCGAATTATTTACTATCAGACACCAATATAGTTTTGACCAGCGTTATTTTAGGAGGAACACGAAAGACTCAAAAGGGACGAAAGTCTCTATATAACTGGCAATGGTGGAGCTCATTATTACTCTGTAATACTCTATTCACTCAATCGTGAGGCAAAGGAAGTAAAATTGGGACGAAAAAACTCTCTTACACTCTGTTCTCTCTGCGAGATATAAAATTTGTGAGGTATCACCGAATTAAACAAATATATACAAACATTTTCGTCGTTTTAGTAATTTTCGTGTTCCCTTAAAAAAAACAAACGAATTGGTACCGAATTATTTACTATCAGACACCAATATAGTTTTCACCAGCGTTATTTTAGGAGGAACACGAAAGACTCCATAGCAGGCAACATACAAAAACCCATTCCATACAGTTGGTGATGGTGACGACAAACTGTATCACAGAGAACGAACATACCAAGGATGTGAAACCAAATAATGTCTTGGACGATTTGTACTGAGTCCTGAGTCACAATGCCCGTTTGAAATGACAAGTATGATGGATGCAATAGAATGGGAGTATTCGGGACAAAATACAACAACCAGCCTATAAGACTTAGGCTGGTTGCAGAATAAATGAATTTGAGAAATGATTCGAAAATAGAAGAAGTGCAAATAACGACAGCTAAACAGTTACATTTTTTTGTGGTTATTAATGTCACAAATCAGAAAGTGATAATTCTCCGATTTCTTCCATTTCTTCTTTCACTTCAATTGCCGTCTTGCTAACTTTACAATTAGCTGTAAAAAACAAAATTTTATCATTATTAGAATTAATACGTGCGGTAAGGGCTAATACTTCTCTTACTATGGTTCCTTTTGCGACTAAATGCCATTTATCCTCTTTTTTCAAATAAACAGAGATTAGCCATCGTGAAATACCCGAACCAATAGGAACAAAGACACAATAGAAAGATTGATCTCCAAAGGTTAATATTTTTTTATAAAAAAACAACTCCCATGCACATCCTTGCTGAATTTTTGAAACAATTTCACAAGTATCTGAACATGTAATAGTTTCTACATGTTCCTCCCACTTTATTTTGTCCGTATACATATCTTGTCCAAAAGAATACAATATTACGAAAAAACAAAAAATGAAACATACTACTTTCTTACCCATAATAATACGCCTCCATCGTTATAATCCTGGAATCCGCAGCATTGTTTTTCAAAATATTTTATAATAACCTGGACAACAAAAAGTTGCCCAGGGTTTTGCCATGCCAAAAATTGCACTTATCTTTGTGCTGCGAAAAATCAAAAACAAGAAATTCGTAACAAGACATGGCAAAGATACAAATAAAATCAGAAAGAATCACACCTTTTGGTGGAATTTTTCCAATTATGGACTTTTTTAACCGCATTTTGAGCCAAACGATAGACAAAACACTCGTTTTAAGAAGTAAATTTTTCGGCTATCAGTATAGCGAAATCATCCATTCACTGATGTGCATATTCTTTTGTGGAGGTACTTGCATAGAAGATGTCAGCAAGCACCTCATGCCTTATCTGTCCCAGCATCCGAAATAATAGACATTAATTCAGTCAGTAGAGTTTTATATTCTCCATTAATTGACATTAATATACATTAATTCAGTCAGTAGAGTTTTATATTCTCCATTAATTGACATTAATAGACATTAATTCAGTCAGTTGAGATTATTGCTCCATTAATTGACATTAATATACATTAATTCAGTCAGTTGGGTTTTTAGAACCTCAACTGTAGCCAGGCGTAAGGCTTTTTCGTTTTCGTCTTCGTTTTCGTACGAAGTGAAATTAATTCAGTCAGTTGACATAGAGATATAAATGTACTATAATAAAATAAAAAGAAACAGGATTGCCAGTTGCGGCAGTCCTGTTTTATTAGAATATTGTCCAGTGGAGGGCAATTTTCAATTTTTAATTTTCAACTTTCAATTTTCAACTTTCAATTATCAATTATCAATTCTCACCTTCTTGCCATTGATGATGTACAGGCCAGGCTGGAGGGGAGCTGAAACGAGGTTGCCCTGAAGGTCAAATATAGAGGTGGGGGCAGATAGAGTTTCTGCTTCCACTACGTCGATGTCAGAGAGGTAAGATTCGATTGAGAAATTACTGTTTAACATAGGACCAATCTCCATGGAGACCTTCGGTTGGCCAGGCCGAGTATAGCTATAGTAAATCTCGTATAAGTACTCGCGACCAGCAGTGAGAGCCTCGGACATAATCTTCATGTCTTGCAGAGTAGTGATTTGTCCTTTGCTCATCTTATTCAGATATTTGTTAAAAGTCGTGATGTATTGGTATCTGTTCGGTTCTGAGGCCGAGTTGCCATAGATATACACTTGAAGCTGGATCTGATTAGTGATGTCCTGCTGTGCCAGTAGGCTCAGGGAAAGATATGGCAGGTACTTGGATTGGGACTGCTTGAGAGTCAGTTGCGGTTCTTGTGCAAGGCAAAGCCAAGAACCTTCGCTGAAAGTGACGGTAGGAAGTTCGTCCTTTAGGAACAACTTGAAGTCGTGCCATAGTTCAGTTGCTGCCCAATCGGCATTGGAGTCTTGCCATACGGGATAGACTCTGTATCGGCCAGCCTGTGGAATGCTGGTTGATCTAGCTGAAATACCGATTAAGCCAGTGCCTGCAGAACCATTGTTGATGTAGGTCTTGGTGCTGGGGATAATGACAGAACAAGATGAATCGTCCTCCTTGACGAACTTCAAGCCCAGGCGGGCTACCTCGATCTGGGGATCAGATATTTTTGCCAATGGACCAGAGAAGAGAATGTAATTGTCGCAAGAGAGACTTTCATTGTCCTTGATGGATTGGATTTTGCCATTTGATCCTCTATACTGCAGTGTGTACGATTCAGTGTTGCTGAAAGTAATGGTAGGAATCTCCTGTATCTTGTTATTCAGCAGGTCATCATGCCACATGCTGGTGTCGGTACAATCTGCGCTGGCATCAATCCATGCGGGATAGACATAGTATTTGCCAGCTTGAGGCAAGGCGTATGGCAGACAATAGTAATTGTTGTAGCCATAACCTGGAAATAATGTGTCACTGGGCCAGGTAAAGGGCTCGTAGTGTACGATGGTGGGGTCATCGGCCTTGACAAACTTCATGCCGAGACGGACGCGAAGTTCTGTGGTGCCATTGTTGAAGAACCAGCCTCTGATTCGTACCCATTCCATCGGGTAGGCCTGATTGGGATCAACGGTGATATAGGAATTTTGGGTATCGTCATAAATCATCAGCTCATTGATCTCTTCGCAAGAAATGGTTCCAGAAACCGGTTCACCGCCCTGGTCGGGCATGATGCCGCATACAGCAGTCTGGTTGTTGGCATAGGCGTCTCCATCGGGGTTGAGTGCATTGGCGCCAATCATACTGTAGTAACCGTCACAATAGCCGCCCCAGCCCCAGTTGAAGTGGAACAGGTCCTGACGGTAATAGCCGTCGCAGATGAAAGCATGACCAGATTTGCCAGTGTCACCGCTGTAAAGGATGGGGCGCTTCTGGGTCAATTCGGTGTAGAGCATCTGCATCCAATCCTGGTCCGAGAAGTAATCCTTGTATACCAGGACTGCCGACTTGTCGTAGCCGAAATACTTAGTCAGGGCCGATGTCCAGTTCTCGGAATAGGCACCACTTCCTTCGGGACCATATCCCATGCTGACCGCCACACCGCAGTCGTACATCAGTCGGGCAACGGCTGCTTTTTCAGCGGCGGAGTTGTTGCAGTATTGGAATTCGCCAAAATTGTCGTAATAATAGTCGTACGTCCGGGCCATGTTGCTCCAGTCATAGATGGAGGAGGAGAAATCGGCCGACAGCGTTGCAGGTACATACCAGGTCGTATCACTTCCATTGGCGGTCTTACCGGCATGTTCGACGTCGAACTGGTATGTCTTGCTGCCTGTGCCCCGTTCTGGGTACTGGTAGTAATTGAGCACCTGTGCCAAGGCCGTAGCCACGCAGCCGGTGTAGGTCTCGAAGGGAGTCTCGCCTGCTGCAGCAACTGCCGCATCGACTCTCTGTTGGGCCAAGGTAACATAGGAACCCTGTTGGTTCCACTTGGTCTGAATCAAAGCGGATACGGGCAACCCTATATTAGAGCCTTGAGCCAGCGTCTTTCCTTGACGGCGTGCTTGCTCGATGGCGCGCTCGTAGCCCTGCAGCCAGTAGCGGACATTGGCAGGTACGGAGTCAGCCACAAAGTGCGAGGGTCCGAATGCCAGCAGGGCAGGAGCCAGGTCGTCGGCCGAAAGAATCAGGAATCCGCCTTCGGAAGTGGTGGATGCAGTGAGGGCGTTGCCCGGTGTGCCGGGACGGGCATTGACTACATAGAAGAGGTTGGCACTGTCCGCTTCCGACCGTGCAGTGTAGGCCAACTGATAGTCGGTCGCGGTAGAAGAGGTGGATATGCCCAACTGGCGCATGGCGGCAGCCTCCTGTCGGTCGGACTGCAGTCGGGCAATGGCCTGTCGGAGAGATAGAGTCTCGGCGTGTATGCTCTGGGCTGAACACAGCAGGAGCATGCTCAATAGGGGATAGATTATTTTCATAGTAGTTGTTGTGTATGCTTGATTTCCTATTTCATCATCGACCGAATGAAAAAATACGAGCCCTCCACCCGGATTAGAAAAGAGGTGGAGGGCTCGTTGTAAGAACAACTTAGCCCAAGAAGGCGAGCAGTACGCCTGCGGCGACTGCAGAGCCAATCACACCGGCTACGTTAGGACCCATGGCGTGCATCAGCAGGTAGTTGCTCGGATCGTACTTGAGACCCATATCCTGCGATATACGCGCTGCATCAGGTACTGCCGATACGCCGGCATTGCCGATGAGCGGATTGATCTTCTTGCCCTCGGGCAGGAAGAGGTTGAAGAACTTGACGAAGAGTACGCCCGATGCCGTAGCAATGACGAACGAAAGAGCGCCCAGGGCGAAGATGCCGATGGACTGTGTGGTCAGGAAGTGTGTGGCCTGAGTAGAGCAGCCGACGGTGAAGCCCAACAGGATGGTGACGATGTCGATGAGTGGCCCCTTGGCAGTATCAGCCAGACGGCGAGTCACGCCGCACTCCTTGAGCAGATTGCCGAAGAACAACATGCCGAGCAATGGCAGACCCGAAGGAATGATCCATGTGGTGAGCAGCAGACCCAGGATAGGGAAGATGATCTTCTGACGGCTTGAGACAGCACCAGGTGCCTGCATGCGGATGCGGCGCTCCTTGTCCGTGGTGAGCAGCTTCATGATAGGTGGCTGGAACACAGGAATGAGGGCCATGTAACTGTAGGCAGCTACGGCAATGGCGCCCATCAGGTCCGGAGCCAGTTTGCTGGAGAGGAAGATGGCCGTAGGACCATCAGCGCCACCGATGATGCCGATGGCACCTGCCTCCATAGGTGTGAAGCCCAGAGCCAGGGCTATCATGTAGGCCGCAAAGATACCGAATTGTGCCGCGGCACCGACCAACACCAACTTAGGATTGGCAATGAGGGCCGAGAAGTCGGTCATGGCACCGATGCCCAGGAAGATGAGCGGTGGATACCAGCCTTGCTTGACGCCGCCGTACAGGATATTGAGTACCGAACCCTCCTCGTACAGACCTATGCGCAGGCCTGCTTCGGCAGGGAAGGGAATGTTGCCCACCAGTATGCCGAAGCCGATAGGAATGAGCAGCATAGGCTCAAAGTGCTTGGCAATGGCCAGGTAGATGAAGAGACAACCGATGATGGTCATCAGTACGTTGCCTCCGTTCTCCCAAGAGATATTGGCATAGCCAGTGTATCCCCAGAGATACTTTAGATTTTCGATCAGGAAGTCAATAGTTTCCATTATTTATCTTTATGAATTATTTCAGATTTGGACCGATGGTCATTCACTCATCAATGTGACCGATGGCCGTTGTTGCTGTGGTGCCCAGGACGGAAGCGGGACCAGAAGGAACGTTCGGGAGCCCGGTCGCTATATCCGTACGAGTAGCCGTAGGCGTAGCCATAACCATAGCCGTAGCGGCTGTGTCCGTAGTAGCTCTGAGCCTCGAGGTCCAGGCCGTTGAGGACGATATAGGGTTTGGTGAGTTTCTCGTTGGAGACTGCCATGCGTACCTCGTTGATGAACCGCAGGTCGCTCACGCCTGCGCGCATCACATAGATATTGAGGTCCGCTACGCGGTTGATGGTGATAGGATCAGCGATGAGCAGATAGGGCGGCGAGTCGAGGATGACATAGTCGTAGGCCTCGCGCAGTTCAGCTATCAGTCGTTCCAGACGATTGCTGCTGAGCAGTTCGTTGGGGTTGGGTGGGATAGGACCCTTGAGCATGACGTCCATACCCTCGATGCCCGGTACGTGGTAGAGCAGGTCCTGCCACTGGTCAACTTTGCCCGACAGATATTCCGACAGACCGTGCTTGAAGTCCTGAGGAACCTCGAAGGTGCGGCGCTGGTGGCCCTTGCGCATATCGGTCTCGACCAGGATGGTGCGTTTGTTGGCCGACGCAAAACACAGAGCCAGGTTGGTGCTGACGAAGGACTTGCCCTCCGATGGGATGCTCGATGTGACCTGGAAGACCTTGCTCTCCGTGAACGTAAGGCTGGAACGGATGGAGCGGAAGACCTCGGTGGTCGTGTTGGTCGAGCTCTGTGCAATGATGTCCGATGCCTTGGTGATGCGCGTCTTGCTGAGCGGGACGATACCGATGATAGGTGTCGAGGTGCGAGACGTGATGTCGTCCGGCGTGGTTATCTTGGTCTTGAGCAATATCTTGACATAGTAAATCGCCACAGGGAGAACCAGGCCCAGGAAGAGTGCAATGAGGTAGAACTTGCGGCGATTGGGACCGGTGAAGAATGTATTGTTCTCGGCATGTTCGACGATGCGGGCAATGTCCGGTTCGGCGATAATGGCGAGCATGGTCTCCTCGCGCTTCTTCTGCAAAAGGACGTAGAGCGGTTCGATGATGGACTGCTCACGCTCAATCTCGCCCAATGTGAGACGCTGCGATGGCAGTCGGCGCATGTCGTCCTGACTGCGGCCTATCTGCTGGGTCAGTTCGTTGTGCTGCGAGGTGAGGATAGACTTCTGATTGCGTACTGTCTTGAAGATCAAGTCGCGGCGTGCCTGCAACTGCAGACCGAGCTGCTTGACGGCAGGACTGCTCTCGGTGGCGCTGCTGAGCAGACGCAGACGCTCCACGCAGAGGCGGTTGTACTCGACGATGGAGGAGAGGATGGTATTGTCCGTGATGCCGATGTTGCTCGGTATGGTGGCGTAGTCGCGCTGCTCCTGCAGTTCGCGCTCCACCATCTCCAGGAGGCTGATCTGGACATCAATCTCCTGCACGCGCTGCTGACGCTGCATGTCGGTGTTGAGGCTGAAGGTAGCCTGCGACTGGATGTCATAGACGTTGTTGCCGATGCTGAATTCCTTCATGCGGCCCTCGACGCCGTCCAGTTGGCCCTTTAGGTCGGTGAGACGGTTCTGTATGAACTCCATCGTGTTGGTGTACGACAGGGTGTAGTACTCCTTGGTCTGCACGTTGTATTGAGCCACAATACCCTCCAGAAGAGACTCGGCTCGTTGAGGGATATTGTCCGACAGAGTAATCTTGAGGATGCTGCTGCCGGCGCCGCCAAGAGAGCTGGAACGACCGCCCTCCTCGACCACCTCTACAGCCATGGAGGAACAGATCTCCTGTGCGCGTGCCTGTGGACTATAGAGTTTGATGTAGTGCTTGCCAGGCGTCATGTAGCTGAATCCGTCCGATGGTTCGACAGGAACCGACTCGGCATATTCGTCGTGAACCATCGACTGGTAGCTGAATATCAATGTGCCGTAGCGAGGCAGGGAAACGGTACCAGGCAGCGTGATGATGCTGTCGGTCAGGATATAACCGTCGCTGCCACCACGCTTCCGACTGGAATCAATGATGGAGAGCGACATGCGGACGGTGTCCTGCAGGTCGTACTCGACGGTGATCAAAGGGAGATTGTTGACGTTGTAACCCGGTCGGGGAATGTAGTCCATGCGAACCTCCTGGCTGAGGGTCTCTACATGCCGGAAGGTCTGTTCGGCGTAGTAGCGGATGTTGAGATGCTGTGCTTCGACCACCTTCTGCACGACGGGGGTGGAGCGGATGATAACTTTTTCGTTGTCAAGGCTATTGAACGAAGAGATGCCGGTCATATCCTGTATGAACGACATCTGGGCAGAATTACTCATTCCGGCATTCTTGTCGGTGGTGATGAGTATCATCATCTGCGTGGCGTATGTGTCGGTTTTGGTCTTGAGGTACAAGAATGCGATGCCCATACATACCACTACCGAGAGAATAATCCAGTAGCGGAGGTACCAGGCCATACGGAGGAAGAACTGGACATCGAACTGCGACTCGGCCTCGTCCGTGCTCTGCGTGTCTGTATCGGGATTTTTGTATTCTGCCATAACAATAGACCAAACGAGGCAGCAGACGAAGCTGCTCTGCTGTATAGCCCCGTTTTAATTAGTATCCAGGCTGGGAATCGAACCCAGATCAAAGGTTTAGGAAACCTCCGTTCTATCCATTGAACTACCCAGACAATGTAGGAATGCGCCAAAAAAGCGCGGCAAAGTTACTGAAAAAAAACGTTTATACCAAATATTTGCACAAATAATTGCATTTTGTACAACTTTCTCGCTTAAAATGCTATTTTTATATAAAAAAATGAGTATATTTGCGGTCAGAAAACGCAGTTCGGCATCGAACCTGACTGCATAAATACTCACTGACTTTACCGTATGGAAGATTTCGATATAAGGAGCGCCAACAGCGCTACGACACAGGAGAAGGAGTTCGAACGGGCATTGCGTCCGTTGACTTTCGACGACTTCTCGGGCCAGGAGAAAGTGATAGAGAACCTCCGCATATTCGTGGCTGCTGCCAGGATGCGCGGCGAGGCATTGGACCATACGCTCTTTCACGGTCCTCCGGGTCTGGGCAAGACCACGTTGAGCAACATCATTGCCAATGAACTGGGCGTGGGGTTCAAGGTGACCAGCGGTCCTGTGCTGGACAAGCCGGGTGACCTGGCAGGCCTGCTCACGTCGTTGGACAAGAATGATGTGCTGTTCATCGACGAGATTC
>JAILKE010000031.1 GCA_024694125.1 Bacteroidales bacterium
TAAAATAAAGAAAGTCCTGCTGCTCGGTTCGGGCGCACTCAAGATAGGCGAGGCCGGAGAGTTCGACTACTCTGGTTCGCAGGCCCTCAAGGCTCTCAAGGAGGAGGGCATAGAGAGTATCCTCATCAACCCTAACATCGCTACGGTCCAGACCTCCGAGGGTGTGGCCAACCGCGTATATTTCCTGCCTGTCACTCCATTCTTCGTTGAGAAGGTCATCGCCAAGGAACGTCCTGACGGCATCCTGCTCAGCTTCGGTGGTCAGACCGCCCTCAACTGCGGCGTCGAGCTCTACCAGAGCGGTGTGCTCGAGAAGTACAACGTCCAGGTGCTGGGTACTCCGGTACAGGCCATCATGGACACGGAGGACCGCGAGCTGTTCGTCGAGAAGTTGGACGAGATCAACGTCAATACCATCAAGAGCCACGCCTGCAATACGCTGGACGAGGCACGTCTGGCTGCTGCCGACCTGGGTTATCCTGTCATCATCCGTGCTGCCTATGCACTGGGTGGTCTGGGTTCGGGCTTCTGCGACAATGAGGAGGAGCTGAACACAGTCGGTACCAAGGCGCTTTCGTTCTCTCCACAGATCCTGGTCGAGAAGTCGCTCAAGGGCTGGAAGGAGGTCGAGTACGAGGTGGTACGCGACAAGTACGACAACTGTATCACGGTCTGCAACATGGAGAACTTCGACCCACTCGGCATCCATACCGGTGAGTCGATCGTCGTCGCTCCATCACAGACATTGAGCAACCGCGACTACCACAAGTTGCGCGAACTCTCCATCAAGATTATCCGCCACATCGGCATCGTGGGCGAGTGTAACGTTCAGTACGCCTACGACCCGAACAGTGAGGATTACCGCGTCATCGAGGTCAATGCCCGTCTGTCCCGTTCATCGGCCCTGGCATCCAAGGCTACGGGTTATCCGCTTGCCTTCGTGGCTGCCAAGTTGGGCTTGGGCTACGGTCTGTTCGAGTTGAAGAACTCGGTCACCAAGACCACCTCGGCATTCTTCGAGCCTGCTCTGGACTACATCGTCTGCAAGATTCCACGTTGGGACCTCGGTAAGTTCCAGGGCGTGGACCGTGAACTCGGTTCGAGCATGAAGTCGGTAGGTGAGGTGATGGCCATCGGCCGTACCTTTGAGGAGGCTATTCAGAAGGGTCTCCGCATGATTGGTCAGGGTATGCACGGCTTCCTCGAGAACAAGGTGCTCAAGGTGGCTGACATCGACAAGGCGCTGCACGAGCCTACGGACAAGCGTGTCTTCGTCATCAGCAAGGCAATGAAGGCTGGCTACACCGTGGACCAGATTCACGAATTGACCAAGATCGACAAGTGGTTCCTGGAGAAGTTGCAGGGCATCGTCGATACCGACAACGAACTGCAGAAGTACAGCCGCGTGGAGGATGTGCCTGCTGAGTTGCTGCTCGAGGCCAAGCAGAAGGGATTCTCGGACTTCCAGATAGGTCGAGCCCTGCTCAAGGGCGAGATGGCCGAGGAGGCTGAGGAGGAGATTCTCCGCGTGCGTGCCCAGCGTAAGAAATTGGGCATCGTCCCTGTCGTCAAGCAGATTGATACGCTGGCTGGCGAGTTCCCCGCTCAGACCAACTACCTCTATCTGACCTACAACGGCGTGGCCAACGACATCGACTTCCCTGCACCCAAGGCGGACGACATCCACAGCCAGGCTGTCATCGTGCTCGGTTCGGGTGCCTACCGTATCGGTTCGTCGGTCGAGTTCGACTGGTGTTCGGTCAATGCCCTCACCACTGCCCGCAACCAGGGCTACCGTTCGGTGATGATCAACTACAACCCGGAGACTGTTTCGACCGACTATGATATGTGCGACCGCCTCTACTTCGACGAACTCACCTTCGAGCGCGTCATGGATATCATCGACCTGGAGCAGCCTCACGGCGTGATCCTCTCGGTGGGTGGCCAGATTCCGAACAACCTCGCCATGCGTCTGGATGAGCAGAAGGTGCCTATCCTCGGTACGCAGGCCAAGTATATCGACAATGCCGAGGACCGTCAGAAGTTCTCCAGCATGTGTGACCGCATCGGCGTGGTGCAGCCTGCATGGAAGGAGTTGACCAACATGGACGACGTCAATGAGTTCATCGCTCAGGTCGGATTCCCTGTACTGGTACGTCCTTCGTACGTTCTGTCCGGTGCTGCCATGAATGTCTGCTCTAATCAGGACGAGTTGGCCCGCTTCCTGCAGATGGCAGCCAATGTATCGCAGAAGCATCCTGTCGTCATCTCCCGCTTCATCGAGGGCGCCAAGGAGATTGAGATGGATGCCGTGGCTGACAAGGGCGAGATCGTGGCTTATGCCATCTCGGAGCACGTCGAGTTCGCCGGTGTGCACTCGGGTGACGCTACCATTCAGTTCCCTCCGCAGAAACTCTACTACGAGACCATGCGCCGCATCAAGAAGGTGGCCAAGAAGATTGCTGCCGAGTTGCACATCTCTGGCCCATTCAACATCCAGTTCATGGCTCGTGAGAACGACATCATGGTCATCGAGTGTAACCTCCGTGCCTCACGTTCGTTCCCATTCGTCAGCAAGGTGCTCAAGCTCAACCTCATCGAACTGGCATCCAAGATCATGATGGGTGTACCATACGAGCGTCCTACCAAGACGGAGTTCGACCTGGATTATGTGGGCATCAAGGCCTCGCAGTTCTCGTTCAGCCGTCTGCAGAAGGCTGACCCTGTACTGGGTGTCGATATGTCATCGACCGGCGAGGTAGGCTGTCTGGGTGATGACGTCAATTGTGCCATCCTCAAGTCCATGCTCTCTGTCGGCCTGCGCGTGCCAAGCAAGGACAAGGGTATCCTGATCAGCTCGGGCAATGCCAAGCAGAAGGCGCAGTTGCTCACTCCATGCAAGCAGTTGGCCGATGCTGGCTACAAGCTCTATGCTACGGGCGGTTCTTACCGCTATCTGGTTGAGAACAACATCCCTTGTGAACATGTCTATTGGCCATCGGAGGAGATGCAGCCTCAGGCTCTCGACATGGTACGCAACAAGGAGGTCGATATGGTAATCAACATCCCTAAGAACCTCACTTCGGGCGAGCTCTCTAACGGCTACAAGATCCGTCGTGCATCGATCGACTTTAATGTGCCGCTGCTCACCAACGACCGTCTCGCTTCGGCTTTCATCAACGCCTTCACCACTATGTCGCTCGACGACCTGGCTATCAAGGCGTGGGACGAATACAAGTAATTAAATTACCCTTCCCCTGCTCAATGTGGGGCAAGTGCCCCGATTGGCAGGGGAAGGGTGTTTTAAATAGTTATTAGGTAGTAGTTATTAAGGTCCCGATTGAACAAGGTTGGGTAATAGTTTAGTTTGAGCTCTAACTAATAGCTTTTAATTAATTTATTAGTTTAGTTTGGTCCCTAACTAATAGCTCATAACTAATAGCTTTTAATTAATTTATTAGTTTGTTTGGTCCCTAACTAATAGCTCATAACTAATAACTTTTAATTAATTAATAGTTTGTTTGGTCCCTAACTAATAACTCATAACTAATAACTTTTAATTAATTTATTAATTATAATCATGATTCAGATCCGCTGTAAGAATAACGGCATTACCAAGTCGTTCAATGAGGGCGTTTCGCTGCTCGAAGTGTTTCAGGCATTCCCTGAACTGGAGTTCCCATACCCTGCAGTGTCGGCCAAGGTAAACAATTCTTCGCAGGGACTGAAGTTCCGCGTATGGCAGAACCGCGATGTGGAGTTTGTCGATGTGCGCGACAACTCGGGCTTCCGAGCCTATGTGCGGTCGTTGTGCTTCGTCCTGTACAAGGCTACGCAGGATGTGTTTCCGGACAGTCGTCTGTACATGGAGCATCCTATCTCGCGCGGATATTTCTGCAACTTCAAGAAGGCCGACGGTCAGCCTGCGTCCGAGGAGGATGTGCGCCGCATCGAGGAACGTATGCGCGACATCGTCAACCAGGATATGCCTTTCCATCGCATTGAGTCGGTGACGGAGGAGGCTGTGCGTATCTTCCGCGACCGTGGATTGAGCGACAAGGCCCGTCTGCTCGAGACCAGTGGCCAGATCTATGCCGACTACTACACGTTGGGCGATACGGTCGATTATTACTACGGCGCCCTCGTGCCATCGGCTGGATACCTGCAGGTCTTCGGCATTGAGAAGTACCAGCAGGGCATGTTGCTGCGTGTGCCTGACCGCCACAATCCGACGCAGCTGGCTCCCCTGGAACAGCAGCCCAAGACTTTCGAGGTCTTTGCCGAAGCTGTGCGCTGGAATGTCATCATGGGTCTGCAGAATGTCGGCGCTGTCAATCAGTCATGCCTCAAGGGCGATGCCTCGAAGCTGATTCAGGTGAGCGAGGCACTCCAGGAGAAGAAGATCGTGCAGATAGCCGAGGATATCAATGAGCGTTACCACGACCAGGAGCGACCTGTCCGTCTGGTGCTCATCACCGGACCATCCAGCTCGGGCAAGACTACTTTCTGCAAGCGTCTCTCTATCCAACTGATGGCGTGCGGCCTGAAGCCTATCTCGTTCTCGACCGACGACTATTTCGTCAATCGTGAAGATACGCCCAAGTTCCCCGACGGCCGATATGACTTCGAGAACATCAAGGCGGTAGATAGTGCCACGATGGAGCGTGACCTCAAGGCGCTGCTGGACGGCAAGCGTGTCGAGATACCAGAGTATAATTTCACCACCGGCAAGCGTGAGTACAATGGTAAGCGCCTTCAGTTGGGCGAAGGTAAGATCCTCCTCATCGAGGGTATTCATGCGCTCAATCCGATGCTCACCGCCCAGATATCGGACGAATTTAAGTACAAGGTCTATATATCGACCCTGACCGCTATCTCGCTCGATGACCACAACTGGATCCCTACACGCGACAACCGACTGCTGCGCCGCATCATCCGCGACTACAACAAGGGTGCCTTCACGGCGCGCGAGACCATCGCCCAGTGGCCCTCTGTCTGCGAGGGTGAGGAGAAGTGGATTTACCCCTACCAGGAGAATGCTGACGTGATGTTCAACTCGGCTCTCAACATCGAGTTCGCCGTTCTCCGTCTGCATGCTGAACCTATCCTGTCCGCTGTCCCGAAGAACTGCCCTGAGTACAGCGAGGCCCACCGCCTGATGAAGTTCATCCATTACTTCATCCCTGTTCCCGACAAGGAGATTCCTCCTACATCCATCATGCGTGAGTTCGTCGGCGGCAGCTCATTCAAGTATTGATTGCAAGGTTATAAGGTCGCTTCGCTTGTAAGGTTTTGAGGTTGTTAGGTTGATTACCTTCAACTGATATAAGGGGAAGATTATATTGACCAAAACATATAAAGAAATAGCTAGTTGCAATGCTGTATTAAGCTTCGCAACGAGCTATTTTTTTGAGGTTTAACCAATTCGTTTTGGACTTTCTACCTGTGATATTCTTAGTATTACAAGAAATCCTTCTGATCCAGGCACCATTCATAGACGGGGCGGATGGCAATATTTTTAAAACGCGTTATTTTACATAAATTTTAGTACCTAAAACGCGATATTTTACATATTTTACCCCTTATTAACTGCGATATTTTGCATAAAATGGGGTAGTCATACTGCGTTATTTTACATATTTCCACCTCTCTCGACTGCGATATTTTACATAAAGTAGGGTAGTCTGATACAGGTTTTAGATTCTTGCCCACAATATTATTTTGAAGAATACGTTATTCTATTGATTACTAACATCAATAATACTATCAAACATGAAAAGAATATTCACAGTCCTTTGTCTGACTTTGGCTTGGTGCGGCCATATAGTAGCACAAAATCCATTGATTGAGACCATCCGGAGTAATACCCAGGCTCAGACATTCTTGCAGAATACATTGAGCTACACTGCTATGAGTGTGTCGGAGTATCTTGGCGAACATATCGAGATATGTGGCCAGGTGTTGGTCGATAACCGTGATGAAACGAACCGGGTAGCTACCATTGAACTTGCTCAGGACGGATGGTCGCGCCGCCAAGAGAAAGTTGTCGCATCCAAGATGTCGATGGCTTCGGTCATAGGTCATATCGATGTGGATCAAGTGGACAGTCTCATCTCTGTGCTCAGCGGCATTGAGCGTCGTGGCAATGGTATGTATCCCTTTTCTGTACAACATATAGTGAAGGGCGGTCTGTGCATCTCGTATCATAGTCGTGCCAAGGAACTGCGTATCTATACGTGTTATTACAGCGATGAACCCAGTCATTCCTATTTCTATAATTACGACGAAACCGGAGTCTCGTCGAACATACGGACTGGTAGCATGGTCGTCATCAAGTCTGTTGATGAAATCCGAGAAATCATTCAAGCGTTGAAACAGGCTAAATTCCGCCTGGAAAATTACATGAACTGACCTAAATTTAAGAAACTGCATTGGCGCAAAAACTATCCTTCCCAGTTTTCTGTCCACTTTCGTCTATCAATGATCAATTGTATTTTCTAAAAGCTGGAAACAAACACCGGTTAAATGTGCTTGTTTCCAGCTTTTACTATTTAGTTTTATTCAAGTTTCGCAAGTTTCCAACTTGCTCACTTTCAGTAAAGAAGGGGAGTAAAAGGGGAGTAAAAAGGTAGTAAAAGGGTCCTCGCAGCGAACAGAACGATTGATAATCGTTCAGCGAGAAGACGAACTTTAGCGAGGGGCGCTATTACTGGCGGGAGTTTTCAGGGATTGTTTGTATCGTCCCTTTTACTCCCCTTTTACTACTTTTTTTAGCCTTTCCCTACTCTCAACTGGAGCTTGCGAAAGTTGAGTAATTCATATATGAAATGAGCAGATTCCGGATACTTGTCAATAATACTGCTCCATACGCCGCGATATGACTTTTTGTTAAAAGTCTTAAAATCTTCTGTCCTCGATTTGTGTAATTCATTAAACAGCTGGAGCTGTTGCTTTGTTATTTGATTGTTCGGTAGTTGCATATTGTCTTAATATAAAATAGTTATATTTGAAAGAGAAATTTAAGAACTTGTTGAAGTCAGTATTTATTTTGGCAAGAAATTAATTTTTGTCAATTACTTCCCAATGGCCACCCTTGTCTGGGCCAATGCGGCGGATGACGTTTTCAGATTGCATCCGTTTGAGGTGCTTGGACAGGGCACTGCGGTTGATACCCAAAGAATCTGCCATCTGACTGGTCGTAATCTGAGGATTGTAGGAGATGAGCGAAACAATGGCTTCGTCTTTTTTCTGTCCACTTTTTCTGTCCACTTTGTGAGTTTTCTGTCCACTTTTTCTGTCCACTTCGTCTTGCATTGATAGTTCATATTGCTCAATGTCGTGTTGGAGATGAGCAATATGTAGCGAGGCCATACAATCAAGGAAGATGTTGATGTCGTCCTTTTCTCGTGTGTCAATGAGTGCTTGAATATAATCCGCTTTATCCTGTTTGAGTACTTTGGTGGGGAGTATGTCAAACTCCATTTGTAAGAGATTCATAAGCAAACGGCAGGTTCTGCCATTGCCATCTGCCCAAGGATGAATGGTGACCAGTTCAAAGTGTGCCCAGAAACTGAGGTCGTATATTGCACAGATGTCGGCTGGATTAATTGCTTTGCGACGTATGTTTAGTTCCTGGCAAAAAGTCTCTAACTTTTGGGGTACTTTGAGATAGTTCATATAGGAGCGACCTCCAGCTCCTGCAGTAACATTGAGTTTGCGCAATTCCCCTTTGGAAGCATCGAATGAACCTGCAATAGAGTTGTACACAGATCCTGTACGAGCCATCACTTTGGCCGAAAGGTTAATAAGGGAAGATACTGTTATGTCTTCATGCCGTTTAATCCATTCGTAACCATAGTCGTAGGCAGCCTTGAGATCAAGATTCATATTCTGCTCGATGATGCTGCGCTTGCTTGAGGTTATTCCTTCGTCAAAGAGAAGCTGTGCTTCAACTTCTGTGACGGTGCTGCCTTCGATGGCCGTGGAATGGGTAATAAGGGAGTACAGATAGAATTTAGCATAGTCTATCTGTTCTGACATTCCCAGGCTGTTGTGCTTGTTGAGCAATTGTAGCAATAAGTCTTTGTTCTCGTGGTTCATGTGTACATTATCTACCAATTATAGAATAGAAATCAACTATTCTGGTGCAAAGATAAATAAAATATTCTAACTGTCAAAATTTACATAATGAAATTTCTTCAGTAACGTATTGTCATTGTTTATTATGGTCAATTCTAATAAGGTAGTAGAACGTAATCCGAAATGAAAACAGATTGCTAATTTTGAAAACAAAGGAACAGGAGACAAACACCAGTAAATAGTGTTTGTCTCCTGTTTCTATTGTATCCTATGGATAGAAATGCTCGGCTTAATTTGTATCCAATGGGAGAGGTTACTCACCGAGGTACTTCTTGGCATCCATTGCAGCGTGACAGCCAGAGCCGGCGGCCGAGATAGCCTGACGGTAGAGTGGGTCTGCGACGTCGCCGGCAGCAAAGACGCCAGGGATATTGGTCAGAGTGGTGGGATGCTGTACTATGATGTAACCCTCGGCATCACAGAGAACGCCTGGCTTGACCACCTTGCCGTCAGCATCGCATACCTGGCGGAAGACTTCGGTATTGGGATGATGGCCGATGGCAAGGAAGAAACCGTCGATGGCAATGTCGAACTTCTCCTCGTGGTCAGTGCCCTTGCCGCGCACCAGATGAGCACCCTCTACGCCATCTTCGCCAAAGAGCCCGAGCGTCTGGGTCTCCCACAGAATCTCGATATTGTCACGGCTGAGGACCTTCTGCTGCATGGCTTCGCTGGCACGCAGCACGTTGCGGCGCACGATGAGATAGACCTTCTTGGCCAGACCTGCCAGGTACTGAGCCTCCTCGCAGGCAGTGTCGCCACCACCGACTACAGCCACGGTACGTTTGCGGTAGAAGAATCCGTCGCACGTGGCACAGGCTGATACACCCATACCGGCATACTTCTTCTCGTCATCCAGTCCGAGGTATTTGGCCGATGCGCCGGTAGCGATGATGACCGCCTCAGCCTCCAGTTCGGTGCCGTCATCAACGTGCAGGTGATGCGGCTGACCAGGTTGCGAGGCATAGTCCACACGGTCGATGATGCCGAAGCGGATCTGTGTGCCGAGGCGTTCAGCCTGGTGGCGCATGTCCTCCATCAGTTGTTGGCCCGATACACCGTCGGGATAGCCAGGGAAGTTGTCGATGTCGGTAGTCTGAGTGAGCTGGCCGCCCGAGACGGGGCCCTCATAGACTACAGGGTTGAGCCCCGCACGCGAGGCATAGATGGCGGCAGTATAACCGGCAGGTCCACTGCCAATGATCAGGCACTTTACTTTTTCCATAATTGAAGAGCTGAATTAAGAAATTTGACATAGGCAGGTACATCCTCCTTGTAGCCGTAGCTGCCAGACAGGGCGTGACCGTCGGGAGAGAGCACTACATAGAACGGCTGTGCATTGGCGCCGAACTTGACACGTTCCAGATAACTCCAGCGGTCACCCACAGTGCGCAGTCGAACGTCGCGTCCATTCTCCTGTACGGTGATGGTCTGGGGCAGAGCGGTCTTGTCATCGGTCATCAGTTCGATGAGGATGAATTGCTCCTCGATGATGCGGCGCACCTCGGGGTCGGTCCATACGGCAGCCTCCATCTTTCGGCAGTTGACGCAGCCGTAGCCGGAGAAGTCTATCAGTACGGGTTTGCCGGCACGTTGAGCAGCCTGCATCCCCTGTTCGTAGTCGTGGTAGGTGCTGATGGCCTGTTCGCCCAACCGGAAGTCCTGGGTCGAGAGGGGAGGAGCGAAAGCCGATACAGCCTTGCAGGGAGCGCCCCACAGTCCCGGTACCATATAGAGGGCAAAGGCCAACGAGACCGTTGCACCCATCAGACGGGTCACTGAGACTCGGTCCGTAGGTTGCGGATCGTCGTCGTGCGGCAATCGAATCAGTCCGAGCAGGTACAGTCCGAGCATTGCGAAGATGATGATCCACAGGCAGAGGAATGTCTCGCGGTCCAGCAGTCGCCATCCATAGGCGAGGTCAGCTACACTGAGGAACTTGAGTGACAGGGCCAATTCGCCGAAGCCCAATACCACCTTGACCCTGTTGAGCCAGCCTCCCGATTTGGGCATTGATTTGAGCCAAGAGGGGAAGAGTGCAAAGAGCGTGAATGGCAATGACAGCGCCAGTGCAAAACCTGTCATGCCAATGGCTGGATAGAGCATTGAGCCCGATGTCGCAGCCTCGACCAGCAATGTGCCGATGATAGGACCGGTGCAACTGAATGAAACGAGACAGAGCGTGAATGCCATGAAGAAGATGCTCAACAGTCCTGTGGCGGCATCGGCCTTCTGGTCCAGACGGGTGGTCCAGGACGAGGGCAGGGTCAGTTCGAAAGCTCCCATGAAGGAGAATGCGAAGATGACCAGCAACAGGAAGAAGAGGATATTGAACACGGCATTGGTGGCGAGGCTATTGAGCGCCGATGCACCGAACAGTGCCGTGACGACCAGTCCCAGCAGTACGTAGATGACTATGATCGATGCACCGTAGGCCATTGCATCGTGTATGCTGCGGCGACGGTCCTTGTTGCGCTTCAGGAAGAAACTCATCGTCATCGGTATCATCGGCCATACGCACGGGGTGACCAGAGCAATCAGTCCCGCCAGGAATCCAGCTACCAGTATATACCACCAGCTGTGGCTCTGGCCCGAGGCATCACCCTCCTGGTTCCCGATGTTGCGCATCTCGTCCATCACGGGGAACCATAGGTCCGACGTCAGTGTGGTGGCAGTTGCTGCAGGGGCAGTAGTTGTGATGTCCGATGGTTGGGCAGTGCTGTTGTTGTCCAATGACTGAGCTGATTCTGTTATGCCCGATGGTTGGGCAGTACTGGCTTTGTCCGATGTAGCAGCGGCATCGGCGCTTGCGGCAGCAGCCGCTTTGCCCTTGCCGTTCAGGTCGAACTCGTATCGGGCAGGAGGAGTGCACATCTCGTCATTGCACGCCATGTACAGGACATAGCCCGATACGTGCCACTCCGATTCCGTTATGTCGAAGGTCTGGCTGAATGTGACGCGGCCTGCCAGAGTAGAGATGTTCATCTCGTAGTTTGGGTCCCAGGCTGTGACAGCGTTGCCGTTGGTCATGGTCACAGAGCCGTTGGGCTTCAGTCCCGTGAGTGTCTCATAGTGGAACTCCGTTCGTTGCGGACCCCCTTCGGGTAGGTCGGTCGTATAGATATGGAATGAACCGTCTATCTGTGCAGACCAGGAGAGCTGGACCTGCGTGTCGGTCTGTTTTTGTTCGATGTTCCAATGGACAGGATCGGATAACTGCGCCATTGCCGGGAGCAATGCAACCAGGAACAGTAGGAGAGAAATGCACCTTTTCATAAGTGAGTATTGCTTGGCCGCCGTCGGGCGGCAATCTTGATTGTATTTATGTTGGGTACAAAGATATTGAAAAATATCGGTTGCGACAAGAATTGGACAAGAAAAACGTGCATTTTCTCGACAAAACCAATCGGTATCATGCAAAAATATCGTCCTACAAGCAAATAAATTGGCTAAAAATTGCAATTTCTTGCAAAAATATATAAATTTGCCCTGTCCTATTAAAGTACTGCCGTCCTCTGGGTATGTGATACGCAACATCGGCAGTAGATTGTGTAAAATAGAAATCTTATATCTGATATGGGCTCTGACACAGGACCCGACATTACTCTTTTATCTGTATGCAAAAGATTATTACGGAGATTACTCCATTAACCGAACGTGATAGTTTCTACATGTTCGATCACCTGAAGGAGGTCTATGACTATCCGCTGCACAAGCACGTCGAGATGGAATTGACCTTCATGGAGAACTGCACCGGCGTGCGTCGTGTGGTGGGTGATTCGATCGAAGTGTGTGGTCAGTATGACTTGGCGCTGATAGGCAGCAACCTGGAACACGCCTGGGAACAGATGCCGGGACAACCGCTGGTCGATGTCTCGGCGGGACACAAGGCGCGCGAGTATGTAGTGCAGTTCGCACCCGACCTGCTGGGCGAACAGTTCTTGGCCAAGAGCCAGATGGCATCACTGCAACAGCTGTTCGAGAATGCCAAGCGAGGTATCGCTTTCGGTTTGCCTGCCATCATGCGCGTCTATAGCAAGCTCAACGAACTGTCCAGCGAGGAGCCGGGTTTCCCCCGTGTGCTCAAACTGATGGAGATACTCTACCAACTGTCGGTCGAGGAGGACTTCCACTTGCTCTCCACTCCCTCTTTTGCATCGGTCAAGACTGCGCCCGACAGCCGCCGCATACGTAAGGTGGAAGACTACATCAACCAGCACTTCAAGGAGGAGGTCCGCCTGCACGACGTGTCGGACTTGGCAGGTATGACGCCTACGGCCTTCAGCCGATTCTTTAAGGTGCGTACGGGACGGACACTCTCGGATTATATCATTGATATCCGTCTGGGATATGCAGCAAGGCAGTTGGTCGATACCACAATGTCCGTGGTCGAGATATGCTACCAGTCGGGCTTCAACAACGTATCGAACTTCAATCGTATATTCAAGAAGCGCAAGGGATGCTCGCCATCCGATTTCCGCAATGCATACCATCGCAACCGCATCGTGGTATGATGCAAGAATATTCAGACGAAAAGCCTCGAAATGTATAGCGTGGATAGCAAAAATGGGAGCTTGATGTCGGGCAATGAACCAAAAGAATAGAAATATTTGGTTGATTGAGAGAAATATACTATCTTTGCACCGCTTTTTTGCGAATGTATGCAAATGCAGCGCATAAGCACATTAATAAATAATAATCATTTAACAGTTAGTTATGAACAACTACGAAACCGTTTTCATTTTGACTCCCGTTTTATCTGATGCTCAGGTAAAGGAAACGGTAGATGCTGTTAAGGCTGAACTCAACGACGGTGGTGCTACCATCGTTAACGAGGAGGCTTGGGGTATGAAGAAACTTGCTTACCCTATCGAGAAGAAATCTTCCGGCTTCTACTTCCTGGTGGAGTTCGATGGCGAACCAACCATCGTAAACAAACTCGAGACTTATTTCCGTCGTTCTGATCGCGTCCTGCGCTTCATGACCGTCAAGAATGACAAGTATGCAGCTGAGTACGCCGCAAAGCGTCGCTCACTGAAGGCAGCTAAAACACAGGAGGCATAATCATGGCAGAAGTATCAGAAATCCGCTATCTGACCCCAGTGTCAGTTGACGTTAAGAAGAAGAAGTATTGCCGTTTCAAGAAGAGCGGTATCAAGTACATCGATTACAAGGATCCTGAGTTCCTCAAGAAGTTCCTGAACGAGCAGGGCAAGATTCTGCCTCGTCGTATCACCGGTACTTCTCTGAAGTTCCAGCGTCGTGTGGCTACCGCTGTTAAGCGTGCTCGCCAGATTGCACTTCTTCCTTATGTTTGCGATATGTTGAAGTAATTATTAACCAAGTAAAATTTTAGACCATTTATGAAGATTATTCTGATTGAAGACGTCAAGAACCTTGGTTATAAGGACGACGTTGTAGAGGTAAAGAACGGTTATGGCCGTAACTTCCTGATCCCAACCAAGAAGGCTATCTTGGCTACTGAGTCTGAACTCAAGCAGCTCGCTGAGCGTCAGAAGCAGCAGGCTAACAAGCAGGCTAAGATCAAGGCTGACGCTGAGGCTCTCGCAGCTGCCGTAGCTGCTGCCGGCGAACTCACTATCGCTGTCAAGGCTTCAGAGGATGGCAAGATCTATGGTTCTGTCAGCAACATCCAGATCGCTGAGGCTCTCGAGGCTAAGGGCGTGAAGGTAGAGCGTAAGTGCATCGACGCTGACGCAATCAAGGCTCTCGGCCAGTACACAGTATCTGCTCGCCTCCATCGTGAGGTATGCGCTGATATCGTTGTCAACGTAGTAGCTGAATAATTCCATCGAATTATATATGAGGCTCCAGATGAAAGTCTGGAGCCTTTTTTTTGTGCTACCGCACAAAAAAATGAGTAGAGAGTAAAGGGTAAAGAGTAGTGTAGATAGAAGCTACTGTTGAGGAGAGGGGCGAGATAACGTTATTGATGTTAGTGACGATATTGACGTTATTGTCGTTAGTGACGATATTGTCGTTATTAACGTTAGTGACGTGCTTTACGTTATTAACGTGGTGGACGTCCGTGATGCCCTTCTATGCTTCATCCCATCACAACATCGAGGACCATCATCAGGACGAAGCCGAGGGCAAAGCCGATGGTGCTGTGGTTGGAGTGCTGTCCGCTGGAGGCCTCGGGTATGAGTTCCTCGACTACGACGTACATCATGGCGCCGGCGGCAAAGGAGAGCATGTAGGGCAGGATGGGTAGCAGCCAGGAGGAGAGGAGGATGACCGAGATGGCACCTATGGGTTCGACCAGTCCGCTCAATGTGCCGATGGCAAAGGAGCGCCAACGTCCGTTGCCAGCTGCGCGCATGGGCATAGAGATGATGGCACCTTCGGGTACGTTCTGTATGGCGATGCCCAGAGCTACAGCCAGGGCGCTGGCTACCGAGATATAGGCTACGCCTCCTTCGGCAGCGGCCGAGACAACGCCTACAGCCATGCCTTCGGGCAGATTGTGTATGGTGACTGCCAGGGCGAGCATGGTCGTCTTGGACAGGTGCGAGCGCATACCTTCGGGTTTGTTGGTGCCGATGTGCAGGTGTGGCGTCAGTACGTCCACCAGGAGCAGGAAGCCGATGCCGAGCAGGAATCCGACGGCTGCGGGCATCACCGCCCACTTGCCGTGACTGCTGCCCTGTTCGATGGCGGGCAGGAGCAACGACCAAACAGATGCTGCCACCATTACGCCCGAGGCGAAGCCCAGCAGCGATTTCTGCAGACGTTCGGCTATCTCGTCTTTGATGAGGAAGACGAATGCTGAACCTAACATAGTGCCTGACAGAGGGATGAGCAGGCAGATGAGGATTATGATACTTTGGTCTGTCATAGGAGTCCGTGTTTATAGATGTGATATCGGTCGAGGGAACCGATGGTGCGTTTGGGGTAACCGTGCGTATAGTTGGACGATTTCTGCCACACAATCACGGCGCAAAGGTAGTGCCTTTCGTACTATTGTGCAATACCGAAAGTTGACTATTATTCGACGATGGTGCGGCACTGCAAAAGTCGTAATTATTATTGATATAACCAAATATTTCGTCTTGAATCTGTCATTGTCCGACGAAATCGGCATAAAAATCAATCCCGCATCGAGCGATTCCGATGCGGGATTGTGGTTATTTATTAACTAAATGGAGAGAAAAGGCAGAGGCAATATACCCAGTATCTATTTAGTGTAGGTTTGTTTTATCAATTATCAACTTTCAATTTTCAACTATCAATTTTCAACTATCAATTATCAATTGTCAATTATCAATTGATAGTTACTTCCACTTCATGGAAACTTCCTTGATCAGGCTGGCGCTTGGGCCAATGCTTCCGGTGTGCTGAATGTAGAAAGCAGAGTGGGAAGAGACCTTGACATTGGAGATAGAGAGATTGACATCTTCGCTCGGCTGGTCGCTGTGAGCTGTAGCGGTGAGGGTGTTGCCCTTCAGTGAGACAGTGATGTCGCAGCAGCCCTTGTAGCAACTTGAGATGATGGCCTTGCCCAGCAGTTTGGTCTTGCCGCCTTCGTACTGTACCAGCTGGAATGAGCAGGCGCGGTCGTAGAACGGTGTGCGCTGAATGCGCAGGGCATAACCGGTGAGCGTGGCGGGGTCGAACTTGATGCCTATGTCCATGTACTGGCCGGTGGCACTACCGAAGCCCTGTCCTGCAGTCTTGGCAGGAACGACCTGGACGTTGACCTCCATGTCCGTACTCTTCTTGCGGTCCGGCGTATAGAAGCAGCGAGCGCCGCGGGATGCCTGGACGATGCCGACACATTCAGCTGCGCCATCCATGCCAGGGCCGTAGAACCAGCTGTGTTCCGGAATGACGGACCAGAAGTAAGCCTGCGTATCGAAGGGCTTGTAGGCGTCGAATGTCCAACAGCCGGGGTGAATGACAGGCTGGTAGAAGACCGGCACGTCCTGGAAGTCCGTGTGGTAGGCGATAGGCTCGAACTTGATGTCCTTGATGTTGTCCGGAATCGGTTTGTCGTACAGGACGGCTGTGGGGCGGCCCACCTTCGATGCAAAGTACTTGGGCGTGATGACCACCTTGAAGCGGTAACCGATGTCGGCGTGCTTCAGCAGATATACCTTGCGGTTGGGCATCCAGTCATAGCGTACCGGGATGGCGTCCGACTGGTCGTCGGCAGTATATCGGTACCAGCATATCTGGGTGCGTTCATCCACGTCCGGAGTGAGCTCGTAGTCCAACACCAGTGCGCCCTGTTTCTTGTCGAAAGTCAGCGTCGGTTCTTGGATGAACGTAGGAGCGGGGTGCAGGTCAGCCTCCATGTTGAGTCGAGTCGAACCCGACAGACCCGATGGCAGGGCTGCATAGACCAGTAGGCTCGATGCGATACGCTGTGCGGCGGGTTGGCCATTCCAACAGTAGAACTTGAACTGCAGCGTCTTGCTGTCCTCCTTTTCGCCGATGGTGGTACTGCCGTCCTCGGGCAGGATCTTCATGTAGGTAGGGAAGGGGCCGTTCAGCAGGTTCTCGACCGTAAATCCGCGCAGGAAAGCTACGTTCGATATGTCGTGGGCATTCTCGACGATGGCGGGTTTGCCGTTGACCTTGACGTCGCTGTAGTAGCATGGAGCGTCGTTCGGGCTGTAGTTAGGGACGATGTTGAGCGGTTTGCCATCGACCTGGTTGATGCTGGTACGGATCAGGGCCAATGGACCGGTCGTCTTGATGAAGTACTGCGTGCCGACTACTCGGGTGTCAATCTGGCAGTCCAGGAAGACTGCGCCGCAATCCGGCGTGGCCCAGAAAGGCTTGTTGGAGTAGAAGTCGAAGTGGCAGTCCTTGTATATGGCTGCACCCTCCAGTGCATCGTCCGTACACTCGAAGTGGCACTCGTTGAACAGGGCGCGATACACGCCGTGGAACGGGCAGAGGTTCAGACGGCTGATGAAGCGGCAGTTGTCCGCCTGTACGAACTTGGCGGACGTGTGCAGGAGCTGTGCCTGTACGATGGCCTGTGCGCGGCGAGGGCGGTTCTTGGTCCTGTCGCGAGGGTAGTCCAGGTCAACCGAGCAGTAGTTGCCGAAGGTGACATTCTGTACCCGGATGTAGGGGCAATCCATGCGCAGCATGGTGAAGTTGCCGATGGCGCCTTGTGTCTGGCCGCGGTTGCATGCCAGCACGACGTCGCGTGCATCCTCGCACAGACCGACTATGTTCAGGCAGGGAGACTTCAGTTCAAAGCCGTACGGAGTGGTGTTGCCGTTGAGGCTGCCACGACGTATGGCAGGATCGTCAGGGTCATCGACCCAATAGACGCCAGGAGCAATCTCGAACAGGATGGTGTCCGTTTCGGGCAGGTTGAGGTTGTTGATGGCAGTGAGTGCTGCACGTACTTCGTTGAAGAGATAGGGAGACTTGGCTGCTTCGGCATCGGTCAGTGACTGATCGAGCCGGATGTGGTGCGCGTCGTAGGCTTGACCTACGCTGGCACTAATGAGGAGAGCCAGAGTCGTCAGCAGGTGGGGTATTTTCATTTTGGGTTGGGTTTTTTAGAAGTTCGAACTGGTCTATGAAAATCTCTGTAATATAGTGTCTTGAATTGTTCTGGTCGTTCCACTGGCGGGTGCGGAGTTTGCCCTCGATATATACGAGCGAGCCTTTGTGCACCTGTCGTTCCACGCGCTCGGCTACGCCTTGCCATGCAACGATGTTGTGCCATTCAGTCTTGTCGGGCACCTCCTCGCCCGAGCGTTTGTGATAGCCTCTTTCGGTCGTTGCCAATGGAAAACATGCACATACATTACCGTCTTCGGTACGTCTTACATCTGGATCACGACCCACATTTCCTAATAGAATAACTTTGTTGACTGCCATAGGTATAAGTTTAAGTTTGGTTGAATTTGAATTTTTTTAGATTAATATGGTTATTTGTACTCAATTTGCGCTGTCAGTAGCTCGGAGGAGTTGCCCTTGCGGTGGTTGAGTGTGGATTTCTCGTATTCGGGACGTCCTGGGACGTCCTGTGTCTATGTTTTTAGATTAGGCCACAAAGATAAGGTATTTTTTAGCAAAATGCAATTTTTTATGCGGTTTTTGCATATTTTTTTGTCATTTTGTGCTAAATAGGGCAGAAAAACGTCGGTTGGCTTCAAAAATAGGTTTGGCAACCGCCTTTTCTTGCCATTTTCGCCAGGACATGCGCACATAGTCGCTGGGCAGCGTAGTGATGGGTTGGGTCAATGGCACGATGTAGAACGAACAGAGCAGCTGTTGGTGCGTCAGGCGGTGTCCGTAGGTGAAGGCCGGTTCCACACCGAGCGCCTCGGGCGGAATGGGGGTATCGTCGCCCTCCTCGTGCAGGTAGTACTCCCACAGGTCCAGCCAGATGTCGTTCGCTGCGCGCTGGTGTACCCAGATGTCGTCTCCATATTTAAAAATGTAATAGTGCAGCCGTCGTTGGCGCACCTTGACCCGTCCCACCTTGCGGGGACGCAGCCCGATGGTGTGGTGAGCCAGTGCGGCACAGGCGTCCGCCACGGGACACTCCGTGCACCGGGGCGAAGTGGGCGTGCAGACCAGTGCGCCCAGTTCCATCATCGCCTGGTTGTGCAGTCCGGCATGGTCGGGGTCGAGCAGTTCGTCCGCCAACTGCTGGAAGTGCTTCCGTCCCGCCGTGCTGTCTATGGGCAGGTCGATGTCGAACAACCTGGCCAGTACGCGGTACACATTGCCATCGACAACTGCCACAGCCTGGCCCGATGCGAAACTGGCTATAGCCGCTGCTGTGTAGGGTCCGACGCCGGGCAGCTTCATCAGCTCCTCGTACCTGGAGGGGAAGGTGCCCGATCCGCTTGCTACCATCTGGGCAGCCCTGTGCAGGAGCCGGGCGCGGCTGTAGTAGCCCAGTCCCTGCCACAGCTTGAGCACGTCGTCCAGTGGAGCTGCCGCCAACTGTTGTACGGTGGGGTAGGTAGCGACGAAGCGCATGTAGTAGTCGTAGCCCTGAGCCACGCGCGTCTGTTGCAGTATGATTTCGGAGAGCCATATACAGTATGCATCGCTGGTCTCGCGCCATGGCAGTAAACGCCTGTTGTCGAGGTACCAAGATTGTAAAAAGCGGCTAATATCCATTAGATTATTGAATTTGAGTTGCCAATTTAGGCGGTTTATGCAGCAAAGATATGCTTTTTTTGAAAAAAATACAAAGAAATAGTTGTAAATTCGAAAAATAAAAGTATCTTTGCAAGCCGAATTTTGAAAAATTCTGTAAAAAAACAAATAAGTAATTAGATATGACAAAAGCAGAAATCGTAGCCCAGATTGCCAAGAAGACTGGACTTGACAAAGAGACTGTGTTGACCGTAGTAGAGCAGTTCATGATGAATGTAAAGGATTCGTTGGTTGATGGCGAGCCTGTTTACCTGCGCGGCTTCGGCAGCTTCATCATCAAAGAGCGTGCCACCAAGACTGCCCGCAACATCAAGGAAGAGCGTTCTATTATCATTCCAGCTCACAATATCCCAGCCTTCAAGCCAGCCAAGAGCTTCATGGGCCGTGTGAGCGGTGACCTGACCATTGAGGATGAAGACTAAATCGCAAGAAAATAATTAAAAAAATAATATTCGTTTAACCCTTTTAAAAAACGTACACTATGCCAAACGGTAAGAAGCACAAGCGTCATAAGATGGCAGTGCACAAGCGTAAAAAGCGTTTGCGCAAGAATCGCCATAAGCATTGATCTTAGACAGGGGTGCATATATGTACCCCTGTTTTGTTAAATTCCTATTTTAAACAAACTCGAATGACAAGAGATGTAGTCATCGATGTTCAGCCCAAGGAGATTACTATCGGACTGCTGGAGGACAATCGCCTCGCCGAGTATCAGCGGGAGTCGCAGAATGCCTCGTTTGCAGTGGGCAACATCTATCTGGCCAAGGTTCGTAAACTGATGCCTGGCCTCAACGCTGCCTTTGTCGATGTAGGGTGTGAAAAGGAGGGATTTATTCACTATCAGGACCTTGGCCCACAGTTCAAGACGTTGGCCAAGTATGTCAAGCAACAACTCTCTGACCGGAAGCATCCGCTCCCTATAGATAGAGTCAAGGCCGAGCCGGAACTGGAAAAGAACGGTACCGTATCGGACGTACTTCAGCAGGGGCAGGAGATTCTGGTGCAGATAGCCAAGGAACCTATCTCAACCAAGGGACCGCGCCTGACCAGCGAAATCAGTTTGCCTGGTCGATTCATGGTGCTGATGCCCTTCCAGAACAAGGTTTCGGTGTCCGCGAAAATCAAATCGAGCGAAGAGAAGACCCGCCTCAAGCAGATCATCAATGGGATAAAGCCTAAGTCCTTCGGTGTGATAATCCGTACATCCGCACAGGGTGCATCGGCCGAAGACCTCGAACAGGAAATGTCCGCGCTCACGCATCGCTGGGATGAAGCGATACAAAAAATCATGAAAGGCCAACTGCCGTCACTCGTATATGAGGAGACCAGTCGCGCCGTGGCATTACTTCGCGACATCTTCAACCCCTCGTTCGAGAACATCTGGGTTAACGACCCAGCCACGTTCACTCAGATAAAGGAGTATGTCCATCTGATAGCCCCTGAGAAGGCAGACGTGGTTCACCTGTACGAGGGCGAAATGCCTATTCTGGACAAGTTCGACCTGACCCGCCAGATCAAGTCCTCGCTCGGCAAGACCGTGTCCTGCAAGGCTGGTGCCTACATCATCATCGAGCATACCGAGGCGCTCCACGTGATCGACGTCAATAGCGGTCACCGCAGTCGCCAGGCCGATGACCAAGAGGAGAATGCTCTGGCTGTGGATATGGCTGCTGCCGACGAGATAGCCCGCCAGATGCGCCTCCGAGACATGGGCGGTATAGTCGTGATCGACTTTATTGACCTGGCCAAGGCCGAGCACCGCGATGAGTTGTTCAAGCACATGAAGGAGCTGATGCAGTCCGATCGTGCCAAGCACAATATACTGCCCCTCAGCAAGTTCTGCCTGATGCAGATCACCCGTCAGCGCGTACGTCCAGTGATGGATGTACAGACGGCCGAGAGTTGCCCCGTGTGCGGTGGCAAACATGTGGTCAAGCCCTCTATTCTCTTCCCCGAGATTCTGGAGTCCAAACTCGAGTACCTCACCGAGGAACTGAAGGTGAAGAAATTCTATCTGCACGTTCACCCGTTCGTCGCAGCATTTCTCAAGAAGGGAGGCCTGTTCTCCCAACTGTGGAAGTGGAAGTGGCGTTTCGGCTTCGGGATGCACCTGGTACCGGACCAGAGCATGGAACTGCTCCAATACAAGGTCCGCGATGCCGAGCATGGCGAAGTCGATCTGAAACAACCCATAGACAATCATGTCTGAATGTATAACGAGAGCCCCCTGCCGATTGCGGCAGGGGGCTCTCGTTTGAGCGCTACCCCACCTTCCAACCTCATCGATGGGAAGTGGGGTACTTTTTTAGTATAAGGGTTTGATAGAGTCAATCACGTTCCACCCAAATTGACCCTCGTGGTAGAAGAGGATGCACTTTTGCCCTGCTTCGTAGGACCTTTTGATACTTACGTCAGTGGACATGTGATAGGGCGGAATATCGAACTCCGTGTTAATGGTCTTGTACTTTCTGTGTTTGCCATTGTGCGTTTCAACTTTGGCTATCTGAGCTTGTATCTGTTGGGGTTCGCCCCCTCCATGTGCATTGCCATGGAACAGTATGAAAAATGTCATATTTGTCAGAACGAAAAGCGAGAGAAACCATGTATTGAAGCATTCGGACATTATTCCTTTGCTGTACTCTTCGTCATTTATGTCTTCTTTGAAAAGCTTGCGCCATTTGAAGCCGTTTGTACATAGTGTTCCCAATGCTGCCAATCCGAATACCCCCAATATAATGACTAATACGGGAATGTGGAAGGAGAACATTGTGTCCTCATATTCGATATACCCCTCTCTCCCAAAATATAAGGAAAATAAAAACATAATGAGCACTATGATTACTTTCACAATAACTCCAAGAATAGGAAATCGCTCGCTGTGCCACCCGATAGGGTTGTGGATGTGTTTCAGTTGTCCCAACAGCCGTTGCCACCATTCCGGTTCCTTTTTGACGTAAGATGTCAAGTAGGGAGGAACAACTCTCATTATGTGATTGAGAGAGTCTTTGTGAGCATATATGGCATGGAGATATGGCATGACATAAGTGAAGGCTTCAGGGTCGATTTCGTTGACACTGGCAGGAAGGTAAATGTCCAGGTCAGGATTGTTTGCGTCATGGCTATAACATAGTTCTCCCCATCCTTTGCCAATACGGGTAACGTCAGGAAGAAAAATAATTTCCCTTATCGTGTTTTTTTCAGATTGTGAGAGCCAATCAACTAAACAAATGTGTTCTACTCCAGGTTTTATGGTGACTTTGGATTTGTTTTTAAGCAGTTTGAGGATTACCTTCCCGTCGGCCGAATATACTGCTTGTCCATCAGAGGGTAAGTCCTGTATCCCGTTGAGGGTCAATGCGTGAAACTGCTTTCCTCTTTTTGCTGTGCATAGAATGATAGCATCCAAGACATCCTTTTTGCCCTCTGAGTAGTCGATGCTCTTGCAGGGTTGGTCAAGCAGCAATTTGCCATTTCTGTCCATGCAATTCCATTGCTTCTTATCGGGAGTCAATGCAACTTCCATAAGTCCGGCGCCACAAAAGTAGATTTCGTAATACTTGAAAGGGATGACAACTTCATTCTTTCTGTTGATGCAACCATATAGACCATCCTTGGCAACAGGAATGAGTCCATTGTCAATATGGAAATAACCTGTGTCGTCATATTCAAAAGGGATGACGGTATTGCCATTTTCGTCAATGGCTCCCGATTTATCATTGAGGGTGGCATACAGGAGTCCATCTCCAAATGCGTATAAATCGCTGTATATGAGTGGAATTATAATCTTGCCCTTGAGGTTTATAGCACCATATTTCTCATGGCGAGAGACAATGATGAGTGGTTGAGTGAAGCCCTCCTTGGTATAGTCAACCAAACAATCTTCATCCCAGGAAAAAGGGATGATCAATTGGCCGTTGGAGTCAATAAGTCCTACTTTGTCTTTCTTGGTGACAGAATAGAAACCGTAAGATCCGACTCCAACATCCTCATATTTGCGGGTGTGAGAGACAATGACTTTTCCTTGACGGTCAAGCAATCCCCAATAACCTTGATGGCGGTAATGGAGTCTTTCATCGTCGCTGATTTGGATATAGTCGTACATCGGGGAGAGGATGGTATGGCCGGTAGCATCTTGTAAGCCATACAAGCCATCTTTGATAAGGGGGTATAATTTCTGAGTTGACATGGATGAGGTTTTAATTTGCGACCGCAAATATAGAAAAAAATCAGACAAGTCAGTGTGTAATGTGTTATTTTTATGTTAATGAAGGCATGATATTGCGGTAAATTGCCTCTAAATGGAAAAAAAGTTGTATCTTTGCGTTGTTTATTTGCTATTTGGTGACGGGTTTCATAATAGAATTGAAAGTTTCTATAAGTATTTATTTATGTCTAAGATAATTTTGAACAATGCCCTGGGACGATTGCCCCAGACACGCATGAAGAGCCCGGTCAACTTCTCGCTGGCCGATGGCGAACATATCGCCGTGATGGGACCTAACGGAGGGGGCAAGAGTTGCCTGCTCGACCTCATCACGGGCAAGAACCTGCTGCTGCAGGGCAGTCTGGAGTACGACTTCGGACCCGGGACCAAGCCGTCGGCCTACGGTAACATCGTGCAGCTGACCTTCGAGGATGCCCTCGGGTCGGTCGAGAAACCCTATTACTTCCAGCAGCGATTCAACTCGCAGGACCGCGACGAGTCACCCTTGGTCTCGGTGGTGCTGAAACGTGCCCTGGCATCGGGCAATGTGTCCGCCACCGGTCTGAGCGCCGACGATGCACGCGCTGCCGGTCACGGTCTGACCCAGGATGACGCCCGTGCTGCCGGGGCGGAGGACGATGCCGAGTTCCTCGCCAATCCGTTGCTGGACACCTTCATGATGCGGCCCCTGTTGCACAAGCGCATGGTGCTGCTCTCCAGCGGCGAGATGCGCCGCTATCAGTTGTTCAAGTATCTGATCAAGCGGCCCAAGGTGCTCATCGTCGATAACCCCTTCATCGGACTGGATGCCCCGATGCGCGAGCAACTCGACGGATTCTTCCGCCACCTGGTCGAGGGCGGCGAGGTTCAGATCATTATGGTGCTCTCCATGCTCGATACCGTGCCGGACTACATCACCCATGTGGTGCAGGTGGCCGATATGCAGGTGGGGGAGAAGCAGACCCGTGCGGAGTACCTCGCGGCGCTGCCCGACTTCGCTGCGGCACCGGAGTCGCACCTGTCGCCCGAACTGACCCAGGCCATACTCGACCTGCCTGTACACCCTATGGCCAACCTGACCCAGGATGGCAGCGAGACCGACGAGATCATTTCCATCCGCGACCTGAGCCTGCCCTTGCCCGATACCGACCGGGTGCTGTACAACGGACTGAACTGGACCGTGCGCCGCGGCGACCGTTGGGCATTGCAGGGACGCAACGGAGCGGGCAAATCGACCCTGCTCAGTCTGATATGCGCCGATCATCCCGCAGCCTATGCCTGCGACATCAGCCTCTTCGGCCGTCGGCGCGGCACGGGCGAGAGCATCTGGGAGATCAAGAAGCACATCGGCTTCGTCTCGCCCGAGTTCCACCGCGCCTACAAGGAGAACCGTCCTGCCATCGACATCGTGGCATCGGGTCTGCACGACTCGGTCGGACTGTACAAGCGACCCCGTCCCGACCAGGTCGAGGTGTGCCGCCTGTGGATGCGCATCTTCGGCATCGAGCATTTGCAGGACCGCCTGTTCCTGACCCTCTCGTCGGGCGAACAGCGACTCTGTCTGCTGGCGCGCACTTTTGTCAAGGATCCCGCCCTGCTCATCCTCGATGAACCGTTGCACGGACTGGACACCTACCGTCGCAATCTGGTCCGTGCGGTGATAGCGGCTTTCTGCCAACGGCCGGACAAGACCCTCATCATGGTGACTCATTATGTGGAGGAACTTCCCAAGGGCATTGCACAAAAATTGACCCTATAGGCTGTTTTTAGTCACACTTAGATAGTGATTTAGGGTGAAATACGAGAAAAATGTCGGGAAAAATTAAATTTTTCGTCATTTTTTGTCACTTATTGGTAAATAATACTTATCTTTGCAAGCCGCATCCCTAAAACCGGGTAGGCCGCAGAGGGGCGGTACTAATTAAAAAGTTAAATACAGAGGCATAGCAACCTGTTGCGCGTCGTCCGAAAAATGCGTTGTTAAGTAATCTACAGACGACCGGGCAGGCTTAAATATCAGTAACAATGAAGATTAAACTCCGTAGTGCACAGACCACCGAAGGTCGTCGTATGGCTGGCGCCCGCGCATTGTGGGTAGCCAATGGTATGAAGCGCGAGCAGTTTGGCAAACCTATTATTGCCATTGTCAATTCCTTTACTCAGTTCGTTCCAGGACACACTCATCTGCACGAAATCGGCCAGATTGTCAAGGCCGAGATAGAGAAACTCGGTTGCTATGCAGCTGAGTTCAACACTATTGCCGTGGATGACGGTATCGCCATGGGCCACGACGGTATGCTGTACAGCCTGCCGTCACGCGACGTGATTGCCGACTCGGTCGAGTATATGGTCAATGCGCACAAGGCCGATGCCATGATCTGCATCTCGAACTGTGACAAGGTCACTCCTGGTATGCTGATGGCAGCCATGCGCCTCAATATTCCTGCTGTCTTCTGCAGCGGTGGCCCTATGGAGGCTGGTAAGGTCAATGGCGAGAACGCCGACCTGATTACCGCTATGATCAAGGGTGGTGACCCCACCGTGAGCGACGAGGAACTGGAGGTGGTCGAGCATTCGGCTTGCCCTGGTTGCGGTGCCTGCTCGGGTATGTTCACCGCCAATTCAATGAATTCACTGACCGAGGCTATAGGTCTCTCACTGCCTGGTAATGGCTCGATACTGGCTACCCATGCCAACCGCATCCAGCTCTTCAAGGATGCTGCCCAGCTCATTGTCAAGAATGCGTTCAAGTACTACGAGGAGGGTGACACCAGCGTGCTGCCACGCAGCATTGCTACCCGTCAGGCTTTCCTCAATGCCATGACCCTCGACATTGCCATGGGTGCATCGACCAATACGGTGCTCCACCTGCTGGCTGTCGCACAGGAGGGCGAGGTC
>JAILKE010000047.1 GCA_024694125.1 Bacteroidales bacterium
GAAGCCTCCCCTCGCTTCATGCTTATCAGCAATGACGTATTCAAGGGATTCAAAGGAGCATTCACTGAAAACTATGCGTTGGAACAGTTGAAATCGCTTGACAAACTGAGCATTTACTATTTCAGTAAAGACAATTCCTCGCAGGAACTGGACTTCCTGGTACAAACAAGCGAACGAGTCATCCCTATGGAAATAAAGGCTGAGGAAAACGTCAAGAGCAAGTCGCTCCGACAGTTCATCACTATCGACCAGAAAGAAAAGAATTTGAAAGGATTACGTTGTTCCATGAAACCATACGTGGACCAAGAGTGGATGGAAAACATTCCTCTATACAGCATCTTAGGCTACATGAGTCAACGATTGGAAGAAGAACGACTATAGCATTTCCGCAAATCGAAGAAGGCCCAAGTGAGTCCAACGATGATACATTCCAAGAGAACTGTTTCTGAGAGAGGATTTTGAGTGCAAATATACATATTTCTCCCAATCTGCCAAGGATTGAGGCGGAAAAGTGTCTTTTATATTGATTTTTTCCTTTTTTACTTCGTGATTCTTACCTTTTTCTCCGCGTTTGGTCATGGATGGTTTTGCCCGGGTCATCTCGTTGTCCGGGGATAGATATACCCTCCCGCACCGGTCCGAAGACAAGAGCAGGAGGGTAGTGATTCGTTATGAGAGTCGCTCACTTGGAGCTCACGTCCAGATAGCTCTTCAGAGCCTCGATATACTCCTGAAAGGCTTTCAGACCAGTGGGGGTGATGCGGCAGAGGGTGCAGGGTTTCTTGCCCTTGAAAGTCTTTTCCACCTCAATGTAGCCCGCGGCCGAGAGTTTGTCTATCTGCACGCTGAGGTTGCCGGCCGTGGCTCCCGTCTGCTCCTTGATGTAGGGGAACTCGGCCTCCTCGGTGCTGACGAGCAACGACATTACGGCCAGGCGCAGTTCGGCGTGCAGCAGTGGGTCTAATGGCTTGAACATAGGCGATATCCTTTATCTCTTATTGGTAGAATAGATGATCAATCCCGGTACGATCAGACCGATCAGGGCTACGGCTGCCATCACATAGAGCTGTTCTGCCCCGGGGAACTGTATGGCGCCGAAGAATCCGCCCTGTCCAGCTATGAATCCGCACGTCTGTATGATGCGGTTCTTCAATATGGAGCCGGTTATGGTCGATGCAATACCGAAGCACAGTGATATGATGCTGGTCAGGTTGATGTAGAGGGTGCCCATGACATCGGCGTCCGGTACCGTCAGTAAGGATGGCAACACGCCACCCAACGCCAAACCGAAGAGGATGCCCATCGCACCGATGAAGAGGCCGAAAGTGCTCCATACTTGACCAATGGTCTTGCTGATGATGCTGTTGGGGACTGATGGCCTGCGCTTGTTGATGAGCCATTCCACCAGGTAGCCGCATCCCCACATCACTGCCCACAGTACATTCCAGACTGATCCGCCATGATGGTTCCACAGGTAGGAGATGAGCAGGGCAAACACAAATACGAGTGTGCCCCACGAAATGAGTGACGGAGCTAAGTTGGCGGAGATGGTCCGGCGACTGCTCTCTATCTGTTGCATGATTATTTCCAGACTGCGTTCTGCAGTCATATTGTTGTTTTCTTCCATTGTTGTTTCTCTATAAAAGATGTAATACTTTAAGTTTACTGTTTTTAGACTTCGGACGCACCCCTGCAGTGGGCACGTCGTCGGCCTGATGTGACCGGTTCACGCTGCAAAGATAGACAAGTTTATGTTATAAACCAAATTATTTTGTAAATATTTTGCTTTTTGGTCGAAATTTTAACAATTGGAGGGGTGAAATGTGGTGTAGAAACAGAATCTGGATATAGATGGAAAGCACGCGGGATAGGTGCGTGACCCTGCATACGGTTTGCTCTGAATGTTCTCTGAACGATGCCCCTATTTTTACCTCTCGGTCCGGTCTCCATTGCAATGCGATGGGTGTGCAGTTCGTGTACGATATGACTCGATCACCAATCGCTCTCCAATCGCATTCCAATCGCACACCAATCGCACATCGATCGCACATCGATCGAGAGTAGAGAGTAATGAGTAAAGAGTAATGTAGTTACAATCGACGATTGAAGGGCGTTTAGTTTTTTTCGCTAAAAAGCACGCAGATTGAACGGATTGAAAGGATAGGAACGGATTTTTTCGTTTTCGTTTTGGTTTTCGTACGAAGTTTTTTCGTTATGGTTATCGTACCGCTTTGCTGTTTTTGTCTCTCGCAGAGCAAACAGAGTGTAAGAGAGTTTCCCTATATATCCTATCTCTTTTATCTCCATTTCTCTGTGAGAGTTTATAAGAGTAAGTATGGATAGTCCATTGGTCGATCCTTCGTCCCTTTTGTGAATTTCGTGTTCTCTAAAAAAACAATTAGGAACGGATTTTTTGGTTATCGTCTTCGTTTTCGTACGAAGTTTGTTATCGTACGAAGTTTTTCGTTTAAGTGCTCTCTTCCAACAGGGAGGAAGAGAGCACGTTGTCGATCAATGCAGAGACCTACGGAAAACGGGGATGTGAGCCTTGTCCACCTGAATGACGACATATTGGCCACCATCATAGTGGCTGCCCGAGTGAATCTCCGTCCATCCACCCTTCTGAATGGGTAGATACGATTTCCACGAAGAGACACCCGGCTCAGTGACAGGACATACCAGCAGTTCAGGACCGAACATATATTCGCAGTCCTGTTTCAGCGCTTCCGCGTCGTCGGCAAAGTCAAAGACCAGGGGACGCATCAGCGTGTAGCCCTCACGGGATACGCGGTCGGCACAGGCTTCGATGTAGGGACGCAGCCGTTCACGTTCCTTGAGACAGTCGGCAATGATCTGCTTCGCCTCGTCGCCATAGTTCCACGGCTCCGTGTTGCTCATGTACCCGTGTACCCTCATCAGGGGGAGATAGACACTGGTCTCAATCCAGCGCAGCATACGTTCGATGTACTCCTGGTTGGAGTATTGGTCCCGAGGACGGAAGAACCCGCCGGCATCGTAGGTCCACCACGGAATGCCCGCAGCCTGTACGCCCAGTCCCGCCGTGATCTGGCGGCGGAAAGTCTGCCAGTCATTGCCCACGTCGCCGCTCCACAACGCCGTACCATAGCGCTGAATGCCTGGGAAACCGCAGCGTGTGAGAATCATCGGCTCGCGTCCGGCAGCAATCAGACCTTCGCTGACCGTCTTGTTGACGAGCAGAGGATAGACATTGCGTACCTGTTCGCCGCTCCATCGACCCTGGTTCACACGACGACCAGCGAGGTCGTCGTTCTCCGGTTCAGTGGCATCCTGCCACCAGGCATCGATACCCGTGGGCAGCAACTTCTCATTGAAGGCTTTCCAGTAGGCAGCAGCGGCATCGGGATGGAAGAAGTCTATCCAATCGGTGCCAGGGATGTAATAGCCCGCCTGAGCCATCTGTCGGCCCAGTGCCGAGTTCCGGTCAATCTTGGACCACACGCTGAGCATCAGCCGTATGCCCATGCGGTGCAGGCTGTCGGTCAGCGCACGGGGGTCGGGGTAGTAGTTCTCGTCGAACTGCATGGCGTTCCACCCATATTTGCCCCACCATTGCCAGTCCTGAACGAGCATGTCCACAGGCATCTGTTCGTCCCGAAACCTGTTGGCAGTCTCGAGAATCTCCTGCGAAGAATGGAACCTCTCCCTGCAGTGGATGTAGCCCAATGCCCATTTCGGCATCGGAGGACAGGGACCCGTCAGTTCGCGGTAGGTAGCAATCACCTCATCGGGTGTGCCGACCATGACCGTATAGTCCACCGCCGTAGCCACAGGGGAGTACAGGACAGTCTGGTCCTGGACCAGCCCGTAATACAGTGTAGGGTTGTCGTCGCGGGTCAGTTGGGCCGACAGAGAGTGGCGTCCAGCTTCCAGTCGGACTATCCGTGATGCAGTAGGTGGCAACCACATGTTCTGCATGTCTATCACGGGGTTGCCATCGATGCACAGGTGATGGCGGCGTGCCATCTTCTGCCCCACATCGAGCAGCAGGGCATAGTCGCCCGTCTCGGGGATGTCGATGGTAGCCGTGAAGAGATTTTCCTGGCGCAACTCCTTCCTGTTGCCCTCGGTCGTAGTCACGTCCACCTCTTCGGTCCTGCCATTGCCATTGGCCTTGGTCAGACGGACGCTGTTGCTGCAGGGGTTGAATTCGGTCAGACCGTAGTTGTTCCACAGCAAGCCGTAGCCCCGGCTGGACAGAATCATGGGGAGGGAGATCTGGGTGTTCACCTGCGTGAGGCGTCGGGACAGGCCGCGCACGTTGCAGTAGCCGTCCTGGAACTGTCCCAGTCCGAACAGCGATTCATCGTCGGGCGAATGGAATGACAGGGTAGCCTGTCCGTCAGTGAGTCGGTGCTGAGTGGCACGGAACAGGGCGTTGCCCTCCCTGTCCTTTACGGTCAAGGTCAGACTTTCGGCATCCACTTCGCAGCTGATGTCCTGGTTCTCCACGCAATCTTTCTTCACGTATATCCAGTCGGGCAGGTCACTGGACTGGACCTCGTTGGTGGTGTATTGGATACGAACGGCATTTCTGGCCACCTTGCTCACGCGCAGTTCACCCTTGCCGAAGGGTATCTGGGCCGACATCATGATATATGTGCCCAATAGAAAAATAGAAAATAAGGTTCTTTTCATCATGTTAAGGGGATTCCTATTAATTCCCCATTTTTTTGGTTAGACTTTTGGAGAACGTCTATTGAATCTCTTTCGAAGATTTATAGAAGTCCCCCCTTTTATTTTGGTAGTCCGCAAAGATATACATTTTTCTGCAATAATGGAAGTCCTGCGTCCCTCTTTTGTATGTTTTATTCAATTTATGGTTGAATATTCAAACTATATTCAGCAAATCGATTCGTTTGGTACCCACATTCTGTATCTGAAAGGAGGTCGAATCCCTCCATTGACCCTGACATAGCAGCCGAGGATTCTTAAAAATTGCTTAATAATCACTCGGGTATGATGGAACATTGAGAATAAAAGCGTATCTTTGCAGCCACAAACAAAAACAGAAAAAACTATGACACTGCAAGAAGCAATCGAAGCCCGGCACAGTGTGCGGGCATACAGAAATGAGCCTATAGCCGATGATGTGGTCAAGGCTCTGGAGGAGCTGATCGCTGTCCTGAACCGCGAGGGGAACCTGCACATGCAGTTGATCCTGAATGAACCGAAGGCGTTCCAGGGCACGATGGCCAAGTATGGAAAGTTCCGCAATGCCAATAACTATATAGTTATGGCGGGAAAGAAAGCCGATGACCTCGATGAACGCGTAGGTTATTATGGTGAGCATCTGGTATTGTTGGCTCAGACACTGGGGTTGAACACCTGCTGGGTAGGAGTCAGTTACTCGAAGGTGCCGGGTACCTATGTGCTCGATGAGGGGGAGAAGATTGTCTGCTTCGTCGCAATCGGTTATGGCGAAACTCAGGGCGCTGGCCATAAGGTCAAGTCCGTCGAGCAGGTCAGCAATATCAGTGCGCTCACTCCATCGTGGTTCAAGAGTGGTGTAGAGGCTGCCCTACTGGCTCCGACCGCCGTGAACCAGCAGAAATTCTCGTTCGAGTATGTCGGTGTCGAGAACAACCGTCATCAGATCAGGGCCAAGAGGGGATTCTCCCTGATCGGCTACACCAAGTTGGATATGGGCATTGCCAAGTACCACTTCGAGCTGGGGGCCGGGGCAGTCGAGATCGATTGGATATAAGAGAATGAAGTTATTATATGTCAGCGAGGGGCTCAATGTCCTTCGCTTTTTTAATTTATACAACTCAAGAATTAGAAGAATATCCCTTATTGAAGAATTAGTGAGAATTGGAGAAACTACCTCAATATAAAAAATCTCAAGAATTAGAGAATTATCACTGTCTTGATGAATTGATGAGAATTGGGAGAATATCACCTATTGAAGAATTAGTGAGAATTGGGGAAGTTCAAAAAATCTCAAGAATTAGAGAATTGGGAGAATTATCACTGTCTTGATGAATTGATGAGAATTAGAAGAATATCCCTTATTGAAGAATTAGTGAGAATTGGAGAAGCTCAATAATCTCAAGAATTAGAGAATTGTGAGAATATCCTCCCTATTGATGAATTGTTGAGAATCGGAGAATATCAATTGATTGGGAATGAATGGGAATATCAAATGATTGGGAATGAATTACGACATGGACGGGAACGCCCCGCAGGGGCAACACCTCATAGCCCAGGGCAACGCCCTGGGTTTCACGTGGTTATGAAGAGTAAGGGCAACACCATAAAGAAGTCCTTAAATAACCCCTCAATATATATATAATCTCAAGAATTAGAGAATTGGGAGAATTATCACTGACTTGATGAATTGATGAGAATTAGGAGAATATCACCTATTGAAGAATTGAAGAGAATTGGAGAAGTTCAAAAAATCTCAAGAATTAGAGAATTGGGGGAATTATCACTGTCTTGATGAATTGATGAGAATTGGGAGAATATCACCTATTGAAGAATTGAAGAGAATTGGGGAAGTTCAATAACCTCAAGAATTGGGAGAATATCCTCCCTATTGATGAATTGTTGAGAATTGGGAGAAACTCAACAAAAAGGGATTAAATTTGATGGCATACCCCAATCGTGGTATGGGAATGCCGTGTTCGGGGGATTGCAGGAAAGTCGGAAACCCCCTACCTTTGCACTCCGAAAATAGAATAAAAAAACACTAAAAAAGAGGCAAAAATGAAAAGTATGCTCATGCACGTCTGTTGTTGCGAATAAAAGCAAAGAAGATATCATGTGTTGATCCAAAAGAACAGAAGAAAAAGAAAAGACGAATATCATTAAAGAATCAAAGATTATGAAAAGTTTATACACCTACATCGCATTCCTGTCAAACCACGGCAAGACTGCTGCACGACTGTCAGCCATGGGCCATGTAGAGAACGTGATGAAAAGACTGTCGGCAGTCATACTGACAGCAATAATCCCAATGTCCATGTTCGCCCAGACCAATATCCATGGAAACGTGACCGACGCCCAGACCAACGAACCATTGATAGGAGTGTCCGTGACCGTGAAGGATGAGGCTGGCAAGGGCACCGTCACCGACATAGACGGAAACTTCTCGTTGCAGACCAAGTCCGAAACACCATTGACCCTGCATGTGGCCTACATAGGCTACCGCTCGGTGGATGTGGATGTCTATGACCCAGAGGAGTCCGTGGTGATAGCACTCACTGCCCGCATGAGCAAACTCAATGAAGTGGTCGTGGTGGGCTACGGTACACAGAGCCGTATGCAGTTGACCGGTTCGGTCACGACGGTGAAGGCCGACGTGTTCGAGACCAGCACCTCCGCCACCCTGGATGGCGCCCTGAGTGGACAGGTGGCAGGACTGAACGTCACTGCAGCCAGTGGTCAGCCAGGTGCCGAGAGCAATATCCGCATACGAGGCGGCAACTCAGTGATAGCCAGCAACGAGCCACTGTATGTGGTGGATGGTTTCATCTACTTCAAGGATGCGAGCAGCAACAACGCAGGTCTGGGTGCCATAGGCGGCAGCCTCAATCCCCTCTCGACCATCAACCCGAGCGACATAGAGTCCATAGAGGTGCTGAAGGATGTGTCCGCCACAGCCATCTATGGTTCGCGTGGTGCCAACGGCGTCATCCTCATTACGACCAAGAAAGGCAAGAGCGGCGAGGCAAAGGCTTCAGTCAACTATGGCTACAGTATCGGCTTCAGTCAGGTCACACGGAAACTGGACCTGATGAATGCCTCCGAGTGGGCACAGTACCAGAAGACCTACTATGGCAACAAGGGCGGTTATACCGACCAGGAGATAGCTGCGCTGGGCGAGGGGACCGACTGGCAGGATGCCGTGCTGCGCACAGCATTGCAGCAGAGTCACGAGTTGAGCATATCCGGCGGTTCAGAACGGAGTACCTATGCCTTCTCGGTCAATTACACCGACCAGGACGGTATCATCCTCAACTCGGGCTTCGAGCGATATAACTTCCATACCAACGTAGAGTGGGACCTGCAGAAGAACCTGAAGTTCGGGGTCAATGCCACCTACGGTCGCAGCAAGCAGAGTGGACTCACCACGTCGGAGCAGCAGGTGTACAATTCGTCGCCCTTCTCGGCAGGCATCACCAACAGTTTCGTCTATGCACTGCTCACCCCGCCCGTCGTCCCTGTATATAATGCCGATGGATCGTACAACTTCAAGAATCCCTACGAATATGCCTACTTCGCCATAGGTGATCACGCCTCCAATGCCGTCTATGACCTGAAGGAGAGCGTCGCTGAGAACATCGACAACTATCTGCTCAGCAACGTGTGGACCACCTACAAGCTGGGTGACGTGACGCTGAAGGCTGCCATCGGCCTGAACAGCGAGAAACTCACTCAGAACTACTTCTCGGGAGCACTGACCTCACTGGGTCTGGCCAATGAGGGAATAGGTGGTGTGGGTAATCGCCAGACCGACACCTGGCAGCAGGAATATACCGCTACCTACAACAAGGACATCAACAACGATCACCACGTCGATGCACTGGTCGGCTACACGAAGCAGGAGACCACCTCGACCTACAGCTCCTCCAGCACCAATCACTTCACCAACGAGTCACTGAAGCAGTACAATCTGGGCGACGGCGCCAACGTCTATACGCCCCAGACAGGCATAGCCGAGTCGTCGCTGAACAGCCTCATCGCGCGAGTGAACTATACCCTTCTGGACCGTTATAACGTCACTGCCACCATCCGTGCCGATCACTCCAGCCGTTTCTCGAAGGACCATCGCTGGGGGTACTTCCCGTCACTGGGTCTGTCGTGGAATGTGGAAAAGGAGCGGTTCGCCCAACTGCTGAGTTGGTTGGACTACCTGAAACTGCGCCTGACCAGTGGCGTGGTGGGCAACCAGGAGATCAGTGACTATGCCTTCTCCACCTCCTATTCAACAGGTTCCTATGCAGGTTCATCGAGCTACGCCAAACAGAACACCGCCAATGACGACCTGAAGTGGGAGACAACCGCCTGCCACAACGTGGGCGTGGACCTGGGACTGTACAACGGCCGCATCAGCTTCGTGCTTGATGCCTACTACAAGAAAACCTCGGACCTGCTGATCGATGTGCCCATGGGATTTGCATCGGGCGTGACCAGCCAGATACAGAATGTGGGTAACGTGGTGAACAAGGGCGTCGAGTTCGCTGTGAACGGCACGCTCCTCAAGCGCCGTCACTTCAGTTGGACTGCCAATGCCAATGTCGCACACAACTACAACGAGATTTCCGACATGGGCACCACGAACAATGTCATTCAGGGGGCGGACAAAGAACAGATCCTGCGAAAGGGCGAGGCGCTCGGCTCATTCTTCGGGCTGAAGTTCCTCGGCATCGTACAGCAGGGCGAGGACGTGAGCGCACTCCCCCTGGTGAACGGTTCTGTTCCCCAGGCAGGTGACCTCAAGTTCGAGGATTATACCCACGACGGCAAGGTAGATGGCAACGACCGTCAGATACTGGGCAGTATCCAGCCCGACTTCACCTATGGTTTCTCTACCCAGTTCCAATACTATGGGTTCGATGTCACGGCCTCCTTTGCGGGCAGTCATGGCAACGAGGTGTACAATGCCCTGGGCAGAAGACTGGAGCAGACGGGCGACTCGTACAATGTGCTCGCTACGGTCAAGGACTCCTGGACCGCTGAGCGCGGCGGCAATACACTGCCCTATGCTGGCAACGACCGACCATTCTCATACATCGACAGCCGCTATGTGCAGGATGCCAGTTATCTGAAACTGCGCAATCTGACTGTAGGCTATCGGCTGAACCTGCCCAAGTCCTCTCCTGTACAGGTACGTATATATGCTACAGGCAGCAACCTCTTCACCCTCTCGCCCTACAAGGGGTATGACCCCGAGGTGGCGGGCGGCACGGACAATGGCAAGTACCCCGCCTCGCGCAGTCTGGTGTTCGGCGTGAATGTATCGCTCTGATATGTGGTTCAGACCCCAGTTACAGCCCTCCCCGCACGCCATTTCATATATTTGTGGTATGAGAAATGCCTTGAGTAGGCGATTGTGGGATCGAGAAAAAGGCCGTACCTTTGCACCAGCAAAAAAGAACAAAAAAACCAAAAAAGCAGATTGAAAATAAGGTATTAAAAAAGATCAACTATGAACAAGATTAGAACAAGACAGTATCTGGTTGCTGCACTGGCAGCAACGACTCTCTGGGCAGGAGCGTCATCATGCTCGGACGATGATGACAACAGCGAAAACAACAACCAGGTGACCAACGAGAACGTCGTATCGGACGATGCCAGCGCCGTAGCGCTCGTGAATGGTATATATAGTCATTGGCAGCCACTCAGCTCCTCGTTCACCTTCATCATTGAAAGTGCATCGAACAAACTCATCTCCTTCGAGGGCGAAGAGGACGAACCGGGTCCAGTGATCAGCCGTTTCGAGCAGCAGCCCAGCACCTGGTACCAGGTGAAAATCTTCAACCACCTGCTGCTCGGTGTGGCACAGGCCAACGAGGCTATCGTCACAATCCAGAACTCGCTCGAGATAGGCAGCATAACTCAGTCCGGCTATGATGCTGCAGTGGGCAAGGCTAAGTTGCTGCGCGGCCTGGCCTATCTGAAACTGGTGCAGCTGTGGGGCGAGGTGCCGGTCTTCACCGAGGAGGGCGGCAGTACGACGGAGCGTAAGTCCATCGACGAGGTGTTCGCACAGGTCATCAGCGACCTGACCGAAGCCGAATCCCTGCTGAAGGACTTCGACGGCGATCCACGTACTCCATCCAAGCAGGCAGCACAGGCTCTGTTGGCACGTGCATACCTGTTCTGGGGCGACAACCCGCTCTCGCAGTCCGAGGTCGAAGCTATTGCTGCCACTCAGACCGACCCATCGTTCACCACTACCCCAGCCCGTCTGGAGAAGGTAGTCGAGTATGCCGACAAGGTCATCAACAGCGGAAAACTCGCGCTCGATCCTGACTTCTCGAAGCTCTTCGGCCGCGAATATGAGAGCAACAAGCGCAAGACCAATGAGCACCTGCTCACCATCGCTCACGACGGTGATGCCTACGATGCACAGGGCAACCACCAGACCCACTGCTCATGGACCTTCCCCTTTCAGAACGGCGAGAACGGCAGCAGCCTGACTGACAATCACACCGAGGTGGCTGATGATAACCTCTACGACAACTGGTATGCCGAGTACCCCAACGACAAGCGATTGGCCAAGACCTACTTTGTCAAGCTGACCAATCCTGAGGATGGCCTTACATATAACTATCGTTCGCCCTACTATACTCCTATCAACGGCAAGGGTGTGGACCAGAGCTATGAAGATGCTGAGAACCTCGAAATCACCTACAACTCCGTGGACCGTATCGAACTGCGCTATGCCGAGGTGCTCCTCACCAAGGCCGAGGCTCTCGTTCAGCTGGGCCGCAACAGTGAGGCTGCCGAACCATTCAATCAGCTCCGTACCCGTGCCGGCATCGAGACTGTGAGCGCACCGACCTTCGAGCAGATCAAGCGTGAATGGGACTACGAGTTCACCTACGAACAGGTTGACCTCATCAACCATGCCCGTTGGAAGGATTATATTGCCTCGGTGCTGGAAGTGAGCAAATATAAGCACTTCTCTGATGATTGGGAAACAGCCACCGGCAATACCTACAACACTGCCCAGCGCTCCTTCTTCGCCAAGGTTCACAAACACCTGCAGGCCAAGTACAATAACGTGCGCGGCAAGCACTACCGCCAGCCTATTCCTACAGGTCTGAGAGGTGAGGATCTGGGTATTACACCTCAGAATCCAGGCTATTGATTTCATTCATATCCCTTAGAGATACTACCGAGCTGGCAGACAGCGCAGCGACTCTGTCTGTCAGTTCATTTTTTATCCTATCCAAATAATTATCCTATCCCGGTGGAGCCGGCCAGGCTGGCTATTACAGCTACCAGGGCGGCTCGGTCCGTGCCGTAAAGAGGAAATAACAAATTAATACAGATATTCTATTTTTTGCCGTTGATTTAGTATTGGAAGATATTTTACTCAACTTTCGCACGCTTCAGTTGAGAGTAAGGAAAGGCTAAATAAAGTAGTAAAAGGGGAGTGAAAGGGACGATACAAACTCCCTCTGAAAACTCCCGACAGTGATGACAAACGTCACTTTTACTACTCATTTTTAATTCTTAACTATAATTTTTTTTATTTTCCTTACTCCCCTTCATTACTGAAAGTGAGCAAGTTGAAGAGTTGCGAAACTTGTATTTTTTATCTTAGCCATAATAATTTTTTTAAATGATATTCGCTAATCAATTCGATTGGAGGAGCCCTTCGAGATGAAGCGCTCCTTTTTTTCTGGCCCCCGCGTAACAGTTGTACCACAGATGCGGTAGCAGATTACCCTTCAAGAGGGATTTCGGGAATGAAAAAAAGCCTGTACCTTTGCACCGTCTTTAGAAGAGTAATGGTTAAGGGTAAACAACGACTCCCCAAAGGACAGGAGCAGCGTTAGCTCCCAGAGATATGAACTTCAAATAAATAATTAAAGTCATGAGAAAGGTATTATTAATGTTTTTGGCAATGACGACATTAGGATTGGTGTCGTGCAACAGTAATGACGATGAGAATGGTATCGTGATAGAGGGAATCACCATCACTGACGATGTAGATTGCTGCACCGCCGAGGAGGCACTGCAGGTGTATAAGTTTATCCAGACAGTCCATATCCTGCCCGAACTGTCAATCGAGGTGGACGGATTGTACAATGTTTGGGCCTATGCCAAGTCCGATACATTCCATACAGGGTATAACGAGATTTACTTCGTCGCCACCAAGAAGGTGACTGGCAACTATATCAAGAATTTCGATATCAAGAACCTGACCCCGCTCATGCACATGGTCAAGATGGATATGTACCACAGTGCTCCGGCATCGGAGGGCGTCGAGAGTTTCAACGACAACTATCTGGCGGTACGCAGAGGGTGGGTATCGTTCGTGATGCCGACCAGTCAGGCTGGTGACTGGGTCCTGTCCTACGAAGTAGAGGTGCTGGGCAGCACGGCACAGGTTGAACCTGCAGCCATCACTGTAGATGCACTGCCTGAAGGCCAGGCTTGGGTCAAGTCGTTCAAGATCGACGGCAAGCCCTACTACCTGTCGGTCGTGAACCCTATAGACTTCCAGACCGGTGTGAATACCATCCAGGCCTATGTGTCTGTGCAGGGCGAGAACCGTGAGTTGCCCTATGGCGCCGCCGACGAGACCTTCACCATAGAGATTGACCCCCGTATGCCCGACATGGGCAACCATACATCGCCTGACAATGTGGCACTCACCAAGCAGACAAGCGGAGTCTATCAGGGTACTGTGAACCTGACCATGACCGGTCTGTGGCGCATACACCTCACGGTACGTGACAGCCAGGGTAATGTAGTGGCAGGCGGCGATGACCTGGACAATGGCTACAGTTCTTTGTACTGGGATGTAACAATATGAATCGGATAAAGCGATATGATTATAGAGACTGTTTTACTGTCAATTATATTGCTCCCAGACACGACCACAACTGAATCACAGCAACTGGATGAGGTTGTGGTCGTGTCGCGTGAACTGGGGGCACAACGTTCGGTCAAGGGGCAGGTAGCGTCCATCGACGAACATCTGCGCGAACTGAAGAGTGTCAACCTGGTGCGCCGTGGGTCGTATGCGTGGGAGCCTGTCATCAACAACATGCAGACGGAGCGTGTATCTACTTCCATCGATGGTATGAAGATATTCTATGCCTGCACCGACAAGATGGACCCAGTGACAAGCTATGTGGAGAGCAGTAACCTGCAGAGTATCCTGCTCAACTCGGGCCTGAACGGCAACCCGCAGGCAACGGGCAACATAGGCGGGTCGTTGGACCTGAAACTGCGTCGCGCTGGATTCGGTTCGGATCGCTTCCGCATGGGTGGCGACCTGGGCTACGAGAGCAACGGCCAGCAGCGGGTGTTCGGGGCGGATGCTGCCGTGTCCACGCAGGGATTCTATACCAATGGCGGCGTGTCCTACCGCCGCGCTGACAATTACAAGGAGGGTGGTGGACGTGAAATCCAATTCTCGCAGTTTCAGAAGGTGAATGCCTACGACAATTTCGGGTTCCGCCTGGCGCAACATGGCTCCATCGAGGGAACCTTCATCTTTGACCGCGCCACGGATGTGGGTTATCCGGCACTCAACATGGATGTAGCCAAGGCCGAAGCATTCATCACCTCGCTGGCATACAGACGTGAGTGGGAGGACCGTGCGCTGCAGTCGTGGGAGACCAAGGTGTACTATAACCACATCACTCATGTGATGGACGATACTCATCGCCCTGATGTTCAGATTCACATGGACATGCCGGGCGAAAGCTGGACTGCAGGCCTGTACAGCCTGCTGCGTGCAGCGTGGGGTCGCCATTTCCTGACGGCCAACTATGACCTGTATGACAACCGCCTGTTTGCCGACATGACCATGTACCCTGGCGGAGCAGCACCCATGTACATGGTGACATGGCCCGATGTGGGGACACTGAACACGGGAGTGGCGCTGTCGGACCGTATCTCGCTGTCCGATGCCCGCTCCCTGCATCTGTCGGGTAAGTGGTCGTGGCAACATCAGCGGCTCAATAACCAGGAGGGGTACAACGCACTCAGTGTGTTCTTCCCGGGCATGAAACGGCAGTATCAGCAGGTGACGGGACGCATCTCTGCCAGCTACCAGGTCTCGCTCGCCCACTCCCGTTATTCGGTCGGAGCGGGCTGGGGCAGCCGGGCTCCGACCGTGACCGAGGCGTATGGCTATTATCTGAACAATACGTTCGACCAGTATGACTATATCGGCAATCCCCGGTTGAAGAACGAAAGTGCGGTCGAACTGAACGGCAGTTATGAATGGCGCACTGACGGCTATGCCCTGAACCTGGATGCCAGCGGGTTCTTCTTCTCCGACTACATCATCGGACGCTTTGAACCGCGTCTCAGTGCCATGACGGTTGCTGCTGAGGGTGTCAAGGTGTATGCCAACATCGACCATGCCACTATTGCCAACTTCTCGCTCACATCGGCATGGGACCTGTTCGACTGGTTGAAGTGGAGCGTCCGGACGGGCTACAGCATTGGCCGTGATGAGGAGGGGGAGGCACTGCCGCTGATTGCTCCATGGGTCTATGGCACTGTCGCTGAGGTCCAGGTAGGACGTTTCCGTGGCAAGGCGGAGTGGCAGGGCAATGCGCGACAGCACCACTATGGCAGCAAGTATGGTGAGAGTCGGAGTGCCGGTTGGGCTATATGCAATCTGCAGGGCAGTTATTCCTGGTCGCACGTTACTCTGCGTGCCGGTGTGGAAAACCTGTTGGACAAGCGTTACACCACCTATGCCGACTGGTGCGACATTCCCCAGAAGGGCCGCAACATCTACATCAATCTCTCGTTCGAATACTAACGTGATAAAACTTCGTGTTAATACTCCGTGTTAATACTCCGTGTTAATACTCCGTGTTAATAGCCCGATGGGCTGTTAATACTCGCTTCGCTCGTGTTGACCCCTTCCATTGAAAAAACAGGAAGGGGTTTTTTCGTTTTTGGTTTTCGTACAAAGTTTTTCGTTTTCGTTTTGGTTTTCGTACGAAGTTCTTTTCGTTTTGGTTTTTGTACGAAGTTTTTCGTTTTTTTTTATAATACTTGCAATTGTGAAGAAAAATACGTATATTTGCGCCCGAAAAATTGGGCCACCTCTGGAGAAGAGGTCCGAGATAAAAGAGTATGAAGCAACGAGACAACCGACATATTGCGGGATTGATACTGTTGGCAGTATATCTGCCAATACTGCTCGTCGCGTCGCTCCATTCCCATACCGACAGTCCGTTCAGCGCAGCCGAGTGCCCACAGTGCGAGAGCCACCAGGACTGCCCGGGACACATCACCGATGCTACGGTCACACTGCATGAGTGCGTTCTCTGCCAGTTCCTGACCTTGCCATATCTGTCTGCCACCGTTATGGTGACAGCCATAGTCAATCCAACCGAAATAATCAGCCGCGGCACCCAGACCCAGAGCGTATGCAGGCAGGTGCACGGCATAGTGGGCCTGAGGGCACCACCTGCATCAATAGCATGAAGTAATACGGCGCAATAGCCGGCGGTGGCATTGCCAGTAGTGCCACGCGAATAGTTTATTCCACAGATTTATTGTACCCCTAAAGCAACGGCCCGCAGGCCCTGTTGCCGCTATGTCGGTATCGGGCAAATAATGTACGGACTGCAGGTCGTATTCCCCTTAGAAAGGAACAGCCAATGACATCGTTATGGTTAGCCAGCCTCTGTTTGGCCGGTGCTATGACCGATACTGCCGTCGTACTCAACGACGTGACAGTGACGGGCAATGGTCAGCGGGACTACCAGATGAGGAGCTCTCAGACGAGCGTGCGTATCAGCCGCGAGTTCATGGAGCAGAACTTCGCCGGTAGTCTGATGCAGACCCTGCAGCACATGCCGGGCGTGAAGGCTATCAGTATAGGCAGCGGACAGTCCAAACCCACCATCCGTGGATTGGGCTCCAACCGCCTGGCCGTTACCGAGGACGGCATCAAGCACGAGGGCCAGCAGTGGGGCGACGATCACGGACTGGAAATAGACCAGTTCGCAGTCGATCGTTCGGAGATCATCAAGGGTCCTGCCGCCCTGCTCTATGGCAGCGATGCCATAGGTGGTGTGCTGCGACTCTACTCGAACCACATACCCACGGAACGTATCGAGGGCGCCGTACAGTTGTTCGGCCGCACCAACAACGGTCAGGTCGGTATGTCGGCCAAGGTGGGTGGTCTGCTGGGACATTTCTTCTATCGTGCCCACGTGACGATGTTGGACTATGGAGACTATCGCGTGCCTACGGACAGCATACAGTACTATTCCTACTGGATTCAGCTCAAGGACCAACGCCTGCGCAATACGGCAGGTCACGAGCGCGACGGCAGTGTGATGGTCGGTTATGCCGGCTACAATTTCCACACCGACCTGCGCGTGTCGGAGAGCTACTCGAAGAGCGGATTCTTCGCCAATGCCCACGGTCTGGAGGTCAGGTTGTCCAATATTGACTACGACCATTCGTCGCGCGACATCGACCTGCCCTATCAGTCGGTCAATCACCTCAAGGTGCACAGCCACACTTCGTGGCGCAGCGGTGGTATGGGAATGGAGGCCGACCTGGCATACCAGAACAACTACCGTCAGGAACTGTCCGAGCCGACTTCGCACGGTTACATGCCGAAGCCGGACGACTCGCGCGAACGCATCTTCGACAAGAGTACCTACACGGCCAACCTGTCGATGCGGCTCACGTGGGGCGAAGGACACACCCTGCAGTCGGGCGTGAACGAGGAGTACCAGCACAACCGCCGTCGTGGATGGGGATTCATCATCCCCGACTTCGAGAACAACAGTCTGGGCGCCTATCTGGCTGACCGCTACGAGATACGCCCCGACCTGATAATCAATGCCGGCGTGCGCTACGACCATGTACACTCGCACATACACGACTACACCGACTGGTATCAGACCCCTGTCGATGGCGTGATGCAGTACAAGCAGCGCTCGCAGCAGATGCACCGTTACTTCAACAGCCTGACCTGGTCGGCCGGCATCAACTATTCGCATCGCGACTGGGTGGTCAAGGCCAATCTGGGTAAGAGCTTCCGCGTGCCTATCCCCAAGGAACTGGGTGCCGACGGCATCAACTACCACATCTTCCGATATGAACGGGGCAATGCTGACCTTGACCCCGAGGAATCGTACCAGCTTGATGTGGCTTTCCAGTGGGACAATGGCAAGATGAGCGTACATGTCGATCCATACCTCAATTACTTCCCCAACTATATCTACCTCAACCCGACGTCGGACTATGTAGAGGGCCTGCAGCTCTACCACTATACACAGGCCGAGGTGCTGCGCTATGGCTGGGAGGCTCAATGGGCCTACTGTCTGAACCGCCATTGGAGCACCCAGGTGCAGGGCGAGTACCTCATGTCTCGTCAGCAGTCGGGCGACAAGCGGGGGTACACATTGCCCTTCTCCACGCCGTGGTCGGTCGATACGGAGGTGAAGTACAAGTGCTGTATAGGACGACACGTCAAGGATGACGAACCAGCGGCTTTTGTCGCTCTCAACATACACGTAGTAGGACGGCAGGATGAAATCGTTCCTCCCGAAAAACCAACCGATGGCTATTGGACGCTCAATGTCTCGGCGGGTCACCGTTTCACCCTGGGCCGATATCAACTGCAGGCTGCCCTGCACGTCGATAATCTGCTCGACCGCCGCTACTACGATCATACCAGCTACTACCGCCTGATCGATGTGCCCGAACCTGGACGCAACTTCTCGGCCAAGGTAGCGATGGAGTTCTGATTGTTTAGAGTAAAGGGTGTTTTAGTGTGTAAAGAGTAAAGGGTAATGAGTAGTGTAGAATGACCCGATGGTTGAGTCGGCGGTCATTAACGATTCGAACGCCTTTACATTACTACCGTTTTCTCGTTGCTGACGTTGCCAACGCCTTTTAACGTTACTTTCGTTCTTAACTCCTTTTTCTATTTTTTAATTTACTATTATATATTTTTTTTGTGTTATGAAAAATCTTTTCTTCAAGGGCATTTCTTGCGCCCTCATCTCTATACTTTCACTTGGTTTCGTAGCTTGCAATAATGACGACGACGATAAGGCTGCTGCACCAGTCATCACTTTGACCGAAGTTGGTCACGACAATGCCAAGCAAGCACATCCAGGTTATGACCTGCACCTCGAGGCTGATGTCGTTGCTGAGGGTCTGATTGCCCGCATCGACGTCGAGATCCATCAGGAAGAGGGCGGTTCGTTCGAGATTGAGCAGTCTTATACCGACGGTACTTACATCGGCGTACGCAACACCGAGTTCCACGAGCACATCGAAATCCCAGCCGACGCTCCTCTGGGCGAGTATCACCTGCACTTCACCGTTACCGACAAGGAGGGCCAGCAGACTACTGCCGAGAGCGAACTCACCCTCGTTGAGGCTGATGGTGACGAAGATGAGCACGAAGAAGAATAATCTTCATTCCGTCTGGAGCCATCTCGGCTCTGGACGGAATTGACTTTCATCCGTTGACCTCTTGTATTTAAAAAATATTGAACAATATGAAGCTTCATCCTTTTTTACTGGCTATGCCGCTCCTGATTTCTTGCGGCGACTCGGATGATGATGAGAAGGATATGACCTATCCGACCATCTCCGACCAGATTGAGGCTGCCTGTCCTGCAGATTGCCAGACGTTCCAGCGTGGAGACGAGATTGAAGTCTGTTTCCTGCTCGGCGATGACACTGAGCTGGGTAGCTACAACATCGAGATACACAACAACTTCGACCATCACACCCACAGCACCTCTGCCAGCGAGTGTGAGATGGATGAAGAGAAGGATCCTGTCAATCCCTGGATCTTCAACCAGGACTACGCCATTCCTGCCGGTTCTACCAGCTACGAGGCTCACCAGTTCCTGCAGATTCCCGAGGATGTCGATCCCGGTGACTACCACTTTATGTTGCGCCTCACTGACCGCGCCGGCTGGCAACAGCTCAAGGCGGTCTCTATCAAGATTAAATAAGAGCTTTCACTCTTCAATAAGCGGGATCTGTCGGTCCCGCTTATTTTTAAAACTTCGTACGAAAGAACTTCGTACGATAACGAAAACAAAAAATCCGTTCCTAATAGTTTTTTTAGAGAACACGAAATTTACAAAAGGGACGAAAGATCATCCATTGTTATATTCATACTTACTCTTATAAACTCTCACAGAGCAATGGAGATAAAAGAGATAGGACAAATAAGGAACTCTCTTACACTCTGTTTGCTCTGCGAGAGACAAAAACTTCGTACGATAACGAAAACGAAAAATCCGTTCCAATCCTTTTAATCCGTTCAATCTGCGTTCTTTCTATCCGTTCAATCTGCGTGCTTTCTAAGAGAACACGAAATTGACAAAAGGGACGAAAGATCATCCATTGTTTTATTCATACTTACTCTTATAAACTCTCACAGAGCAATGGAGATAAAAGAGATAGGACATATAAGAAACTCTCTTACACTCTGTTTGCTCTGCGAGAGATAAAAACAGCAAAGTTGTCCGAAAACCATAACGAAAACGAAAAATCCGTTCCAATCCTTTTAATCCGTTCAATCTGCGTTCTTTCTAAGAGAACACGAAATTGACAAAAGGGACGAAAAAACAACCATTGGAAGTTCCATACTTACTCTTATAAACTCTCACAGAGCAATGGAGATAAAAGAG
>JAILKE010000070.1 GCA_024694125.1 Bacteroidales bacterium
AGTCCACTCGTAAAAGTCTATTATTTCAGAAAAATCAATTTTTTAAAATATTCAACGATAGAAATGATTGATTATTAGCAACTTTAGCTTGGGACTTTTTCAAGTGGACTCATACTTTTATTCGTTTACATTTGGCACACTCTTTGATCGAGTTCTCAATTCAATTCTTCTGTTCATTTCATCATAATAATCTTTCTCACATTTCAAAATAACGACCTGCCCCATTTCATCAAATTTGAAATCGAAAGGACAAATGAACTTTGCTGGATATGATTCGCCATAATGAACCTGAAAATCAATACTATCGGCATTATCGCAACAGTCTTCTTCTGGATAAGATATGTCCGCACTATGGAAAATTTTGTTTTCATCAACAGACACACACGTCGAAGATGTCCGAACATTATCTTTTTCTACATATTTAAATAAGTTGACCACAGAGGTGATGACAGCATCATCTTTCATATTGACTATGAAGATGTTTTTGGCAAGAATGTTATTATTCAAAAGAGTTGTATCATTCAATGAAATAATAAAGGAGTCAAACTCTTCAGAAAGAGCTATTTGGCCACAATATATCATTGTTTCCCTCTTCAAATGAAAGGAATCAATCATTTCCTCTTTCTTCATAGGATATTGGCTGAAGTCTCTTTCCAATGCCCACATACAAATAGAATTATATTCAGCGAATTCCTTGAACAATTGAGTTGGCACAGTGTCCAATTCATTAATAGGCTCCACAACAGTGCCTTTAATCGGAAATCTCACTTTGGATTTTCTTTTGTACTTTTGGCGTTTAAGATAAGATACCAAAGGAGTGTTTCTATCCGTCACATTGTCAAATAGAAACAAATAATCACTCATCTCTACCTTATATCCATCCTTAAAAACTACCTGCTCAATATTCTCCGTAATACCTTTACTTGAATTATCAGCATTTTGCGAATGACATTGGGTAAAGGATATGATCGAGAAAGCTACAAACAAGAACTGTCCCCCCAACTTTTTAAATAATCTATTATTAGGCTTCATAGATAATCATATTATAAGTAATACAACTTTAGCATTTGCAAAAAAGTGAATTTTTAGGCATAAAAAAGCTAAGGAAAATTTGGGTATGTCCCCCAAAATCAGTATCTTTGTAAAAAGCAAAATATCAGATACAAATTTCCTTAGCTATGCGCAAAGATAGAACAATTATGGAGAGCACAAGAAAGAGCGTGCCAGGCTTCTGTTCGATTTGTATCCTACCATGAGAGAAGGATACTCCTTAATCTCCAAAGTAAGATCTATCTTCAAGATGAAAATCTCTGTAGAGGACGCCAAAGACAAACTCCATGAATGGTACAAAGAGGTCAGCAGCTGTACTCTGAGGGAAATCAAAGCTGCCAGAAACTGTATCAAATCTAAAGAGACTGAAGTCTTGAATTACTTCATCAACAGATCCTCTAACGCATCTGCGGAGTCACTAAATTCTAAATTAAAGGGATTTAGAGCTCAGCTACATGGCATCTCGGACATTCCTTTCTTCATGTATCGTTTGTGCATGATATTCGGTTAGTCCGGTATGGGGTGGTAGCCACGGAACTTTTCACCTGCGCCGTTTCTCTTCCATCCACAGTTGATATTTGTTAGTCATAAAACCAGAGGTCGGTTTCATTCTTAATTTGCGATTCTCAAGCCATGTCTGTCCGTATCTGCCTTCTCCATTAATAGGTTCGCCAATCTTCCACGTCTCACCCGCTTTACTCGGTGACTTATTCATAATCACCTGCATAAAGGGTCCGGCGTACTATATTGCCGTTCTCTTCAGTTTCCGCATTGCCCATAGTTATTCCCAATATTTACTCGAAATATAGGTTTCCCAAGGAATCAATTTTTCACAATCGGAAAAATCTTCAAAGCCGTATAAAACATTATCTTTTATAACAACATATTCCCTCTTATTTAATTCGTATAGATTCGGGTCAAAACTGCTTGTAAAAATTAAATCATTTTTATCTAAGGATAATAAATCTTTTGGCATATCACTTGCACATAAATTAAAATAGTTTAAACCTGTTGTATATTCTTCCAATCTATGCCCATCCAAAGTAAACAGAAATGTAAGTGCGTAAAGATATTTCTTTTTTTTACCAATTTTTTTTTCTCTAACTTTGACATATTCTGGTTCCAAAAAGTCAAGAAAAGAGTAGTCCATCCAGTCTTTCTTTGTTAAATTTCTACTATTACGACGTTTTCTCAAGATAATGACATGAATTTGCCGAAGATTATCAAAGTCCTTTAACAAATTATCTTTCTTCAATTTTCGTACTACAAGTGAATCAAGTTTTTCGATATCTTCCTTTATTCCGAGTTTAGCCGCCATATCAATGGGTGCCTGAGCAAAAACTCCTATATAGCATAGATGTAAAACTAATGCAAGAAATGCCTTTAAAAAAATAGATTCTTTCATATTTCAACAAGAGTATTTAATTTCTCCGTAACCACTCTATTCGAGGAGTGGTTACAGAGAAAAGGTTTCAATGTTTCTGCAATTCAGAGATTACAACTTACAGCCCTTCACACGAACGAAGAAGTCTCTGACATCGGCGATGAATCGCTCTCTATCGAACTGCTTACGTATCTTGGTGGGTACGTTGTGCGATTCAAGAACATTTAAGACGATTTTTCCAATGTATGTCGGCAATTCTTCCTCTGAAACCTTGACAAATTCGCTTTCAAGCAGTGGAATCTCATACACTAATGCCATAAGAGAGTAAGGACCTCTTGGGTTATCCTTCTCCATGTCTCGCACCGCCAAATAATATGGGCGTGTGCGACATTTAAAATTTCCTATGTTTATGAAATCAAATGATATTTTATCTAATTTTAAATCATTTGTATAAATTTTATTTGAAATAATATTTTTTAAATCATCCAAAACTGTGATTTCTGTTTTGTTTATTTGGCTTTCGTAAATAATATAGAAAGCTTGAAAAACACATTCTAATTTCATAGAAGATAATTTTATCCTAGAATCCGCAGCTATGTTTTTCATAATCTTTTATAATAACCTGAGCAACAAAAAGTTACCCATGGTCTTATCTTGTCAAAGATTTCACTTATCTTTGTGCTGCGAAAATAATCAAAAAACAAGGAATTCATAACAAGACATGGCAAAGATACAAATAAAACCTGAAACAATCACACCTTTAGGCGGAATTTTTCCAATTATGGATGATTTTAACCGACCATTGGGCAAAACGCAGCTCTTGCATAGAAAATATCAGCAAGAATCTTATGCCCTGTTTGTCTCAGCATCCAAGGCTGTGCACTTGCAGTGCCGTCACCTCCGAGCCCAGCGTGAGCGCCAGCGAATTTCGGGATTCGATAAAGGCACTGACAGCACAAACGGGAAATAGAGTGAGAGTAAGTGAAGCGTAAGTGAAGAGTAAGTAAAATGTCTTACACTGCACTTACGCTGAAACTTCGCAGAAGCATCTGTTGGGCATAGCCAATAAATGGGTTAGGGTATAATGGTTAAGGTTTAATGGGAGATACAATCTGCTGCGTGCTACTGTGGAAAGCGGGGTCTCACGCCCCGCCTGTATTCCCACGGACCTTCGGCCCGCTGCCTAACGAAGTATTAAACGGTTAATGGCCCAAGGTTAAAAAAAGCCGGAGCGCTAGGCACTCCGGCAAAAATCGAATTTATGTAGTTAAAAAGGTTCCCAAGATGGAAGTACAAGGGTATTACCTGTGCATTATAAGGGTATTAGGCCAGTGGGAATCAGATACGGTCGAGGACCTTCTGAACCAGCTGGCGCATGGCGTCCTTGTAGTTCGGATTGCTGTTGAGCGCCACACGGTTGGCAACTACACTGCAGACAGTGACCGCCTTGTGGCCCAACATACGGGAGAATCCGGCCAGAGGGGCAGACTCCATCTCGTAGTTGGTGATGTGGTGGCCCTGATACTCGAACGACTCAATGCGTTGGTTGATGAGCGGAGCCGCGATAGGCAGACGCAGGACTCGACCCTGGGGACCATAGAAACCGACCGCCGAGATGGTGACACCCATCACGCAATCGTCGCCACAGATGCGGGCTGCCAGTTCCTCGTCAGCACGGACAACGTACGGATCGGCAGCACGACGTGGATAGCCGATATAGGAGGTCAAGGCACGTTCGAAGTCGAGGTCCGACACCGAGTCACGGTCAGCATACCAATCGAGCACGCCATCGAAACCGATGCTGATGCCCGAGACGATGCTGGTGCCGCAGGGGACATTGGGCTGCAGACCGCCGCAAGTACCGATGCGCACCATCTCGAGCGTGTGGTGTTCGGGCAATATCTCGCGCGTCTGGAAATCGACGTTCTTCAGGGCGTCCAATTCATTGACAACTATGTCGATATTGTCGGGGCCAATGCCGTGGCTGAGAGCCGTGATGCGCTTGCCGTGGTAAGTGCCGGTGATGGTATGGAACTCACGACTGGAGACCTCCAGTTCCTTGCTGTCGAAGAAGGAGGCAATCATATCTACTCGGCCGGGGTCGCCGCACATAACGACTTTGTCGGCCAACTGTTCTGGACGCAGATGGAGGTGGAAACAACTTCCATCGCTGTTGATAACAAATTCGGATTCTGGAATCATAATTGAAAAATTTAGACCTGTACGGTTGATATGAACAACGCAAAAAATATTATTTTTAGAAAGCAAAATTAATTTCTTTTGAACACGAAAAACTCGAAAAAAGCGAAAATCATCTTCGCACAACTTTTAAACCGTAGGTTTTCGTTTATTTCGAAAGTTTCGCTTTCTCTCAAAAATTAAATAAAATATTATTCGTTTTCTAACCGTACAGTTTGTAAAATTATTATTACACTCGGGAAACAAAGAGAAGACAGCATACACGTGGAGCAATGCTCTTCGGAGGGATCAATCTGCATGCAATAGAGATTTTTCCCAAAAGAAACTACTTCTTCGATATTTCCAAGTTTCGGTATTTCTTTTGCATAGATTTAAGACGGTCAGCGAGTTGCTGTTCCTGTTGTTCCGCCTGGAGGATACGCTTACGCAGTTCGGCACGACGCTTGGCATTGGCCGAATGATACTCCTGACGCATGGAGTCCAATTCGCCGCGCACGGTGAGGAGCGTCTCCTCGGTCTGGAGCGACTGCTCGTAGAGCGAGCGCGCTTCGGCCGACTTGAACTGATCGACCGAGGCATAGACCCGGCCGTCGCTGATAGGGATACGGATGACCTCCTTCTCCACCAGGAACTGCGGGGCAGTCTGAATCTCCTCGATCAACGCCTCGTACCCACGTGGATTGCGCCATGTATCGGCTATCGAGGCAATGCGTGCACGGTCGGGCTGACGTCCCTCCAGGTAACGGGGCGTATCGGTCAGACGGTACAGGTAGATGCAGACCTGACCGGGTTCGGTGTTGCGGTTGGTCGCCCACCAGCCCACCTGATGCGTCTCGTCGATAGCCATCATGTAGTCGTCATAGGGCGAATTGAACGGCATGGGGAGACGTTCGGGCGTATAGTACGACTCAGTGTCGGTGCTGTAGTGCGTCTTGTAGATATCAAGTCCGCCGTACCCAGGCGTGCTGTCGCAGGCGAAGAAGAGCGTCTCGCCGTTGCTGCGCATGAAGGGGTAGCACAACCGACGTGTGCCGGCATCGATCGAAGCAACGACACGGGGCTCCTCCCAGGCATCGGCAAAGAGGTGCGACTCATAGAGCTTGTACCCCTGTGCAGAACGGCTGGACATCAGACGGTAGTCAGCAGCCTGATTCTCGAACACCACTGCATCGGTGCTGTCCGCCAATGCAGCAAAACGACCGCCGCAGTTGGCTGGATTGAGCACACGACCCGACTCGGCGCCCAGCAGATAGTGGCTGAAGAAGAGCTGCTGGGGCACGATGAGGCTGTCTATCACCTCGACCGCCTGGACATGGCTCACACCCTTCAGACCGATCTGGCACTCGGCCAGAACAGAGTCAGTGCGCGTGGTCCAATACTCACTGCGCGTCATCAGTTGGCGATACTTCTCGAGCGCCGTGATGGCTCCCTCAAAGTCATACAAATGCTGTCGGCAGATGCCCAGATACCACCATGCGCCGGTCTTGGAGCGCTTGGCGGCAAACTCCAGGTGCGGCACCGCCTCCTCGTAGTCGCCCGTCATGCAGAGCGACTGGCCGAACAACTTGCGGCACTCGGCATTGTTCTTGAACTTTGGTTGGGCAATCAATGTACGCAGGGCAGTGACGGCCTGCGGATACTGACCATTGGACACATACGCCTTGGCATCGTGCAGAGTGACACCCCACATTGAGGAACAACCCATGAAGCACAATATGACAATCGAAAAAAGTCTCACTGATGATTAAAGATTTCTAATGATTTGGTTATGTGATGAATTGCCCAATTTCGGAGCGTGATTGAAGCAACCTCGCACTGAATCGGGACAAAAAGGAGTACAAAAGTACAAATAATTCCAATAAAAAAGTAAAATTAATGAAATATTTTTCAAAATATTGGAAAAAAAGTGCACATTGTACCCAATTTCCACAATAAATTAGTATCTTTGCGCACTTAAATAATTCGCATAATACACTGAAATGAGCGCAACACAAGAATCGGCCAATGGCGACCGTTGTCTGGTCATCATCCCGACCTACAACGAAAAAGAGAACATCGAGAACATCATTCGATATGTGTTCGGGTTGAGCCACCCCTTTGACATACTTATCATCGACGACGGATCGCCCGACGGCACCGCCGCCATCGTCAAGCGCCTGCAGCAGGAGTACTCCCAGCTGCACCTGATAGAGCGCCAGGGCAAACTAGGACTGGGTACCGCCTACATAGCCGGCTTCAAGTGGTCGCTCGAGCACGGATATGACTACACGTTCGAGATGGACGCCGACTTCAGCCACAACCCCGATGACCTGATCCGCCTGCACAAGGCCTGCCACGAGGATGGCGCCGACCTGGCTATCGGCTCACGCTACCTGACTGGCGTCAATGTGGTCAACTGGCCTATGGGCCGCGTGCTGATGTCATACTACGCATCTAAGTATGTACGCATCGTGACCGGCATGAAGGTACACGACTCGACGGCAGGTTTCGTCTGCTACAGCCGACGACTGCTCTCCAAGATGGAGTTGGACAAGATCCGCTTCAAGGGCTACGCCTTCCAGATCGAGATGAAGTTCACCGCCACACAGATGGGTGCCAAGGTAACCGAAGTGCCTATCATCTTTACCAACCGCGTATTGGGCACCAGCAAGATGTCCGGTGGCATATTCAGCGAAGCAGTGTTCGGCGTAATCCGCCTGAAGGTCGGTTCGTGGACGCGCAAGTTTCCACAACTCTAAACCGACTCGTCAGGAATGGAAAGAATAGACAACGTCAATATCTGCACAGGCGGTCAGGTAGTCTTCGGCTCAGTGACTACCGATGGAGCCACCATCGCTGACATAGAGGTAACGGGCCAGGCCAAGCAGGGTGCTCCCTGTCTGCTGCCCGGTTGCGTCGATGCCCACGTACACTTCCGCGAACCAGGCCTCACGCTCAAGGCCGACATCGCTTCCGAGAGCCGCGCTGCACTGGCCGGCGGCGTCACTACGGTGCTGGATATGCCCAATGTCAAGCCCACCACGACCACCCCGCAGGCTTTGGAGCAGAAACATCAACTCTACCGCGAGAAGTGCCTGGTCAACTACGGTCTGTGGTACGGCATCACAGCCGACAACATTGACGAGGCCATCGAGCTGTATGGCCGACCGGACTCACCCAAGCGGGACGAGATTTGCGGATTCAAGGTCTTCCTGGGCAGTTCCACCGGCGGGATGCTGATGAACGACCAGGAACGTCTGCGCCACCTGTTTGCCAACACGCAACGTGTGATAGGCATTCACTCGGAGAGCGAGGACATCATAGCCCACCACCGCCAGCAGTTCCAGGCGCTGTACGGCGAAGATGTACCCGTCGAGCTCCACCCCAAGATACGTGACGCCGAGGCCTGTATGGCCACCACCCGGATGGCTGTACAACTGGCCATCGAGACGGGCGCCCAACTGCACGTCTGCCACCTCACTACGCAGATGGAGCTGGACTATATCTCTCAATTGAAGACTCAATTAACTTTGGACAATATCACGATGGAGGTCACTCCGGCGCACCTGTGGTTCTCGCAAGAAGACTACAGGACCCACGGTACGCTCATCAAGTGCAATCCTGCCATCAAACGCATACAGGACCGCGACGCCCTGCGCCGTGCATTGGCCCATGACCTATACAGCATCGGCACGGACCACGCCCCTCACCTACTGAGTGACAAACAGGGCGGTGCTCTGCGTGCAGCATCGGGTATGCCCAGCATCCAGTTCAGCCTGCTCGCAGCGCTGCAACTGATGGACCAGGGCTACATGACACTGCCCCGACTGGTCGAACTGATGAGCACCAACCCTGCCCGCCGCTTCGGCCTGACCGACCGCGGTGAGATTGCCGTCGGCAAACGTGCCGATCTGGTTCTGGTGGACCCGAGCCAAAGCACGCACGTCACTCGCGACATCATCCTGAGCAAGTGCGGGTGGAGTCCGTTCGAAGGAACTACGTTCAATTACTCCATCAGCCAGACGTGGGTCAATGGCAGGGCAAATTAAAAATTAATAATTAATAATTAAAAATTAAAAATTGCCCCCATCCACCCTGCTTAAGAAGACCCCCCATCCACCCTGCTTAGGGGGGCTAACCGGACGGACAAAGACAATTGATAATTGATAATTGACAATTGATAAAAGTAAGTTGGAACTAAATGACAACTGACCTTCTAACCATTAGGTATTTGTATCGTCCCTGTCACTTCCTTGTCACTTTGTACTTAGTCACTTTGTACTTAGTCACTTTGTCACTTCCCTGTCACTTCCTTGTCACTTCTTTGTCAATTCCCTGTCAATTCCTTTAAATATTATGTACGAAGCCAAACTCATAGACATAGAGGCTGTAGTCAAGGCCAAACTGCCCACGCACTATCCCAAGGTGCCCAAGTGGCTGTTCCGCTTTGCGGAGTGGCTCATCTGCCAGCGCGGCATGAACCACGTCATCACCACCTTGCGTCACAAGGAGGGGCCCGACTTCGCCCAGGGAATGTGCGAGATGCTCAATGTCCGGTACAATGTGGAGGGAATGGACAACATCCCAGCAGAGGGACGCTTCATCTTCGTCTCGAACCATCCGTTGGGCGCTTTCGACGGCATATCGTACATCAATATATTGGGCCACAGATACCCCAAGTTCAAGGTGATAGTCAACGACATGCTGATGTACATTGTGGCATTGCAGCCCAACTTCCTGCCCGTCAACACCCTGGGACGCCAGCGCCGCGAAGACATGGAGGCCATCGATGCCGCCTACAATGACCCGGAGACACAGCTGCTCTCCTTCCCTGCCGGCTTCTGCAGCCGCTTCATGGGCGGACGTATCCAGGACATCGAGTGGAAGAAGTCGGTCATCACGCAGGCCATCGAGAGCCAGCGCGACATCATACCGATGCACTTCGAGGGACGCAACTCCATCGCCTTCTACGGACTGGAGTGGTTCCGCCGCGTATTGGGCATGAAGTTCAACATCGGCTTGATACTCCTGCCGCGCCAGATGATGCGCACTGCCCGCAACAAGACGTTCGGCATCCGCATCGGCAAGCCCATTCCCTGGCAGACATTCACGGACAAGGCACGCACACCCCACGAGTGGGCACAATGGCTACGCGCCCAGTGCCAATAACCGTTTTTCTTTTTTTTGACCAACAACCGCGCCCACTCTCGGCGCAGTCATTAACTCAAGCGAAACAAATCATTATTATAGATGGAATCAGTCATTGCACCTGTCGAGCGTGCATTATTGCTCGATGAACTGCAGCACAAAGCACAGCTGTTGCGCCACTCACGCAAGGGTGGCAACGAACTATACATCTTCACCGCCGCACAGTGTCCCAACCTGATGCGCGAGGTAGGCCGACTCCGCGAGGAGACCTTCCGCGAGGCAGGCGGTGGCACCGGTCTGGCAGTTGATATCGACGAATATGATACGATGGAGCAGCCCTACTGGCAGCTCATCGACTGGGACCCCGAGACTCAGGCCATCCTGGGCGGCTACCGTTACATCTTTGGCCCCGACATCCGTCTGGACGACAAGGGTCAACCCATCCTTGCCACATCCCATATGTTCCACTTCTCGGAACAGTTCATCGAGGAGTACCTGCCCTATATGCTCGAGTTGGGCCGTTCATTCGTCGTGGTCGATCACCAGTCATCACGCGCCGGCTCGAAGGGTATCTTCACGCTCGATAACCTTTGGGACGGACTGGGCGCACTGGCGGTCAAGTTGCCCGAATGCCGCTACTACTACGGCAAGTTCACTATGTACCCCAGCTACCCGACCCACGGCCGTAACATGATCCTCTATTTCCTGCAGAAGTATTTCCCCGATCCCGACAAGTTGGTTCGTCCCTACGAGCCACTCCAGACCAATATGGACAAGGAGCAGTTGGCGCGCATCTTCGTGGGCGGAGACTTCAAGGAGGATTACCGCATCCTCAACAGCGAGTGCCGCAAGTTGGGCTACAAGATTCCACCATTGGTCAATGCCTATATGTGCCTCAGCCCTACGATGAAGACCTTCGGCACTGCCATCAACGACGAATTCGGCGATGTCGAGGAGTCAGGAATACTCATCACCATCGCCGACATCTGGGCCGACAAGCACCAGCGCTATTTCGAAAGCTATATTGAGGAGGTCAATAAACTGGCCGACATCCTGCACATCGTAGGATGATCGGGAAGAAAATTAAAAATTAAGAGTTAAGAGTTAAAAATTAAACCCACCGGAAACGGCACAGGGAGGAGTCACTTTTAACTTTTAATTTTTAATTATTAATTTATATTTATATCATTCCCTGTTCGACCTGGATACATATATCCTCCAGTTCCTTGTCCTTGCCGTCGGGCTCCCATTCACTCTTCAGGCTCACACCGAAGAGTTTGCCGAAGCCCTGCCAGAAGAAGGCGCGTCCACGCCCCAGGTACTCCCGGATGATGTCGTACGACTGGCGGTCGCACTCCCGGTCTATCAGTCGCACCAACAGTTTACCCTGGCGGTAATTGAATTTCTTCAGTTGTGGCTTGTACTTGGTCCACAGTTGTTTCTCCAGTTGCTTGAAGTAGCGCGCCTGTTCCCGGTTGGACATCACCTTGCAGGTATCGTAGGCAATGAGCAACAGACGGCGTGCCTCCTTGGCTATAGGCAGGGTCTTCTTCACATCATTGACCATACGCCAGTAGTTGCGCTCATACTTTGACCCCTTGAATCGTTTACGGTTGAAACAATACAGATTCTTGAGCACCACGATGGGTACCGTATCGCCCGTCACAGGGTCTATCTGGGCTGGCATCACCTCTATGCCCTGTTCGTTGACATAATGAATGTGCTGCGCAGGGAGCGTAGCGATACCGGACAGAAGGGAGAGCAGAAGCAATAACCACTTTTTCATGGCGCAAAGATACGCATTTTTCTCCTAATCCGATGCGGCTAACACGTTTTCTTTCACTTTTTTGCATCCTTTCGTCCGTTTGGGCCAATTTGTGGGCACAAACGCAGCCACATTCAGGTCCGACGGCCCGCACTACCTTGACCGACAGCACCATGGAGTGGCTCGACTGGCAGCAGCAGATATTGGACAATGTCGATGCAGACCAACTCACCGAACGCAGTTACGCACAGTTGCTCGAGATGCTCTACGACCTGGACATACAGCAGCACCTCATGCCCGACTCCGTGATACAGCGACTGGACAATGCCGCCGTCGGTCGTCCCTCGGGACCCAGGCCGCACCATCTGCGCCAGGTGGTGATGTTTAGCACGGACCAGACCCTCAACCGGCGCGAGGGCTACCGACAACCTACTGCCAGCCGGCGGGCAGCGAGCCGTGCCTATCTGGGCGACCCCGTCCATGGCACCCTGCGCTATCAGGCAGTCTATACCGATGGGCAGTTGGCCCAATGGCGCACCGGCCTGGTGCTGGACAAGGATGCCGGCGAACGCTGGAGCGCCGCTCCTCCCTGGGGCGACAGTTACAGTCTCTACGCCGCCTACAGCCACGACCGGGGCATGGTGCGACAGGCCATCGTGGGACATTACCGCGTGTCGCTGGGTTGCGGTCTGTTGTGCCAGCAGTCATTCTCGTTGGGCAAGCTGATGATGGGTCAGACCCTCCTGCAGCACCGTCCCCTGTTGGCGGTCCATTCCAGCGCCAGCGAGTCGGACTACATGCAGGGCGCAGCCGTCACGTTGCACCTCACGCCGCACATCGAGTTCACACCCTTCGTCTCGGTCCGCAGCCTGGATGGGCGCAGACAGGGCGACACCCTGACCAGCATCAGCCAAGACGGCTACCATCGTACACAGTCCGAGCTGGACCGACGTCACGCCTCGCTTGCCACACTGGTGGGCGGAAGGTTGAGCCATCAGGGCGAACGGCACGAGATTGGCATCAATGCCCTCTACACCCACCTGCAGCACCCCTATCACCGTCCGTTGCGCCTGTACAACCGTCACCTGATGCGCGGCACCGAACTGGGTCAGGCATCATTAGACTGCCGGCTACAGTGGCGCGGACTGCGTTACAGCAGCGAGACTGCCCTCAGCCACCAGGGCGGGTGGAGCACATTGCAGGCTGTTCAGGGCCGATGGTTCGACCCCTGGCACATCACCCTGCTGCTGCGGCACTACAGCCGGCACTACCTGCAGTTGTGGGCCAATGCATTGTCCGAATCAAATACGATGCAAGGCGAGACGGGACAGACCCTGCTCATCGACGGTTCCCTATCGCGCCACTGGGATGTTCAGTGCATGGCGGATCTGTTTCAATTTTCGTCCCCACAGTACCGCATCTCCCGTCGTTCCCATGGGCATGAAGTGTCATCGACCCTCAGCGGACATTGGCAATATCTGCAACATCAGTGGCGCCTCACTATCCGCTACCGGAACAAGGTCAAATATCACGATTCAACCGACGACCAGACATCGACCGACATTGTCCCCTACACCCAGCAACTGTTCAGCCTGCAGGGCACTTACCAGTCGGAGCAGGGGCTCTCGCTGCGGACTCAGGCTCAACAGCGGTTCTACTCCGAGCAGGGACCGGGGACCACACGCGGCACCGCTCTCTCGCAGACCATCGCCTGGCGCCGCCCCGACCGTCCTTTGAGCGGATCTCTGTTGGTTGCTTGGTTCGATGCTCCGGACTATGACTGCCGGTTGTACTTGTCCGAACCCAACGTGCTCTATGGCTTCAATATCCCAATGCTGTATGGCCAGGGTTGGCGAATGTCTGCCACCTGTCGCTACCAACTGGGCCGCCGTATGACCATTCAGGGCAAGTATGCACGCACCCTCTATCGTGGCGCATCGAGCATCAGCAGTGGTCTGCAGCAGGTCCGTGGTAACCATCTGGACCAACTTTGGTTGCTCGTTCGATACAAAATCTGACCGTTGTTTGCTTATTAACCAAAAAGTTGCTATCTTTGCACAAACTAAGTTAAGAACAAGTGACAAAGGGACAAAGTACAAAGTACAAAGGACTGCGGACGAATGTATAACCTTTGAACCAGACAACCTCACAACCCTGTCCCATAGTCCCCAACCTCACAACCATACAACCCAAGCAATGCGAATACTGTACGAAGACAATCACCTCATCATTGTGAGCAAGACCTGCCACGAGATAGTTCAGGCCGACAAGACCGGCGACCAGCCACTGTCCGAAACTCTCAAGGCATTCATCAAGGACCGTGACCAGAAGCCTGGCAACGTCTTTCTCGGTGTGACGCACCGACTGGACCGACCCACGTCAGGTACGGTGATCTTTGCCAAGACCAGCAAGGCGCTGGAACGTATGAACCGGCTCTTTGCCTCGGGCGGCGTGCACAAGACCTATTGGGCCATTGTCCCCATTGCCAACCCCCTGCAACGCGATGCCGAGGGTCATTACTCTGACCTTGCTCCCGGCATACCGGCAGAAGCCGACCTCAAGCATTGGATTATTCGCAATGAGAAGTCCAATCGCAGTTATGCCTACGACTCGCTCGAAGAGGCAATGCGCCATGCCCCACAGAAGGAGTGCAAGGAGGCGCGCCTCCACTACCGCGTCATCGCTCATACCGACCGATACGCCCTGCTCGAGGTTCTGCTCTACACGGGCCGTCACCATCAGATCCGTTGCCAGCTCTCGCACATCGGACTGCCCATCAAGGGCGACCTCAAGTATGGTGCCCCACGCAGCAACCCCGATGGCGGCATCTCTCTCCACTCCCGCCAGGCCCGCTTCATCCACCCTGTGAGCAAGGAGGAGATTTGCGTCACGTCCCCTGTGCCCGACGACACTCTGTGGAAAGCGTTGAGCAAAAGCGTGGAATAAGGGGTTTTAAAGGAAGTGACAGGGAAGAGACAAAGTGACGAAGTACAAAGTGAATAAGTACAAATGTGTCGGTTGTCATTTAGTTCCAACTTACTTTTATCAATTATCAATTCCCTATAGAATGGGGTTCTTTTATATGAAGAAAATTCTATTTGTATGTCACGGCAATATTTGCCGCAGTCCAATGGCAGAATTTGTCATGAAGCGATTGGTAGCCGATGCAGGGCTCTATGACCAGTACGAGATAGCGTCTGCTGCTACCAGCACCGAGGAGATAGGCAATCCCGTCTATCCACCCGCCCGTCGCAAGTTGGCGGAACACGGTATCAGTTGTTCGGGCAAGACAGCACGCCAGCTCACCCGCCGCGACTATCAGTACTACGACCTGCTCATAGGCATGGACCGCTACAACCTGCAGAATATGCTGCGCATGTGCGGCGGCGATCCCGACGGCAAGATACATCTGCTGCTCGACTACACGGCGCGCCCCGGCGATGTGGCCGACCCATGGTACACCGACGACTTCGATGCCACTTGGCGCGACTGTCAGGAGGGTTGTCAGGCACTGCTCGACGACCTGCAGAACGAGTAATATTAAATTGTATATATTGCTCATATTTTTACATTTTCGCTATTTAAATATCATTTAGTACACCAAAATACTGGCATTTTTCTTGTTTTAAGCACCATTTTCGACCAATCTGCCATTGGTACAAAACACCATTTCAGTATTCTATTTTGCCACATACGCATGGCACTTTAGGGTACTGAAATGGTATTTTTGTAACAAATTTTACCCTTATTTATTACAAAGTGTTAAAATTCCAGGCAAAACGCTTTACATTTGCAGAGCTAATCATTGCTACGTATCGGATAACGAGTCTTTAAGGTATTCAACATCGAATAATTACTAATTGCCAAAGATTTTTTGCGTCACACCGCACTTGCCGGGTCAGTATCAGCACTACTGTCTGGGCGAAAAAGTTGTTCAACGTTGCATTCATTAACTACCAAAATATTCACAACAAAACGTTATTGTCTAATGAAAAAACTTTACAAATTGGCAGCCATTGCTATGGCGGCACTTTTAGTAGGAGTTTCGGCCGAGGCGCAGGTAAAGCGCTCAGCCATCGACAAGCGAGTCGAGTTTAACCGAGTAAAGAGTAACAACAAGGGCATGCTGGACAAGGCATTGGCTGAAAAGCAGGCTGAACAGCAGCGCGCCACCGTGCAGCAGTCATCACGCTACGACCTGCCATTCAGCGTGGGTGCCCGCGCTCTCGAAGCAGCACAGCGCAAGGCACAGTCTGCCATTCCACTGAGGGATCCTTCAGTAAACAGCTACGGCATCATCACAGCAGCCGACGAGGGCGAAACGAAGTACTACAATCGCTCGGGTTATAGCATCGGATACAACGAAGAACTGAAGAAGCAGGTAGCTTCTGAAGAATCCGGTACAACTGAGGTAGTATATTCTGCTGACAATGTAGTGTACATCCTCAACCCCATTTCTTCTTGGGCTGCAGGCAGTTGGGTCAAGGGCACCATCCAGGATGGCGTCATCACTGTACCCGCCAAGCAACCCATCTATTATGCAGAAAAATTTGGAGCTACGATCAGTTTGCGTTGGGGCAAATTCAATGGCGAGAAATTTGTTGCAGCCGACGACCACGCAGATTCCTTCACCTTCAAGGTTGAGGACGGCAAGCTCTCATTGCAGGGCACTTCGGCCGATGGTTTCGTCATGGGTGCCATATACGATGACGACGACTATTTTGCGGCGGGTGCGTACTCATCTGTATTGACCGAGTTCACACCTGAGCCACGCAGCACCGAGCTGGTTACATTGCCTGCCGGTTACACGGCTGCACCTTGGGCAGCACAGTTAGTCGACATTAAAGAGGCCGCCTCTACCCGATTGGTCAACGTAGCCTTTGGCAAATTGGATGTCTATGTGCAGGGCCTCTTTGAGTCAATTCCCGAGGCATGGATACGCGGCATCAAGGTAGGCAACAACTACGTCTTCTCCGAGTACCAGTATCTGGGCAAGTACGAAGACATGGACACCTGGGCCACCGGCATGAATGAACAAGAAGAGTTCGAGAGCATGAAATTCACTTTCGACGAATCGAACAAGACCCTGACCAGCAGCAACCTCATCGTAGCCAACTGCGAGCAATACAAACTCTACTATGCAGAGTTGTACACGAGCGTTGTATTGACCGAGTATAAGCCCAGGGAGTACGCCGTTCCTTTCATTGATAGCCTCAACAACAAGTTGGACTTCACATCCTACACCATCATCGATGCCAATGGTGACAAATCGACCTGGAGCCACACCGGAGATGCTGTGCGCTACAGATACAGTTCTAAGTCTGCCGCCGACGACTGGTGCATCCTTCCTGCCGTCAAGCTGGAGGGTGGCAAGCGTTACAACTTCGTCCTGGACACCAAGAGCTACAGCTCTAATTACCCAGAGTTGCTGGAGGTCAAGATTGGCAAGGCTGCCACAGCCGAGGCCATGCAGACTACCCTGGTCGAGACAATGACCGTGGCCAGCGGAGACTGGATCCACGTCGAGACAGGCAACTTTACTGTAACCGAGACAGGCGAATACTACATTGGCCTGCATGCACTCTCAGAGATGGATATGTTCTACCTCTATGTGGACAATATCGGCATTCTGGAGGGCATAGAGGGCATCGTTCCTGCAGCTCTGTCCAATGTCAAGGTTGCAGCCGATGCAACAGGACTGAAGAAGGCTACCCTCACATTTGATGTTCCTGCTACCCAGGGCACTGGAGAGGCGTTGACCGGTTCAGTCAATGTCATCGTCACTGTAGATAGCATCAATGTTGATACACTGCAGTTCGCTCCTGGCACCAAGGGAGCAGAGCACACCGTAGCCATTGACTCCATTGGTTACCACACCTTCGTCGTCACTCCTTACGTAGAGGAGGGCAAGAACGGCGTCTCGACCAGCCTCCGTGCTTGGGTAGGTGTCGATGTACCTAACGACGTAGCTTCACTCAATATTGCCACCCTGGATGGCGCACTGTCATTCACATGGAACAAGGCAGACAGCGTGGGCCAGAACGGCGGAGTAGTTAAACCTGACCAGGTCAAATACAATCTCTATACAGCTGTAGAGGACGAGTTCCTGGGCTTCACATTCTACGATCTCGGCACAAAACTCACTGAGGAGCCTGTCGCCGACACTACTTGCGTACTCACCTATCCTACCTTCGAGGGCGAGCAGGGTTACATGCACTTCGGCGTAACTGCCCTCAACGAGGCTGGCGAGTCTGATGGCACCTTCGGCGTCGCACTGGTCGGCAAGCCCTATACCCTGCCTATGCGCGAGGACTTTGAATCGGAGGAAGGCCTGGCATACTTCTGGTCAGTTGATACAGGTGATGCAGCCAAGGTCGGAATCATCAAAGAGGATGACAGTTATGCCTGCACATTCCTGACTGAGGAGGACGACTATGCCATCCTGACCTCGGGCATGATTGCACTGGGCGATGCTACCGCTCCTACCCTCTCAGTGGACTTCAAGGGTGCTACCCCACTAACTCTGTTTGCCACTACAGCCGAGGGCGATATCATCAACCTGGGCAAGACTGCCACATCGGATGAATTTGCCAACAATCGTTTCTCTTTGGCCGAGTTGCCCAAGACTGCGTGGATTCAGATTTCGTTGGGTGCCCAACTTACAGCTGGCGACACTATCTACTTCGACAACGTCACCGTTCTCAACCTCGTAGATAACGACCTCACTGTCAGCCTTGACGCTCCTGCTACCCTGGCTGCAGGCAAGAAGGCCGACGTGGTCATCAGCGTGACCAGTTTAGGTGCCAAGGCAGCTTCAGGCTACACCGTAGCTCTCTATGCTGACGATGTCAAGATTGACGAATATTCGGCCGATGACACAGACGAAATCGAATTCTACAAGACAGCCGAATATGTATCGCACATCTCAACATCAGTCTTTGACCCTGCTGGCGAGATTACTCTCCGTGCCGAGGTAACCTACACTGGCGACATCGACCTGAGCAACAACACCGACGAATCGGCCATCACCGTGACCGCCCCTACGGGTGCACCTGTCAATACCATCGCTGCTACGGCTCTGGATGGCGGCAACATCCGCATCAACTGGACTGTCAACGAGGCTTCCCCATCACTGATAACCGAGGACTTCGAGTCTTACGACATGCAGATTGTAACAGATGGCAATTCCATGGGTCCATGGCTCGGTTACGACAAGGATGGTGGCAAGACCTATGGATGGGAATCGGCCTCAATCACTTGGCCTTACAGCGGCGAGTCATTTGCTTTCGGTTTGCTCAATCCTACCGAGGCTGGTATGACCAACGATGGCCTCACCAACGGCGAACAGGCTGCTGTCTTCATCTCCAATGGTGACGCAGCCAACGACGACTGGCTGGTTTCACCACTTCTCTCGGGCGAGGCTCAGACCATCTCATTCTATGTGAGTGAAATCACAGCAGATTATGGCAGTGAGAAGTTCGAGGTTCTCTACTCTACCACCGATCAGCAGCTCACTTCATTCCAGAAGGTTTACTCCGGCGAGGCCGAGACTACCTCGTTGACCAAGGTTGAGGTTGCTCTGCCTGCAGGCGCATTGTATTTTGCCATCCACTACATTTCAAATGACGTTTTCGTCTTCATTGTCGATGACATCACCTTCACTGGCATGAGTGCTGCCAAGCCTATTGGCTACAATGTATATGTCAACCAGACTCTGGTAGCTTCTCTCGAGGCAGGTGTGACCAACTACACCTACAAGGGCGGTCTGCAGGATGGCTCTTACGACGTATCAGTCACTGCCATCTACGCCGATGGTGAGTCTATGCCTCTCTCCACCAGCGTCGAGTTGGCTGGCATCGAGCAGCTCAGCGTTGAGCCAGGTGCAGCACGCATCTTCAACCTGCAGGGCATGCGCGTCAAGTCTTCTGACGCTCTCCGCCGTGGCATCTACGTTGTCGAGGGCAGCAAGGCAGCCATTCGCTAAACAGATTATTTCACCTTGCAGCCAGCACCACTGCCGGCTGCAGGGTTTTTCTATCACTCCATACCTCTGTCCCCATGCGGGGCGGGGGTATGATAAGTTAATCCCCTATCACTTTACAAATGAAGAAACATTTCTGGAGTCTGCTGATTCTGCTCGCTGCCACTCACGCAGCGACATCAGCCAAACCACGCACCACATCCCACATACGCCAGGCTGCAGCCCGCGCATTGAGCACACCTGCATTGGACTCGGACCGTCTGAACCAGCTTCACAGTTCGGACGTCCTCACCGTCCTGGGCCAGCCCGATGGCGGCTATGCCGTCGTCAGCAACGATGACCTGCTGCCCGAGGTTCTCGCCGTTGTACATGGTTCATACTCGGGTCAGCACAATCCTGCCATGCAATGGTGGCTCCGTGCCATCGAGCAGGCAGGCCGTTACTGTACCGAGCACGGCATCACGGCTGCCCAGCTCACCGAGTCTGCCTCGGACTTTGACCTGGCGGACCTGCCCGACGAGGTCTATCCTCTCGTGTCGGCACAATGGGGTCAGAGTGCACCCTACTACAACCTCTGTCCTACCAAGAATGGCCAGCATTGTCTGACTGGCTGCGTCGCCACTGCCCTGGCTCAGATCATCTACACCGTCCAGTACCCCACGTCGGGCTACGGACAGCGCACTGCCCAGTACTACGGCAATACTTATACAGCGGACTATGGCAACACTATCTACGACTATGCCAATATGATCGACTCGTACAGTGCCGGTTACACTGCCCAGCAGGCCCAGGCCGTCGCCGTACTGATGATGCATTGCGGCTTGGCATCCAACATGGACTACAACACCAACGGCAGCGGCACGTTCTCCGAGGATGCTGCAGCGGGCATGCGTAACTATTTCGGTTTTGAGCAGGCCACCTGCCACCATCGCTCCGACTACAGCGCTTCCGACTGGAAACTGATGGTGATGAGCGAACTGGCTCAGGGACATCCGCTCTACTACTCGGCGGTGGACGCTCTGAGTATGGACGGCGGTCACGCCTTTGTCTGCGACGGCTACGACGAGCAGGGACTGGTTCACATCAACTGGGGCTGGACCGGCAGCGAAGACGGCTACTTCAACATGGACCTGCTCGATCCTCCCGGAATGAAGTTCAGCTATGGTCAGGATATCATCACGGGTGTATATAACCCCGATGCCGTTCCTGCCTCATCGCTGCTCGCGCTCGAGGTGGACAACCCTGTCGCTGGAAAACTGTTGCACAATATCGGGTTCGACAACCTTCCTCTGCTCAAGTCCATCACCATTCGCGGCACGATGAATGAGTCCGACTTCGCGTTGTTACGTCAGTTGGCTCAGGGCAAGGATCTGTCTGACTACGGATTGTCTGATGCCAAGGGTCTGCTCCGCAAGATTGACCTGTCCGACGTACAGTTGGAGGGTGATGCTCTGCCCGATGGCGCTTTCCAGGGTTGTGCCCGACTGCGCAGTGTGACTCTGCCTCGCCAGTTGGCAAGTATCGGAACATCAGCCTTTGCTGGATGCAGCCAGCTCAGCACCATCACTTCGTATTCGTACAAGGTCCCCAAGATGGGCAAGAAGGTCTTTGACGGTGTCGAGTCAGACAAGGTCAACGTCCGCGTCATAGCCGGCAGCAGTGACCTGTACCGCCGCAACGCTCAGTGGAAGAAGATTCTCTCTGTTACCAACCTCTCGGAGTTCGGCACCTGTATCAAGGCGAACAATGCGCAGCGCGCACAGGGTGCCAACAATCCTGTCCTGGGCTACCAGATGATAGGTGACCGTCTGACTGGTGTTCCCGAGCTATGGACGGATGCTACGATCGATTCTCCTGCTGGCACCTACACCATCTACATCAAGCCTGGCAGCATCTCTGCCACGGACAATGTAGTCTTTGTTCCCGGCACGCTCCTCGTCACCGAGGTCAGTGGTATAGAGTCTCTCCAGTCCGATACCGATTCTGCTCGTCAGCTGCCTCTCGATGGCACGTCATCTGGCACCTCGCCACGCCGCGGTCTCTCTGTCCGCGATGGCCGTGTCGTGATCATCAAGTAATCCCGCATTAGGCTCTTGTCAGCCTCTCCCCCACATCCGGCTGACTCTCTTATATTCCGACGCACCCCTGTCCGCTATTCCGACAGGGGTGCGTCGTCATTTACATTGCATCATCAAACGTGCGCTGTCGTGAGTCGCCGATTATCTGTTCTACCGGTTTTCTCTCAACAGCGCTGCAAAGGTAAAGATAAATTTTTTAGAGAACACGAAATTGACAAAAGGGACGAAAAATCATTATTACTCTGAAATGCTCTATCCCTCAATTGTGATGCATAAGACCGCACTGAAAGTGCAATAGATCATAGCCCAGGACAACGTCCTGGGGCCCCCGCAACCAAGTGGAGTTCGCCCAGAATGTGCAGCAGATTTATTGAGGACGCCATCCGAACGGACTTCTCCGGATGGAGTCCCTAATTCTAATCAATTCCCCGATGCGTTGATATTCTCTCAATTCTCGAATTCTTGAGAATATATTTGAACCGGTTCAACGGAGTGAGTATTAACTCGGAGTGCATTGCACAAAGTATTAGCAGACTGCATGGCTATTAACACGGTGTACTACAAGAGCGCAAGCGAATTAAAGTTATGCTGGCTGGTTACGAAAAATCCAACAGAATCACAATTCTAACAAACGATGTAATCCAATCGAGAATTTAAATCTTTTATTTGAACGTCTAAATATTCTAGAACGATACTCATAAACCATATCTGGGAAATAGTCTATTTTATGACTCCAAGAACGATAATTTCTAACTTTCAATTCGTCTTCATATTTAAATATGATGTTTGTTCCATACAACAATTGTGCGTCCAATCCTTTCAATGGTTCATAATAGTAGTAGAATATACGATAATACTTCCCTTGCAGACTATATTGACTTGAAGAGCGGTCTCTCAGCCAATCTTGACTTGAGGTTTTAAGCTCATCTTCTACTTGAAGAGAGGTGTCCTTATCTATCAAACTTCCATCAACAAAAACCGAACCATAATAATGAAGAGTATCCATGTTCGACTTCATGCCCTCATTGCCAGGTGGCAATGGCAGGAAACCGAACATGTTATAATAGAACTCTATTGTAGACATCTTAACGAGACAAAGCGTATCTCCTCTGTCTGATAATATCAATAAAATATTACAATAAATAGTATCAGATTCGCCAAATAGTTCTTCAACCTGAGCATTTTCCTTATAGTCAGCTAACATTTCAACTACCATCGGCGAAATACTATCATCTCCTTTACACTGCATTTCCAATGTGATAAAGAGGAAACTTAAAACTATCAGTATTCTCATATTATTCATATATTCTATATGGATTAGACTCAGATTGGGGAATTCCCAAGACAACTCGATCTCCGACATGATACAAGCCACCATTTACAGGCACAGAAGGGTCCCAAGCATCATAAAACACCGTAGTTCTTGTGTACTTATGGTAAATATAGTGACGGGGAAAATCTTGTGGTCGTTTATCGCTTTGTATCCAATTCATATAACTATGATATACATTATCCCAATCACATTCCTTAATAGTATTCCCATCTTTCTGTAAAGCAGAAGGAGTTCCATCAACTCTCGGATGAATATCCTATTGTTTGGGGTTAAGAAAGCAGCATAAATTTAACGAACTATTGTCAAGGGGCAACTAGCTATAATTTACTATTGTGCAATGAGAATCAATGACTTAGGTATTCAAACAAGGTCTGTGCGTATTTGTCCTTGTCAAGTTCTTTTTTATACCTTGATTGCACGATATCAAACATCCAATCTCTATAACCTGTCGTATCTGCTCCTTGATGAATCATTATCATGGCCAATTCAAAATTTCCTTGGTACACTGCCATATTAAGAGCAGATTCGTTTTCTTTATAACATTCATGTAGATAATCATCCTGTCGTTTCACTCTTAAGTTCAAATTTGCTCCACTTATTATTAATTGATTGCACCATGCTATATCTGTATTGCGAATGGATGCCATAATCATTAAA
>JAILKE010000075.1 GCA_024694125.1 Bacteroidales bacterium
CGCCATTTTTGCCCTATATACATCCATTGGACCCTTCCAATATCATCAATATGGCCCATTTTGGACCAGATGGACAAATAATGGGTATTCTTTGAAGAACAAATTTGATCTATGGTCATAATGAAAAAAGGTGTGTCAAAAACTTATTAAGTGACTTTTGACACACCCTCTTGTATGTAAAATGGAGGGAAGGGAATTTACTATGTTCTGTATGCTCCAACGAATCAATTATTGAGTCGGAGTTTATCGGTCACGTCTATAGTCGTTCTTTGTCCAACCTCCCCATAGACCTTTGAGGATGCCAGACAAAACAAAACATAGAAAACTCCGACTACGATAAGTACAGAAAAGAAATCCTCCATACAAGCTTATTCTTTGAATGTGAATACTAATATTTTATATGCAAATATAATGATTTTTTGTGAGATATCCAAATTTAAACAGTTAATAATCAGTCGGTCTTTGCTAAAATGGAGGATGAGAAGTCTTTCTTGTATTATACAGGTTTTGAGGCAAATAAAAAATGTTCTGACAATGTATTTTTGCAAGAAAAGTCCGAAAAACTTTAAGAATTTCGGACAAAATAATATATAAGAATATGAAAGATGACATTTACATTCAACTTAAATTGCCATTTATCAAGTGTCAAAGCTGTCATATACGTCCTCAGATTTGGATGGCTCTTGTTATTTGAATCTTATAGGGAGAAAAAACGAATTTTTGCTTTTGCCCTACATCTTTTCCTACGTAAAAATGGCAGCATTGAGTGACAATAGATTATATCCTGCAGATAAGCGATATGTACACTACAGGTCTGTAGGTATCTCGAAGATGGCATCGGGAAAGAGGGCCTGCATTTCCTTGAGGGTAAGCGTCTCCGGATAGACATACGTTCTGCCACACCGACCCTCCAGTACTATATTGCGGTAGAAGATAGTTGATTTCTTCTGACCTGCTGATTGTGGTTGGTCAGCATCCGGCTTCTTCCCTTCGGGATTCAGTTTCCCTGCACCAAGGACATCGTTGACTATGAGGCGGTCAGAAAGCGAATCATTGATTATGACATCGGCAGATTTTATTTTAACAACTTTTCCCAATCCGTTGTAGAGACTGACTGAATTGGACAATACATTGTTATAAGTTTCCTGCCGAACTACGGATTCCGTACCATGATGAATGCCCCACGATGGGTCATTTATTTTACTACCCACCGCATATTGACGCAGGTCTTTAGGAGAATACATCTTCGGGCTATACGTTGTCCTACGTGTAATCCTGAAATGGCCATCAGAGGACAATGAATGTTCTTCGTCAAATCGTTGGCCAAAAAATGTGCCTGTTATGAGGTATGGGGTTTTAGGATCGGTTATCTGTTCATTTCGATACCAATGTATGTAAGTCATTTTTACGGAGAAATCTTGATTCAATTCACTAACTAAATCATACGATATATAACTATGATCTTCATAACTACAATGGTATGACCGAAATAGCAACAAACTATCAATTTTATTCCCCTGATAATCGAACGTATATAGACCTCCTTCGATATTTTCGGCATACATAGATGTGTTGTGAACATACACCACAATGAAATCACCCTTGGTCATTTCGAATAATCGTAACAATGATTCGGAAGCAATGCCGCCCTTATTCCGCATCCGTTCGGGATGATTTCTATTGGTAAACATAAAAAAGGCCGGCTCTTTCAATCCATAAAGACCGACAATATTGCTACCAATAATCTTTTGTTTCTTATACCCCGAGTAATATGTAGATCCGGGATTGTACTCACTTGGCCTGATTATTGCATCCCACTTGATGCAACGCTTCATGAATTCAGCTTGCACCCTACTCTTGTCAAATGGCTTGATGACATCTTGAGCGAGAGCTTCTGTCGGAATCGATATAAATGCAAGTATTACAACAGCGCAAAGAAGCAACCGGAAGAATAGATTCTTACGATGTGGCACAGACAGGTATGCAATAAAACAAGTAACTTTAAAATTTATCATATCCAAATAAGTAGTCATTCTTTTTTTTACTAACGTAAGTATCTGATGGGGAACGGTAATCGTGGGGATGGCGATCACATATCGGTTCGTGTACGATCAGGTAGGGATAACCAATCGGACACCAATCGCATTCCAATCGCACACCAATCGCACTATCATCGACACGACATGGTACCCCCTTATTGTAAAAAACTACTTATGGATGTACCATGGACGTAGGCGGGACTCGTAGGGCAAGTGCCAGATGCGGTCGAAGTAGTCGGGCCACTGGCTGGGGCGGGTCTCCCCTATCTGCAGTCCGTAGAAGCGTGTGCCGTTGTCATGCAGGTATCGCAATTGGCGGAGCAGTTCATCGGCAGGCATAGGAATCTGAAAGTCACTCACCAGGAGGACATCGGCGCCAGCATACTCCGGCCGGGAAGCTAAAGTGTGCAGCAGGACCTGGAGCATGGCAGTGGCATCCGTGTCGCCACCCGATGGCTGACGGAAGAAGTCGAGCAGGCGGCTGCGGTTGCGACGCACATCGTAGGGCCGGGCATGTACGGCAAACGGGATGAGTAGGAGGTCACGATCCTGCTGCAGTGCCAGTTGCAGGAGTTTGACGACCAGGCTGTGCGATACCTCGGTGGGGACGCCCTGCATCGAGGCCGATGTGTCGAGACAGACCAGCATCGGGCCCTTGGGACGAGCTCGCTGCAGGCGCAGCTTGTGCGCAGGGTGCATGATCTGACTCTTGTAGGCAAAGGTCTGCAGACGATGAGTGGCAAACTTGTAGGCAAAGAGTCCATCCAGGTCATGGTCTGCCATCTGGGCCAGTTCGAGCGGCAACAGGGCCGACAGGTCATTGCCCACACCCACGCCCTCGATGTCGCTGGGCGTGCTGTGCTGCACCCGCTGCATGTGGCCCGACCCCAGCGGCACTCGCGCCGGTCCATCGCTGTCAGCTACACGTCCCAGCACTCGTGCCACCTGCAGTACCTGCGGATATTGGTACTGCAACCGCACGATGGGACGGATACGCTCGAACTCCACCACATTCCACACACCTCCCATCAACGCCCAACATTGTGCAAACTCATCATCACTGCACTCGTGCTGGGCCAACCACTGGGGGACGGATTCCAGACACTTGTCAAGCAGCAACTGCACCTTGGGCAACCGCTCCGTGATATAGTCCTGTTCTATCTGCGCCAACTCGTAGGGATCTGTTACGCCACGCATGCGCATGAAGTCCAGCTTCGCCTGAAGTGAATCGGCGAAGTTCTGCTCCATATCGTCAGCTATGAGCTGCTCTACAGGAGATAGATGTGGTGGAAAGTGGAGAAACATAAAAGGAAACTCAATAGACTAAACAGACCCAACAGACCCTAACCCCGACCCTTCCCCGTAAAAAGGGGAAGGGAGTAGTTTGAAAGAACTAATTTAAAACTTAATGAATGAATACAACACTGAATAGAATAAGGACCATCTCAATAGACCTTTAGCCTCTTTCTGAACATACCCCTACATTCCAAATAATATTGTATGTAGGTCTATTATTCACCAATTGACCATGCTCCTTTATTTGTATATACTCCCCCTCCCTATTAACGGGTCCTCGCAGCGAAAAGAAAGATTGATAATCTTTCAGCGAGAAGATGAGCTTTAGCGAGGGGAGGGGGCAAGGGGGGTGGGTCTACATCTTCTTCGCCACCCACAATACCCACGAGTCGATGTTATCAGTCAATTGCTCTGGGTAGGGCAATGGGATGATGACGTCGGGCTTAAGACTAGGATTGCGCTCCTTACAGTGAGCATCTAAGTTTGCATCTACCGTCATAGGGTATCTCAATGTGATGTTGCTGTGTGGAAGTCTGACTTCGTTGCAATTACCAGACCATTCACATCCATAGGTTCCCTCTCTACCATAAACCTTGGCACGACATTTGGCATGATTTCGCACAAATCGAACTGGAGTTTCGCCAGCACTGGCAGTTCCATTGTCTATGATAATAGCAGCCTTATGCACTTGTGGCTCATATACTTGATCACCCTTTTTCACAATCCACCAATCGACAAAACGACCATCATCAATAGAATCAATTTGGGCAAGAAATTCTTTATTCCAATAAACTTTTTTCAGATTATTATTATTATCCAAGCCGCATCGATAATAAGATCGTTCTTCCTCAATCGCACCTGCAGACCCCATAAAAAGGGTAAACATCAGACTGTACCGGTCACTACCTCCGCCATTGCCACGGAGGTCGAGAATCAAGTTCTTACAACCAGAAGACTTAAATTCATCAGCCTTCTTTATCAACCATTCCCAGGTTGGGACAACACCCATACAGGATGGCAAACGGAGCAGATAAGTCTTATCATCAACCTTACAGCCCACAGGTTCTGGGGCATATTTGGACATCACCTTATGGTAATTTACATGTACATCAGATGCCAATTTCCAGAAATATTTAGACGAGCAATTAGTATGTCTGTCAAAGTTCTTGTAGAACCAAAACATATATCGGCCAACAGCTTCATCAGCATTGATTTCTCCCGCAATGAGCCGCGAAAGCAGAGAGTCCTTCATTGCATTATACTCATCGGAGAAACCGTTGCGCATCAAAATCGGGAAAATGGCATTGTTTCGCTCATTGACATCGACAGCATAGTCGAAAGTCTCAAATGCCCAACAAATAGAGTCCGGCTGCTTACCATACTTCTCAAGAAATCCTTCAACCATAAATCGGGATATGTCTTTCGACATCTGAGGCACCTCGGTACCAAAAACCTCCTGAATGTTCTGAGGCAATCCACAACGGTCCCAAATCATGACACAAGGGCGGCCATTATTATCTATAGATGTAACTGATACAGTCTCACCATCGAGCCAATGGAGAATCATATTGTTGCCGTCGCAATCTACCACATTGTCGCTCAAATAGTTGCAAGACATAGATATGCAGTTCAGACTGCCCTGTGGGAAGCTTGGATTAGGGAAAACTAATACTGCCATATCGTGACCGAAGATGACGTAGCGATCCTGCTGCTCTTTGACAATCCAGTATTGAGAGCGAGCAGTATTGCTCTTCTGATGACCACGCAGTTTCCATACACCGTGCAGACGGTGAACCTTGTCGCCCAACTTCATCTGCAACAAGTTCATTGTGCGCTGGATTATGTCGTCAGAATCCCTCACCTGCTCATAGTACTCATCGATATTGGTCTGGAATGGGAACAGATGTGGGTCAAAGTCGCTCCTGTCATTGAACCACCGCAAAGTAAAGGTACTGTCCGAAGTGGCGAAAGTCTGAATGCCCTTATTCTCAGTTTTGGACAATTCTCCTGTATAAGTCAGAGGCTTACCATCGGGGTTCGATATACCAATATTAAAAGTATGAGCCCCCTTGTCAGGAACATTATAATAGTTAAACATCAACGTGTAGTTATCAAGGCAGTACTTATACTGCTGAAAACCTGCCTCGACGTGCTTGCCATCCTGCTGCACGATTTCATTGAGTTTGTACAATCCCTTAGGTCCGTCAGCCACCTGTGCAGACATTGATAGAATAGATACACCCGAGAGAATAGCGGAAACGAGCATTCGTCTCCATTGATTGTTTTGTTGCTGTTTCATGATTTTTTTTGATTTTAGATATGTTTAGCAATGTATAAACGTTAGTAAAGGAAGATAAAGAAGATAAAGACATTAGCTCTATGTGTCCTTTTTTCTTATCTACTTCCCTCTTTTACAGACAAAAACTCTTACCCATTTTTTTGTAACTACTCCCCCTCCCTATTTACGGGTCCTCGCAGCGAAAAGAAAGATTGATAATCTTTCAGCGAGAAGATGAGCTTTAGCGAGGGGATGGGGCAAGGGGGGAGGGTCTTGGTCTTATTCCCCATACAGCAGCTTGCGGACCTGAGCCCGGAGCTGGGCAACCTGTTTCTTGAAGCTGTCCATATAGGCAGTGACCGATTGAGCCACATCGGACGAGACAAAGAGATGGCCCTGCAACTGACGGTGCAACGTCGAAGCCTCGATGAAGAGCGTATCGACAGCGCCCTCAATCTCCTCCAGCTGCATGGCAGGTTGGGCATCCACAGGAATCAAGCCAGAAGGCATCTCGAGCTTGGTACCAGGCAGGCCACGGCGCAACGGATATCGGACACCATTGACATAGAGAGCCGAGCGGTCACGATATAGATTGACACGCGACAGTTCCACGTCCTGCACATCGAGCATGTCCGGATTACTGTATGCGCGGATCACCTTGCGGCGCGGACACTGTGGGTCGGTGTACATCACGCCGCGGATGGCAGGTTCATTGGCCGTATGGGTGGGCATGGAACGGAAATCGGTGGCATAGATATAGGTGACAGGAGCCTGCTGCGCTGCGGACTTCTCGTCGATGCCGTAGTAACAGCCGTCGTACAGGATGAGATCGTCGTCACGATGGTCACCACGGCTGTGAGCCATCTCGGCTGCCTGGCGTACCAGCATGTGCTGCATGGCTCGACCTATCTGCGCCGACATACGGTCGAGGCGCTGACGGTAGGGCAAGAAAAGCGCATCCGCCACGATGCGGCACACGGCAGGTTGCTCGTCAGGCTCATTCCACAACGCATGCACTGCTACCTGCAGGTCCGAGAGAGAGACCGACTGACGGTCGTGCAGGAGCGCCGACGTACGGAGCAGATGCACGATGCGGTGCCAACGGCGGTCACTGACATAGATGGAACGGTGCACATCCTGCCCGGGTACGGCGACATCGGCCAATGCCCGACGGATATCGGAGATGGCAGAGAGGACCCCGTCCGGAACCGCGACCGTAGCTATCTGCTTCTGCAGGTCAGCGTACTCGTCGGCTGTAAAGGACTCGGACACTGCGGGGATGTCCGATGTCGTGTCGCACAACATGGCGCGGAAGAGCTGTTCCGACCGAATGGGATGACTGACCAGACGCAGGATGAATCGGTCCCAGAGCGCCTCGAGCCCCTCCCCCTCGGTGGGCAGTTCGTTGCTGGCTCCTATCAACAACTTGAGCGGCAGGTGCATCACCGTGGTACCATTGAGATAGGTCTTCTCATTGACCACCGTGAGCAGCGTGTTCTGTATGGCAGGACCCGCCTTCCATATCTCGTCCAGAAAGGCTACATCCGCCGACGGCAGATAACCCTCGGTGCGACGTTCATAACGGTCATCGTCCTTGAGACTGCGGATGGACACAGGACCGAAAATCTCGTCCGGCGTAGAGAAACGCGACATGAGATACTCGAAGGACCGGGCGCCCGCGAAGGCATGCTTCAGACGACGTGCCACCATACTCTTGGCGACACCGGGAGGGCCGAGCAGCAGGATGCTCTGTCCCGAAAGGGCTGCCAGGAGAGCGAGGCTGATCTCGGTCTCCTTTTCATATACTCCCTCATTGAGGGACTTGAGAAGTTGCTGTATTCTGTTTTTCATGCGGGGAGGTTATATTTAAAATTGAAGACTGCTAAAAGGTCACCCTTTCAGCAGTCTAAAGTCCATTACAATTGCCTCAGAGAGCATTAACGCATGGTATCACCTACGGTCAGGTTCTTGCGACCCTTTGCACGACGGGCAGCAAGGACGCGGCGACCATTCTTAGTAGCCATGCGCGAACGGAAACCATGCTTGTGCAAACGGCGATGGTTGTGAGGCTGGAAAGTCATCTTCATAGCGCTTGAATTTTTATATAGTTTATATTATTTTCGCTGAATTGCGGGTGCAAAAGTAGCGTTTTTTTTGCAAACCACCAAATATTTTTGCAAAAATCTTCATATTTTGTTGTGAATATTCGTATTTTTTGCTATCTTTGCACCGCTAATTGAACAAAAAGGGTATTGGCCCTCGATTACGAACACAAAATAATACAAACAAATAAATCGATAAAATCTATGGCAATCAAGTCACAGGACATTAAAAATGGCACCGTCATCCGTCTGGATGGCAAGTTGCAGGTAGTTGTGGAGTTCCTCCACGTAAAGCCAGGTAAGGGCAACACCTTCATGCGTACCAAACTGAAGGATGTCGTCTCAGGCTATGTAGTAGAGAAGCGCTTCAACATCGGCGAAGTACTGGAGGACGTACGCGTTGAGCATCGTCCATATCAGTTCCTCTATATGGACGGCGATGATGCTGTATTCATGAACCAGGAGACCTTCGACCAGGTTAACATCAACAAGGAAATGGTCGTAGGTGGCCAGTACATGAAGGAGGGCGACATCGTTGAGGTCGTCAGCGATGCTTCGACCGAGACTATCCTCACTGCCGAAATGCCTGTCAAGACTACCCTCGAGATTACCGAGATGGAGCCAGGCGTGAAGGGCAACACTGCTACCAACACCCTGACCAAGGCTACCGTTGAGACTGGTGGTATCGTGATGGTACCTCTCTTCTGCAAGCAGGGCGACAAGATCGTAGTCGATACCCGCGACGGCAGCTACGTAGAGCGCGCTAAGTAATAATATCATCATCATATTATGGCAATCACCGAATGGGATATACAAGACCGTCCGCGTGAGAAAATGATGGCCAATGGTACTGCTTCACTATCGGATGCAGAACTATTGGCCATTATTCTTGTCACGGGGAAACGGGGCGCAACGGCCGTGGACATGGCACGCAAGTTGCTGAATGACTGCGACAACAGCCTGCTGAACCTGGAGAAGACGCTGCTGCCCATAGACAAGAATACCGATGACGAGGTGGTAAGTGACTCTGCATACCAGGAACTGATGAAGGGCATAGGCATGGCCAAGATATGCCAGGTACAAGCTGCCCTGGAGCTGGGCCGCCGACGTCAACGTGAATGGGAAGAACAGAAACTGAACAAAAGCGTCATTGATTCGGCCGACAAGATTTTCACACTGTTCAATCAGGACCTGTCCAACCTGGACCACGAGGAACTGTGGGCTGTCTATTGCAGCCGCAACGGCAAGGTGCTGTGCAAGAAACGCATCTCGGAGGGCGGCGTGGACTTCTCCGGCTGCGACCTCAAGAAGGTCTGCAAACCTGCCATCCTCTACATGGCATCGGCTGTCGCCCTGTGCCACAACCACCCTCACAGCAACCCTCACCCCAGCCGCCAGGACATCGACATCACCCAGAAGGTCAAGGACGCTCTACACACCATCGATGTTCGCCTGCTGGACCACATCATCATCGCCGATGGCAAGTACTACTCGCTCCTCGACAATGGATATCTATAGAACCGCCGCCCCCTACTCAATACGCAATATTTCTCAAGAATTAGAGAATTAAAAGAAGATCCATCCATCGGGAATCAATAATATATATTCTCAAGAATTAGAGAATTAAGAGAAAAGCCTTTTCATCGGGAATCATCAAGCTAATGTCTAAAATAAATCTCAAGAATTAGAGAATTAAGAGAAGGACCATCCATTGGGAATTAATAAGAATTAAAAGAAGAACCTTTCGGTCTGGAATGAATATGAATTGAAACATCCCTATTGGGACCAATAATTATTCAATCTGGGTACTGCTCGTTGATAGGTCACATTGGGAAACGAAACAAAAACGCGGTTTGAAGCACCTCCAGCCACAAGTATAGCCAAGTATAGGCAAAACTATAACAGAAAAAAATTGCTAATCACATTTATTCTTCCTACCTTTGCAGCGCTGTTGAGAGAAAACCGACAGAAATGTCGGACACTCCCAGCAGCGTTACGTTCTTTGACATACGGAAATGCTCCCCTTTCATTGTTCCAAGGGGAAAATGAAAGGGGAGCAAACAGAAGATGACGAGTGTAGAATCACAAGAAACGTTCGTCCTTATACTCAGGCGGCGTACCCTTGGGCACACGCATGACCTGATTTGCAGGGATATCGACGACTACAGCCATTAGGTCATTGATTCTGAGCTGGAACTTCTTGGCGCCATCCACTCGGACAATCTCTCCGATATATCCCTCAAGTTTACCGCCGATAATCTTGACGGTATCACCCTTCTGAGGTTCAATCATCGTTGGATTATCTCCATACTCCACTGCATTACGAAATTCGGACATAACGATATCACTAATCTTGACAGGCTCCTGTTTCTCCTTGTTGTACAGGAAACTGCGGATATTATCATTGATATATAACTTGCGGCGATCGACGAGTTTGATGCGCACGAAGACGATGCCCGGCGTGAGGACGACGGGGACCTCCTTGATACGGTCTGACCACTTGCGACGCTCAATACGGATGGGGACGTAGGCCTCGATAGGATTCTCGAGCGGCTGAACCTTAGAACGGGCTGACCTACCGGTGCGCTTGTACGGATCGGGCTGACCTGTGAAAGCCTCAAGAATCTGACGTTCGTGGAGAGGCGTCACATAGAGTGCATACCAACCGAGTTCTTCGTATCGCTGGGCACGTTTCAATTTCTCGAAATCTTCGGGAGACTGCTCTTGAAGATCTTTAAAAGTCTGGGACATATATATAGAATATAAAGAAATGTAAGAAGCTAAAGAAGCTAAAGAAGTTAAAGTCAAAACAATCAACTAATTGAGAACCAATTTTTCAACTTTCAATTTTCAACTTTCAATTTTCAATTTTCAATTCTCAATTATTTTCTTTTTCCGCTGGGAAGGCGACCGAAAGGATGGACTGTTCCATCTTGGACCAACTGTACTTCTGCTTCTCATCACGGATACCCTCGGCAAACGTCTGAGGTTGGGCACAGAAACGAGTCAAAGCATCGGCAATGGATGGGACATCGGGACTGACAGAATAACCGACCTTGCCATCGGGCACAATCTCGGAGAGTCCGCCCACGCAAGTAACCAACATAGGGCGCTCGAAGTGATAGGCAATCTGCGTGACTCCACTCTGAGTGGCACTCTTGTAGGGCTGCACGACGAGGTCTGCCACACTGAAGTAGTACCGGACCTCGTCATCGGGCACGAACTGCGTACGCCATATCACACGATCGCCGAGCTGGAGGTCCTTGGCCTGCTGCAGATATTGGTCACCATGGCTGTAGAACTCTCCGGCTACGATAAGGCGGACATCTGGCGACTTGACCTGTGCAAAGGCTTCGAGCAACCAATCCAACCCCTTGTAATCACGGATCAAGCCGAAGAAGAGCAAGTAGCGGCACTGCGGGTCAATGCCCAGATGCTGACATGCCTCTGCCCTATCGACCGGTGCGCCGAAATTGTCATACAGCGGATGCGGGGATGCCGCCGTAGGCATGTTGGGACGGAAACGGTGCACATCGTCACAAACCGACTGCGAGAGTGCCACGACACCATGAACGGAACCGAGCAGATAGCGCGACAGGAGCATATCACCGGGACGGGTCTCGTGCGGTATGAAGTTGTGACACAGGGCAATGACACGCGTGTGACCATTCTTACGGACCAGACGGGCTACAGTACCCTGGCAGGGTGCCATGAAAGGCATCCAGTATGCCAGGATAAGCAGGTCCGGAGCCTCGCGGCGGATGCGTCGGCCCAACGAAATCCAGGTAAAAGGATTGACCGAAGACAGATGACGCTGCACGGAGAGGTCCGTGGGCTGAGGCGAAGTGGAGTACTGCGTAGTGCCTGGGAAGAGGAACGACGGATACTGCAACGTATAGGTGTAGAGCTGCACCTGGTGACCGTCAGCCTGGAACTGACGTGCCAGACGTTCGCTGAAGGCTGCGATACCGCCACGATAGGGCCAACAGGGTCCTAAAATACAGATTTTCATACCTGAACAGATTTGCGACGCAGGTCGATGATGCCCTTGGCAATACATCCCACCAGGATGAGCAACATCAGCACGACCGCTGTCATGGACAATGCATTACCCCGTGACACGCTGTCGGGGTCGAACTCAAAATGGATGCGATGACTACCTGCCTCAAGATTGAGGGCACGGAGCATATAGTTGACCCTGTAATGCGGTACTGCGACATCGTCCACATAGGCCTGCCAGCCGTAGGGATAATAAATCTCTGAGAAGACGACCATGCCGGGACGTGCACACTGTGCCTCGTAGTCGAGCGACTCGGGCGTATAGCGGGTAAGACGAATATGGGCTGTGCTGTCGGCGCCAAGCGATGCCGGGGCACACTGAGCGAAGTCCTGACCGATGATGGCAGTGTGATGCAGGTCGTACTCGTTGAGACCGGCGCACTCCTCGTTCGGATTGGCAGCAACCACAAGGCTATCTACGAACCAGGCATTGCCCATAGCATCGGGATTGACCTGTACCTGGATGCCACCACCCTGCTCCTGACCCGGAGTGATGAGGTAACGGGCATTGAGCATAGAGATGACAGACATGTGTCCCCTGGAGAGATGTTGGTCAATCAGATCCTGATAACGGCGAAGCTTGGCTGCCGAATAACCGCCGATACTCTTGAGACGATAAGATGTACGGGCATCATTGAATGGATTCATGGCCAGGTTGAAGACACGGAAGTGATTGTCCGTGATCACCTCCGGCTGCTGCACCTTCATGCCCTCAGCCTCGAGGATCTGCTTCTCCCACGCCTGTGGACGGAACTGAGACTGGAAAGACTTGGATGCGGCGAACATCGAATCGTTCATGTAGCGCTTATCGACCGGCCACATATCGAGCAATACCAACGCTCCCAGCACGACAGCCAACAAGCCTGTGCTGCGGAAGGACTGACGACGCACATAGAGATAGAGCACCACGGCACCAGCCAGGACAAAGCCCATGCTGCGCCATACGTCGGCACGGAACATGGCACGACGGGCATCGGCCAACATAGGCGAAAGCCACTCGGGCAACTGTGCATCCACCGCTCCACGGAAACCGGAAGTAGAGAACAGCACGACGAAAAGCAGACCCACCAGGATACCTGCCGACCAGAGAATCTGACGGCTCAAGGTACGGACCTGGGGAGCATCGGCATAACTGGTTGACGCAGCCAATGACTGCTTGACGCGCACGATCTGCTGCAGTGCCAGGAAACCGAGCAACGGCATGGTAATCTCAGCCACAACCAGGATGCTGGACACAGCGCGGAACTTGTTGTACATCGGCATATAGTCGAAGAAGAAGCGGGTCAGGCCCAACCAATGATTGCCCCAACTGAGGAAAATCGTGATAAGGGTAACTGCCAAGATGGCCCACTTGTAGGGACCACGGACCACAAAGAGTCCCAGCACGAAGAGCAGACAGACGATGGCGCCCATATAGACGGGACCGGCAGTGAATGGCTGGTCTCCCCAATAGGTAGGCACACTCTGGCAGAACTGTTCTGCCTGACGACGGGGCACACCCTTCTGTATCATATCCTGACAGAGCTGGCTGTCCGCACCGATATTGTAGTTGGACGAACCGCCCATATAGTTAGGAACCAGGAAGGTCCAAGTCTCGTCGATGCCATAACTCCAGGCGGTAGCATAGTCGAGGTCCAGACCCTGGGTCTTCTGCTGGGCATCATTGGCCTTCTCCAGGTCCGAGTGTCCGCCTCGCATGGTCTCCTGGGCATACTCGAGGGTGGCAAAAGTATTGGACATACCGGTACCCACACCGAGAGCAAAGGCTACGGCAGCGATGAGCGTATTGACAGCAAAGGCCTTCCAAGCCTTGTGCATAGCGGCAAGACACAGCTCAGCGACACCGAAAGCGGCAAAGATGAAGCACAGGTAGTACGACATCTGTGGGTGTGGGTAGAAACCTGCCATGGTACCCAGCATGGTGAGACAGACACCGGTCTTGCGGTGTCCGTTGTATATAAGGTAGAATCCTGCCAATGCCATGGACATCAATGCCAGGGTCGAGGTCTTGCTGTGATGATTGGCTCCGATGATGATGAAGAAATAGCTGCTGAAAGCGATGGCCAATGCACCGACCACAGCGAGCCACTTGTCCACCTTCATGGCACGGAGCAAAGCAAAGAATCCGATGCAATAGATGATGACGATGGCCAGTACGTTGCGGTGACCCCACAGCATGATGCGCTTCAAGGGTTTGAGCACCTTGTCGGCCATATACTCACCACCACCCAGTTGGAAATTGGGCATACCGGAGAACATAGAACCTGTCCACCAGGTACGGTCACCAGTCTGCTCGTGATAGGCTACAGCCTCGTGGACAGCAGCATGTCCCTGCACGCCGTCACTCGTATTGATGATCTTACCATCCAATGCCGGGGACATGTACACGCATGCCACGACGACAAAAATCAGAAAGGCCAATAAATAAGGCCACAGTTGCTTCAAATATTTCATAGATTTATCTTATATATTTCCAGTTTACAATGCAGAGCACATCACTTGAGCAGGCGCTGCGCCCACCGCGGCAGTCGTTCTATCACCAGGCCCATCAGGCAGCACACCACCAAGGCTATAGCTGCCAACCATACAGGCTGCAACAGCGCCTGTCCTGGTTGAGCCGGATCGGCCGTAATGCCCGTATAAACCAGGATGGACCGAATCAATGGGATATGTACCAGATAGATCATGTAACTGCAGCTGCTCACCAGGAGACCCAGTCGTGCCCACTTGGGGCACTGCAGGAGCGGCTTGGTCAAGAAGAGCCCGAACAGAGCTATCGCCATGCAATGCGGCAACACGCTGTACTGTCCCAGCTCCACAATATCGACCAAGGTCAACAGGACCAATGCCACCGATGCATTACGGCGCAAAGGGAGCTGTTGGGCATAATGCTTCAGATAATAACCCGCCACGAAACAACCGATGAAGGGGAACAGACTCGAGACGTAGCGCAGGCCATAGACATCGGGCCAGACTACCCGAAGCACCATGACGACGAACCATGCCACCAACGAACTGGCAACGACGCGCTGACTGCACTGCAACAAGGCACGCTGCAGGAACGGAGCCATCAGATAGAGCGCCAGTATCATGTGCACGAACCAATGTGAATCATTGATACGATTGGTTATCAGGTAGGGTATGTAGCTCAATACGAAATCCTGCCAGGTCGAGATATCCTCATACTTGTGCGTCAGGAACGAAAAGGTATAAACGACCGTGGCCCACACGAGAAACGGAAGCAGGACACGGGACATACGCCGCCGGTAGAACTCCCGGAAAGACAGTACAGGAGCATCGAGCAATAGCGCTCCTGACAACACGACAAAGAGCGGCACACCCACGCCAATCAGGATGCGATAGCCGTGGCACAACCATCCCCATTCATCGGTATCCATTTCCGACATGGTCCAGGCATGCTGCAGCACCACCAGCACCATGGCAAGGGCACGGAGCAGGTCCAGGTTGTAGAGATGCGTTGTAGTTTCTTTTGGTTTCATTACAATAAGAGTCAAAGGCTTATACTACTCAAGCATCGCCAGTTTTACAACTTGGACACCAACTTCCATATCGCACTTGCTTAACCTGAGTAATGCTATCTATCGTCCATTATTGACAGCCCAATAAGCCACGGGTTACATTCCAGCGGAACTGTATCAGTTTCCAGCCTTTCAAAGGGGCTCCCTGCAATGTGTAACCACATAACAAGACGCAGGTACCTGCCCATTTGACCGCCTCATTAAACAGTCGCTTGAGGTATTTGGCGGTGGAAAGTTGTCTTGTCCGAGCCCGCTCACTCACGCCTATCTGGAGCGTCAACCGCTCAAAATAGTCTTTTTCGAGTTTGGCCTGCGGAATGATATGATGCAAGACAGGACCTGGCAGATAGCGTATCGCCATGCCCAAGGTTCGCATCTTGTCAAAAATGTCTTTCTCCTCCGAAGCCATCAGACTGGAACCTTTGCGCCCCAAGGCGGTATTAAACAGTCCTACCTGGTCGAACACGCACTTGCGATAGGCAGCATTGCCACCGCCAGGATATCGTCCAGAGGGATACTCGCAGACAGTGTCGCCGTAGTTCATCCAGCCGCAAAGCAGCGCCTTGGTGTATTTGGTCATCCAGACAGGTTCCTGCGTTTCATAAAGGGGTTCGATGGGGCCACCTGCTGCCATGACTTCTGGATGTGCCTCGAAGAACTCAGCGAAATAGGCGATATAGTGCTTGTCAATCAAGGCATCGTCGTCTATATAGACTATGATATCACCCTTTGCCTCCTTGATACCCTTGTTGCGAGCAGCCGACAACCCCTGTTCATGCTCCTGCACATATCGGAACACTACCTCGGGATGCCGGCGAGCAAATTGCTCACAAATCTGAGGCGTATCATCGGTCGAATTGTTATCGACCAGCAACAGTTCGTACTGATCTTTGGGATAGTCATTCTGTGCAATGCTTTCCAAAAGATTACCTATATACTTAGCTCGGTTATATGTACAAACAATAAGTGTCAACATATGCTTGTTCTGTTTACATACAGACAAATTCTTACTTATCTTTAGTGCGATTAAGCATCTTCTGTGGCCAGTGGCAGAGGCGTTGTGGCACCTTGATGCTCCAACGGATTATCTCATCTATAGAACACTGAATTTGCTGCCAAGGCGTCAATTCTGGCACGGTCATACCTCGGACGGCATACACCTCCCGAATCAGTCGCTCGATGCGCTCGGTATGATTAACTTCCTTCAGGTCATTGCCCTCGAACAGATGCGTGAGCCACGATGGACGGAACTGACGAGCGAACCAACTATGACTGCACAGATGACGACCTGCAGCATCCAACAGAACTGTGCTGATACCATCCTCATGACGTCGGCTGTCCAGATACAGGGTTCGGCCAGGGAACTCGGTCATCAGCCAGAAGAAGAAGTTATAATAGGGTTCAACTCCGATGGCATTCAACCGCAGATCTTCTCGTATCGGAGTCAAGTCAGGGCAAGCCTCCCGGAAGTCACGTTCCAGTTGTGGCCGAGCAGCAGCATAGTCAAAATTCCGAATCTTATCGACCGTACCACGTTCATTCCAGTGATGACGCATCAACTTGAGATTGAATATATTGAAGAACGGATTGGTCACCATTGCATTGCCGCCACGGGGACACCCCTTGGCTGCATCCGAACATCCGGCATTGACCCACCCTTCGTCCCACACCTGTCGTGCCAAAGCCAACACGGCATCGAGATGCGCAATGAAACAATCCTCATCGACATTGATGGCAATGTCACACTCCTGGTCATTGAGCATGGAGAAGAAATAGCCATCGGCCGTCTGGTCCGTGAGCCGCACACACGGGAAACCCGCCTCACGATAGAGCCGGCTGCTGAGCATGTACAATTCCAGATTGAAGGAACGGCAGAAAAACTTGATGCGAGGATTATATTTCACGACGTAGAGATTTACATAGTTTTATAATGACGAGCCAACCAGGCAAACAAGGCATTGCTGAGGGACTGAGGCAACAATCGCTTGATGAGACGGACCACGCCCTTGCGGCACAGCAACCAGGTCTCCGCACCCCAACGGTAACAACCATTGGCCCTGACAACATCAAAGGCCTCGTGCACGGACTCGCGCCAATGCCTCTCGGTCGCACCGACATTGAGCATCATATTGCATATCACGATATCGGCACAAACGGCAAAGCGATAGCCCTTGAGATAAAGAGATGACAACTGGGCAAAATCCCCCGCCAGACGATAGCGGAGATCGAAGAGATTGTCATGCAACACGGAACTGCGCACGAAAGTAGCCTGATGGCATAATACATATCGATGAGGCAGCCGGGACAAGTCTCCTGGATGATTGAGATACGCTCCATGTTCGGGATGCAACATCCATGATCCAGCCACGACATCGGGCCGGTCCTGCTGCTGGGCGATATAAGCTGCGACCTCACTCAATGTAGTACGGCTATAGAAGGTATCATCTGCATTGAGCATCAAGACATAACGCTCCTCTCCATCCTTTCGGCTCAAGGCATAAACCTGTTCGATGCCCTTGTTCATGCCATCATAGATACCCCGGTCCGGCTCGCTGCACCACCAGGTCAATCGGTCAGCATAGTGAGAGATGATGGCTGGCGTATCGTCCTTGCTGCCACCATCGACCACAAGATAATCCACAGCTGGATAATCCTGGGCCAAGACAGACTGAACGGTACGCTCTATGCAGTCTGCTGCATTATAGGTCACGGTTATTATGGCAAAACGTATCATTGGATAACTTTTTTATATACATCGGCCAACTGTGAGGCAGCCTTTTGCCACGAGAACTTCTCCAGACGCTCGTAGCCACGTGCCACAAGCTCCTGTCGCTCGGCCGCAGACCATTCGACAACGCGCTGCAAAGCGGCAGCGAAACTGCCCTCGACATCATGACTGTCGAAATAGATAGCTGCATCACCTGCCACCTCGGGGAAACAACTGGCACGATTGAGCAACACGGGACAGCCATTGGCATAAGCCTCCAGTATAGGCATTCCGAAGCCCTCGTAATCAGATGGATAGACAAACGCATCGGCCCACTGATACAGGATCTGCATCTCCTGGTCCGAGGCATGTAATTGAAGCACACGCAATTCCAGCCCTAAGGTATGTATCAACTGCTTCTCTGCCGAGGTCAACGAGGCCCCAGTGCATACCAGTCGGTGCTGGAGGTCCGGATTCCTGTCCGCGCATACGGCAAAGGCGCGCAACATTGCTTCGAAGTTCTTGTATCCAAAACGTTGGCCCACATAGAAAAAGTAGGGACCAAAGACTATCCGTTCGGTTGACCTTGCCTGAATACGTTGTGGACCGCCATGATAGATAACCGAGATCTTCTCTTCGGGCACTCCCAACAGACGCATCACATCGCGTTTAGTACATTCGGAGACCGTGACCACTGCAGCTGCCCTATCGACCAACTGTCGTTTCCAACGAACCTGAGGATCGGCACCGAAGTACTGAGGAAACAATTCCGGAGTCATGTCATGAATGGTGAGGACGAACGGCTTGGTCCCCAACAGAGACAAGAACTCCGGCTTGAAGAACGTAGGATGGAACACATCAAACTCCTGGGCACGCAGCGCTGCATAGGTGGCCCGGCGGTTACGGCTGTCTGCCGTAGGCAAAGGGAGCAACTTATTGGCTGCCAGATAGAGGATATCCATCAATCGGCCTGGATGCCGCCGTCCCCATTGTTTATGATCAATAGAAACGGGCTTCAACCCAGGCACCAGCCCAGACTCACGCAGGTGCACGTTGTTGCTCTCCACGATACTGATGTGCGGTTCAACCTCAGCGGGCATATGTCCGATGAGTTCGCAGAAGCATTTGGAGACGCCACCGAAATACTGCATCTGAAAAGCCTGATGGTCATATAGTACTCTCATTCAACCTTGAGTATTTTTGCGCCCGAAGAACAGGCGGTATCAACAATTCATTTCATGCCCAGTTCCTGTTTCACCTCCTCCAGCGTCATGCCTCGATCCATGTTCAAATAGAAATGCGAGTGTGTAGAGTTGCGTTTATTCTCCGGTGGGAACTGCATATAGTCTCTGTACAACTGGCGAAGGTAAGCATCATAGCCAGATGGAACTGGAACCTGCATGCCATCGAAATCCACCATCTTCACACCCTCGAACATTGACTTGGGGTGGATGGCCTTGTATGGACAATCCAATGGAATGAGGTAATCGCCCGACATCTGCATGAAACGTTCATAGACGCGCTTGCTCTCCTGCAGATATTGAGCACTGCGATGACGGTCATAGAGTTTGTTGCGCAACAATCGTATCAAACCTAATGGATGCAGGTGCAAAGCCTTGTCCCATATATCAGCCCAGGTCCATTGACGTTGGCTGGCCATATAGTTCAGATATGCCTTCTGGTATTGTTCCAACAGAGCAACATATTCTTCCGAATCGCCCTCGCACTCGTCCAGGATAAAGATATCGAGATAGACGCCAATGATACATGGCCAGGACTTCTCCTCCCACAGTGTGGTACGGGTATCGTAGAACTTAGGTATAGGAGCGCAATATCCATTCTCGCCCATCTGCACCAGGGCATAGCCTTCGGGCAGCTGACTGCGCATCGAAACCAGACGGTCGTAGTCCCGACGGAACATGAAGACGTCAATGTCATCGTCCCACGGTATCATTCCATGATGACGAATGGCTCCGATACATGTTCCATAGGCAACCATATAGGTCAACTGATTGTCACGGCAATACCGGTCGAAAGCAGACAGGGTACGGATCAAACCCTGCTTGTATGCCTCTCTATCGAAGGTCTGTTTGCTGTTCACTTCACTCATGACTTTATGACTGATGCGTTTCCAAATACTCCTTGAGACGAGCAATGATGGTCTGGTCCACCTCCACGGGATTGTTCTTCAATCGCTGCAGATTAACCATTGCCAACAAGTCAGACAACTGGCAGTCCTTGCAACCCGTATATACCAATCCTATCTCACGCACATAGTTGTAAAGCTGCTCGGACAACGACTGATTCGGATTGAGCCCAACTCGCTGTATGACGGGATCATCAGCCGAAAGATTGAGCGCAAAAAAGAATGGGAATGTCAACGCCACTGCATGTCCATGAGGATAGCCACAATGAGACGTGAAGGCATAGGAGAACGCATGCGGAGCAGTAGTCTTGGTTATATTGATAGCCCGACCAGCCCAATATGCACCCTCGCTCACCACGTTACGCAGCTGTTCGGTAGGAGACTGGACCAACTGTGGCATAGCGGTCCATAGCATATCAATTGCCTTGAGAGCGAAAGCGCGAGACTCTTCGTTGGCATTACGATTCCAATAGGATTCAAACGCCTGTGCCAAGGCATCCATACCCGTACAGGCGGTCAAATAGGTCGAATTGCCATAGGTATATGGAGCATAGACAAAGGCATAATCCGGCAAGATATCCTCTGCCTCGAAACTATTCTTGACCCCATCTACATATACTACGGAGAAATGTGTAGCCTCAGCTCCTGTACCCGCTGTCGTAGGGATAGCAAGCAGCGATGCCTGGTAGGAATCTTCGGCCAACTGATGACGCACCAGTTTTGCCACATCCATAGCACTGCCACCGCCTACTGCCACGATACAATGGGCCCCGGATTCGCGCACACAAGCTACAGCTGAATCGACCTCCTCCTTCTTGGGATTGGGCGAAAAATTGCTGAAATAGGTACATTGTATCGACAATCGGTCAAAGATACCTTGCAGTTGGGCCTCAGCACCACACTGCACGTACGACTGCCGACCTCTCACGACAAATACACTCTTGACTTTCAGTTGAGCCAAGACTTCGGAAAAATGCTCTATGGCAGATGCTCCAATATAATATTTCTGTTCCATATAGTATATTGTTCGATATGAGGATTAACGTTTCAAGAACTCCATCAATGCCTCTTTGTTCTCAATCGGCGTGGTAGTCGGACGTCCCAAATCCTTGCGATTACCCTTCTTGACCTTGATCTCGAGCAAGACAGGTCCCTCCATTTGACTTACAGCAGGGAGAGCCTCCTTCAGTTCCATCTCCGATTGTACACTGATACAATGCTTGTACCCTACTGCCTGCGCTATGGCCGGCAAGTCAATATGCAAGCCGACAGTAGGTTGACCTCCCACACTGTCATGTGCGCCATTGTTATAGACCACATGAACGTAGTTCTTAGGGTGCTTGCTTGCCACTATGGCCATACCACCCATGTGCATGATGCTGGCTCCATCGCCATCGAAGCACCACACACGACGTTCCGGCTGCTCCATCGCAATGCCAAGTGCTATCTGTGATGCATGTCCCATCGAACCTACCGTCAGGAAATCTCTCTGGTGCGACTGGTTCTGCTGGGCTCTGTACTCGAAGAGTTCACGACTGATCATACCAGTCGTCGATACGATCACGTCCTCCTTGCCCGTTGAAGCTGCTACCATCTGTATGGCCTGTTCACGAGACAAAGCGAGGTCATTCTTCTCGACCGTCTGGAGTACATAGGGTTCAAAGGTATCCTTCTCAATGACCAGGGCATATACCTCATTGGCTGCCAAAGCCTTCTGAGCCTTGTCCAACTGCTTGACAACGGTCTCGGGCTCTTTGGACAAGATATCATAATTGATACCCATCGCATTGAGCAAACCTGTCGTCACCTTACCCTGCTTGACATGTTGCGGTTCATCGTGCACTCCAGGACGACCACGCCACCCTATCAACAACAGTACAGGGATATTATATACCTCTTTGTCCGTCAATGATGCAAGAGGATTGATGATATTCCCCTCGCCCGAGTTCTGCATATATACGCAACCGACCTTGCCTGTGGCCAGATGGTACCCTGCAGCCAGGCCTACGGCACCACCTTCGTTGGCAGCAATCACATTGTGACGCTCGTCCAAATGATCGGCAATGTAGGCGCACATATTCTTGAGCAGACTATCGGGCACACCTGCAAAGAACTCGATGCCCCTGCTACCTAATTCGTTGATGAAGTACTCTGCACTGATCATTTTGTTCCTGGTATTAATTCCAATATTTCCTTGATAGGCATGCAATACTCGTCCGATGCCTCGAGACTGCGTCCATGAGCCAATATGGACTTGGCACAATTGACCATGGCAGGGTAAGCACTGCGCAGCATGTGGTTAGCATATATCACGATATTTACACCCCATGATGCCAACTCATCCTCACTCACCTGATTGTACGTAGTAGGTACGACGACAAGCGGGACATTGGCCTTCTGCTGGCGGAATCGAGTGCAGAACTCCTTGATGTCATTGCCGCTCTTCTCCTTGGAATGTATCATGATACCGTCAGCGCCAGCCTCGACATAGGCCAATGCACGTTCCATGGCATCATCAACTGATTTGCCGGCAATAAGGCTTTCTACACGGGCTATGACCATGAAATCGTCCGTAATCTGGGCATTCTTGCCAGCACGAATCTTGGCGCTGAAATTTTCTATTGTATCCTGCTGCTGGACCGCATCGGTACCGAACAGAGAATTCTTCTTCAGCCCAATCTTGTCCTCGATGATGACAGCCGACACACCCAGTCGTTCCAATGTCCTGACGGTGAACACAAAATGCTCAAGTTTGCCTCCAGTATCACCATCAAAGATGACCGGCTTGGTTGTTACCTCGAGCGCATCGTTCAATCCATACAGACGGGTAGTCAAATCGACCGCCTCGATGTCAGGCTTGCCCTTGGACGTAGAGTCGGTCAAAGAAGAAGCCCACATACCGTCAAATTCCTGCTTGCGATTATTGACCGTTACAGATGTATTCTCAATAATCAAACCAGTCAGACCGCTGTGGCTCTCCAATATACGCACAATAGGCTTGGCATCAATCAGTCGGCGCAAACGCTTCATACGCACTTCTGGTGTTGTACCTATCTCCTTGAGTCGCTGATTGAGCATAGACGAAGATATGCCTTGAGTATAGGGAATATCCATCACCTGTCCGCCCCATTGAGCCAGACAATCTATCACACGCTGACGCGTCTTCTGTTGGACACCCTGCTTCCAGTCATCTCCATGCAGCACGTAATCCGGGCGAACTTTCTCCAGATTGGGCACATAGTCCAAAGTAGTCTGAGGCATCACCTCATCAACCCCTTTCAGATTACTGACCACCAGCGAACGCTGTTCGTAAGTCAGATAGGGCAATCGCTTGTAACTGGCAATAGCTGCGTCGGTCAATACACCGACTACGACCCTACCCAGCTTAGTTGCTTCGTGGATGATATTCAGATGTCCAGGATGGATAATATCAGCACTCATGCCGACATAGACCACTTTCTGTTTCTCGTTTTGCATATATTCTTTTTATTTATTTACTTTTCCAATGACAACAAGTACCTGCCTGCTTCACGACTATTTCAATCTCGAAGTCGATTTAGCTTTACGTTACGATTATCGTATGAAGCTTTCGTTTTCGTACGGATTTTTTGGTTTTCGTTTTAGTTATCGTACAAAGTTTTCGTTTTAGTTATCGTACGAAGCTTTCGTTTTCGTCATCGTTTTCGTACGAAGTTATAATGATGGAACATTCGCTCCGTCATCTGCCATTTCTCGTCACTCTTAGCCTCGGGATCGCATCCCTGATAGGCAGCCACGAAAGCCTCCCACTCGGCCTGACGAGGCAAGGTAGCCAGTCGGGCCATAGCCTTGTCCCAGTCGAAATCGGCCTCGGTCTCAACGATCATGACCAAATGGTTGTCGCGACGGTATATCTCCATCTCGAGTATCCCCACGGCACGTTGTCCCTCCTCTATCTCGGGCCAGAAGACCTGCTCCGAATGACAATGGCAATACTTGCTGATCAGTTCGGGATCATTGGAGATGTCCAATAGTTGGACGTACCTTTTAGTCGGCCTGTCGAAATGCCGAACGGGATATCCTTGAGCTTCCATATTTAGACGATTGAAATGAGTTTAGACACAAGTGAAGTAGTCGATGATGCCACAGAACTGCTCCTGTTCATCCAGAACGATCAGGGCATGTATGGAGTGACTCAACATCAAGTCGGCAGCCTCCGAGAGTTTGGCATCCTGATGAATGCGCTTGGGATTGCGGCTCATCACGTCCTCTACGCGGAGTGAGAAGAACTGTTCGCGATACTTCTGCATGGCACGACGCATATCTCCGTCAGTTATGATGCCCACCACATTGCTGCGGGTTGGATCATCGGCCGATGGCTGCAGCGCCACGACCAGTCCCTTCTTGCCTTCGCTGATCTGGATGATGACGTCCGACAGCATATCCGATGGCTGTACCTTCCACGTCTGGAGCATATCGGTATCCATGAAGTCCTGAACGCGGCCCAACAACCGCTTGCCCAGGCTACCTCCTGGGTGGAACTTGGCGAAGTCCGAATCCTTGAAGTGTCGCGCCTGTACCAAAGCACTGGCCAATGCATCGCCCATGGCTAACGTTGCCGTAGTTGATGACGTCGGAGCCAGGTTCAACGGATCGGCCTCCCTTGCTACGGCTATGTTCAGATGCACCTGCGAATATTTGGCCAACAGCGATTCTGAATTACCCGAAATTCCTATTATTGGAATATGTCGCTCCAACAACAATGGCATGAATCGGAGCAATTCATCCGTATTGCCCGAGTAGGATATGGCCATCACCACATCACCAGGAGCAATCATTCCGAGGTCTCCATGATAGGCGTCCAACGGATTGAGATAGAATGACGGCGTACCGGTCGAAGCCAATGTAGCAGCAATCTTGCTGCCTATATGACCTGATTTGCCCACACCGGTAACGATGACCTTGCCGGTGCAGTGCAACATCAAACGGACTGCCTCCTCAAACTCTTTGCCCATACGGGGCACCAGATCGAGGATGGACTGTGCCTCTTGTGTCAAGCAACTAATTCCTGTTTCTAATATTTCACTCATTAATAAACTTCGTACGAAAACGATAACGAAAACGAAAAACTTCGTACCTAAACGATAACGAAAACGAAAAAGTCAACCTAAACGATAACGATAACGAAAAAATTCGTACCTAAACGATAACGAAAACGAAAAAACGAGAACTCGTAACGAATTTAGAGAAGACTTTCAATGACGCCCTCGAGGTCACGCAGATACAACATGTTAGGGCCGTCGCTCAATGCTACCTCTGGATCGGGGTGCACCTCGAAGAAATAACCCGTAGCACCAAAAGCCTTGGCGGCCAGAGCCATCGCTGGGACGAACTCACGGTTTCCTCCGGTCTTGCCTCCTGCAGCGCCTGGACGTTGTACACTATGTGTGCAATCCATCACCACATTGGGAACGATCTTGAGCATATCGGGTATGTTGCGGAAATCGACCACCAGATTATTGTAGCCGAAGCTGTTACCACGTTCTGTCAACCATGGCAACTCCCCTTTCTTCTCCGGGAAGCATTGAGCCCAGGTATCGACGACCTTCTGCACGGGGTACTGCATATCCTGACCAGACAGGAACTGCGCCTTCTTGATGTTAATCTGCTTACCAGTACGGGCAGCAGCGACCAGAAGGTCGGTCTGACGGCACAGGAAAGCAGGAATCTGCAGCACATCGACCACTTCGGCTACAGGGGCTGCCTGCCACGCCTCGTGAATATCCGTGAGCAATTGCAAATTATATTTAGTCTTGATGTCGGCCAACATCTGCAACCCTTTTTCCAATCCCGGTCCACGGTAGGACGAGATGGAGGTACGGTTGGCCTTGTCAAACGAAGCCTTGAATATTATCTCGGTTCCCAATTTGCCATTGATGCGAACCAACTCCTGTGCCACGGTTTCCAGACACTCCATCGACTCGATCACGCAGGGACCTGCAATAAAAATACTCATATAGCGATTTACTGTTATTCTTTTTACAATTTACTTTTCATCACTTACGCAACAGATACTGACGTATATACGAGTCAATCTGTGGCGAGATGTGAAGATAATAAAGCATTGATACACCAGCCACGACAAATACAGCCGAGCGGACTATGCAATCCAACCAGGGCGAGATGTCACGCATGGAAGGAATCAGCCAATTGAAGGCATAGAGCACAATGATAAGCAGCACGATTCGCAAGTGCGCCGATGTAAAGGGATTGGCGTGAATCTTGGCCTGCACCAGATATTGCTGATAGCTGTAGCTCAATACGCTGGTGAGCAATGTGGCCAATGCAGCACCCGTCAATCCTAAAGCCGGAATGTCAAATTCCACCAGATAGAGGTTGCAGTGACAACCGGCGATGAACATCAGGTTGGTGCCTATGGTGAGTGCGGTCAATACTACGGTCACAACCAATGTCCAATAATAGTAACGCGAGAAGGAAATCAGCGTATTGCCAAAATTGAGCGTGCTGTATATTACCTTGGCAAATCCCAGGAAGAGCACCGCCCACTTGCCCTCGACGAAGTTCTCTCCATTGGGCATGATGGCGAAGATATTGTCGATATTGACCCATATGAGCAGGAGCAGCAATGTACTGGCCAACATCTGGTGCACACTCACCTGCTGATACAGTTCGCGTGCCCGAGGGATATCGTTGTTCTTCATCGCCTCGGCAGCCAGCGGATTAGAGATTGGCGTAATGTTGCGCGCAGGCATATTGACCACCTCGGCCATATATACGGCTATAGTGTAGATGCCGGTCGATACCAGCCCCTTCACTCCTGCCAACATCCACAGGTCCAACTGACTCATGATGTTGCCACTGATAGTGGCGAAGGTCAAGAATCCCGAGTAACGGAACACACTACTACGCAGGTCCGATGTGACGAAACTCCAGTCATGCTTCAACGACGTACAGGCTATGCGACTGGTATAGATACCCGTAGCCATCATCACCGCACCGTAACAAGCTATGAACGCCACGATGAGCCCAGTCACATCTATCCAACCACGGAAATAACTGTAGTAGATGCCAATCATCAGCAGACGCATGCCTATCTCGCGGATAGCCTTGGGCACGGCGATACGCATGTGGATATTGGCCAATCCCTCCCACCAGGTCCAGAAGGCCAAGACCGCCATCATCGGCAACACGTAGTAGAAATAATCGACGAACTGTGCACTCTTGTCACCAAAGAAAGCGGTAATAGGCTCCTGCAGTGAGATGTATATCAGGCTCAATACGGGGATGCCGATCAAGGGGTACAACAGATAGTAATAGAAGAAGCCGTGATTGCCCGATGCTTTATCCTTGAAGACCGGAAAGAACCTCATACCGGTACTGCCCGATCCCATCAAAGCCAATGCGGCGAACAGAGCGGCGGCCTCGTAGATAACCTTGGTCAAACCGATAGTAGCTCTATCTACCCACGCAGCCACCAGCACGAACTGTATCAACGCACCCAGCACCACGCCAACATAGTTGACGAAGGTACCCTTGAGCGATTGTCTGATTACTATACCCACTTTTTTAATTGATAATTGACAATTGATAATTGATAAGCCTATCTAATTGAAAATTGAAAAAGCCTATAACTAATTGTTCCAACTTCTTCTAATTCTCAAATTCTTGAGAACATTTTCAATTTCAATTTCTTGAGAACTACTTTCAATCACAAATACTTGAGCTTTTCAATTCTCGAGATTATTTTTCCTTGAGATTAGCGATGCACTTCTTGAGCGAGTCGGTCCAATAGGGCACCTTCACGCCGTAGGTCTCCTTGATCTTGGTCTTGTCCAATACCGAATAGGCGGGACGGGAGACAGGGCTGGGGAACTCGTCGGAGTGGCAAGGCTGTACGTCGCAACTGGTCTGACCGCTGTATTCGGCAATCATCTTGGTGAAGTCGAACCACGAGCAGACACCTTCATTGGAGAAATGATACACTCCGGTCTTGTCATACTTGCCATCCTTAGGCTGAGCATAATCGGCCAATACTGCCTCTATGGCGTGTGCCAAGTCGAGAGCATACGTTGGCGTACCTACCTGATCGAAGACTACCTTCAGGGCTGGTTTAGTAGCAGTGAGGTTGAGCATCGTCTTGCAGAAGTTCTTGCCGAACTCACTGTAGAGCCATGCAGTACGGATGATGACATAGTCACATCCTACGGCCTGAATCTTCTGTTCTCCATGCAGTTTGGTCAATCCATACACGCCTGTAGGGGTACCCTGCTGATTCTCACGACATGGAACGTTGTATGGCTCCTTGCCGAAGACATAGTCGGTCGAGATTTGGACCAACAGACCGCCTACTGCCTTCATCGCCATGGCGAGGTTCTCTGGTGCATCGGCATTGAGTTTCTCGGCCAATGCTTCATTGCTCTCGGCGGCATCCACATTGGTATATGCAGCACAATTGACAATGGCATTGACACCATTCTGCTTCACCATCTGGAGGATTGCCTCACGGTCTGTGATGTCCAGATAGGTTGTTTCCAAACCCTCCACCTGATTTACATCGGTGAAGATATACTTATCGTTAGAGTCCTGCGCCACTATGCGCATCTCATTGCCCAACTGTCCGTTGGCACCAGTTACCAGAATAGTCATATTCTATAGGTGAGTTAATACAACTTGTCCTCAATCTTGAAATCGAACTCTGTCAATTCGCCGAGGCTCTTGTGCTTCAGGTCCTTGTCACTCAATATGGCATCGGCCACAGGGATGCGCCAGTCTATGCCGAGGCTCTCATCCTTGATGTTGATACCTCCGTCGGCCTCGGGATGATAGAACTCGTCGCACTTATACTGGAATACGGCAGTCTCAGACAGAACAGCGAAGCCGTGAGCGAAACCGCGTGGGATGAAGAACTGACGATGATTATCCTCAGTCAATTCAACTGCTACATGCTGGCCGAAGGTAGGACTGCCCTTGCGGATATCTACAGCCACATCGAGCACAGCACCACGCACACAGCGCACCAGTTTACTCTGGGTATAGGGCATACGCTGATAGTGCAGGCCACGCATCACGCCGTAAGACGACATTGATTCGTTGTCCTGCACAAAGTTCACTTTATGGCCGAGCAGCGGAACGACTTTCTCATCAAACTCACGCTGCGAAAACGATTCGAAGAAATAGCCGCGAGCATCCTTGAATACACGAGGCTCTATAATCAATACGCCAGGTATGGCAGTTTCAATTACATCCATATTATAAATATATTTTTTGTCAATCGAAAAGACTTCCGGGGGCCAATAGACATTGCCAGAAGTCGGGGTGGGCCGACAGAGGGTTCCTAATACCCATGTAATACCCTCATAATACCTTCGGAATACCTTGTCACTTCCCCTTCGCCATGCGTTTCATCATCTTGCTCAACGAAACATTGTGATGGAACCACAGCGCCATTACAATCTGGACGCTCTGATTGGACGAAGTCTCGAAGGTATCGGCCTTGGTACTGGGGAACATATCGCCCAGTCCGAAATAATATCGGCCCTGTACCTGAAGGCTCAACTGACGGGAAAACTTGAATTCATATCCCAGACCTGCCTGAATACCGTAATCCAGCCGTTGCGACACATCCATATCGTGGTGTGCATACTGGTGTTCGGCACGAGTCAGGTCAAATCCGCTGTCCAGGTTGCCCGATGTACCATCGTACAGGTAGTATGCCAGTTTAGGACCAACGTCGAATGCCACCTCGTTACGCTTGCCCATATTGAAATAGACGTGCGCCATGAGGGGCAACTCCACGTAGGTCAAGGTGCGTTCGAAGTGATATTCGGGATAATTGTCGTATCGGTCCTTGATACCACGGCGCGCCATGAGCAGTTCGCACTGCAGGCCGAAGTATTTCTCCTCGATATATCGGACACCCACACCTGCCACATATCCCAGCGACTGGTCCTGCGTCACCGAGGGATTGAAGGTATAACTGCTCATGTTGACACCTCCCAGCGCAGCGAACTGCAACTCGCGGGGCACCTTCGGCTGGGCATACAGCCCCATCATCATGCCCAATGTCAACACGACCAGGCACAGACTACGCTTCACTCCTACTGACATATCACTTGATCTCATACTTCTCGATAGTCGTTTCGGGGGTGAAATGCACCAGGTACAAGCCTCGGTTCAGACGGCAGCCCTCGCCCTGCTGTTCGAAGTTGATGGCCGACTGCAGCGGGATGATGGTCTCAGCCTCATCGGGCATGGCATCCAGCGAACCCGTCTGCTGCAGGTGGCTCACCATGTATCGACCAATGTCATAGCCGAGCATGCCATACTTCGGATAGAGTTTCTGCATCAATTCACGGTTATACCAGTACTTGAAGCGGTCATAGAAGGTCTGCACCTCCAGCTCGAATGGATTGAGATAGAACTTGGTGAACATCCACACGTTCAGGTCGTAGAAGTACTCCATGAAGTCGTTCGTGTACAACTGCCATTCCGGGTATCCCAGTATCGCTACCTTGCGAGCCTCGCTCTCGAACTGAAGACTGTCCGCCGTGAGGGTGTCCGACATTTCAGGTTCGATGCTCACGGCTGCCGACACCATGTTGTCGCCACTGGCATACGATGCACCGATAGCCTCAGCCAATGCTGGATTGGCATCCAGGAAGAGTTTGTTCTTCAGGCTCGGGAAGAACCGGCGCAGGGCATCCTGCTGCGGGGTTTCGAGGATATAGAGCACATGACTGCCCTCCAGACAGAGGGCCGAGTCCATGCACATCACCGAGTAGGGCTCGTTGTAGATGTATGTCTGATAGGGTTCACCGACGCTGTCCATCACCTGCTGCAGATAGGCTCCGTATGGATCCTTCTGCTCCTGGAACAAACTGTCGGTCACGAACACGATCCGATGATGGGCAAATTGCTGCAGGAGCGCCTCACTCAGGCGGTCATAGAGCGATGCCTTCGGCGCAGTGAGCTGGTACAGATGAGGGAAACCCTCGACCAGTTGTGGACAGATGGCAAAGGGGCTCAACACCGGGATGCCGTGACTCTCGCCATACCGTGCCACCTGCTCGACCTGCTGTGGGTCAACAGGAGCAATGATGGCCTGCACGGTGAGCAGGCTGTCATCGGTCAATATCTCCTCCAGGGCACGTGTACCCAGGTCATAGGCTTGGATGGTGATGTGTCGATCCTCGCTCTGCAGTTCGTCCACGGCGAGCAGCAGCCCCTCGTAGAACTCCACGCTGCGCATCTGCATCTTGTCCTCGGCAGTGCTGGTCGATGCCAAGTTGAACGGCAATATCACAGCAATCTTGATATGGCGGTTCGGGTCGTAGCTGAAGGTAGGTTGTGCCCCCAGTCCGAAACCGTCAGCCAGCGGTGGACCAGCCACCACATCGGGCGACGTGACCGTCGTGGTGCTGCTCTGCTGTGCCTCCGTCCGTGCTTCACGTTGCTGTTGCACCGCCTCCCGCTGGCGCATCATCTGCTCCAACAGGGGGTCACGTTGGCCTCTCAAAGATTGATGGGAAGATATAGATTGGGCACTGGCCATAACCAGCGCCATACCCAAAGACAATAGACAAAAA
>JAILKE010000083.1 GCA_024694125.1 Bacteroidales bacterium
CCGCAGCTTAGGAACGCCCCATAGATACGATCTAACGGGAATGCTTCACCCAGGACGAGATAATGAATTGACGATACTGATAGACAACCGTTTGACGCAGGTGCCAGTGGGCAGCAATTCATATAGTGTAAGCGACAATGAACAGGGTAACTGGAATGGTATGGTCGGTGAGGCACGGTTGGTGGCACAGCCTGCTACATGCATACTGTCCGACCAAGTGATGGTCTATCCAAATGTGAAGCAGCAACTGGCTGACGTGGTCGTGAAATTGGGAAATCAGTCGGCGTTAAATCAAGGTAAGCGTAAGAAATATAAGCCGCAACATTTGCAGTTATGTTTGAAGGTAGGAGAAAGTGAGGTCAATCTGCCAGTAGAACTAAAAACGGATAGTCAAGAAGTTCGGGCTACAATTCCCGGACTGACCCAGTTGTGGGATGAGTATCATCCTCATCTATACCACCTTGATGTCCGGTTGCTCGACCGAAAGCAGCGAATAGTGGATGAACAGAATGTGACATTCGGAATGAGGGAAATGTCTACAGATGGTCATTTCGTGACGATCAATGATCGTCCTGTTTATCTGCGAGGAACCGTAGATGGAGCACAGTTTCCGTTGACGGGCTATCCCCCTATGGATGAGGCGTACTGGACCTCGTATTTGACACGGCTCAAGGAATGGGGTATCAATATGGTGCGTTTTCATAGCTGGTGTCCGCCTGAAGCGGCTTTTGCTGTGGCAGATAGCATTGGAATGTACTTGCAACCAGAATGCAGTTCATGGCCCAATCATGATGTGATATTGAGCAAGGATAATGCCACTGCCAGATATATCAGTCAAGAAACTGAACAGATATTGCAGGCATATGGCAATCATCCGTCATTTGTAATGTTGGCTGCTGGAAATGAGCCTCGAGGGAGAGAATGGTTGGACTTTGCTGATACATGGGTCCAGAATCAGCGGGAGAGGGACCGCCGAAGGTTGTATTATGCCTTTTCCGTTGGAGGTAGCTGGGGATGGTGCCAAGCCAATCAGGTGCAGGTGCGAGCGGGATATAGAGGCTTGGATTGGCACAGGCGTCGGCCGGAGAGCGAGACCGACTTCAATGCAGCGATCGATACATTGCGTGTTCCTTTTATAGGACATGAGGTAGGCCAATGGTCCACCTATCCCACTGTGAGCGATATCCCCAAGTACACGGGCCTAATGCGTCCCAGTTTGCTCTGTATAGCACGGGATGGATTGCGGCGACGCGGATTGGAGTCTTTGGCGGACAGTTTCGTCATGGCGTCAGGACGTCTGCAGGTGATATGCTATAAGCATGAGGTAGAACGTCTGAGGCGAACCCGAAATTATGGCGGATATGATTTGCAGGCGTTGCTTGATTATACCGGTCAGGGAGGTGCTGCCGAAGGTGTGCTTAACATCTTCGGTCAGCCAAAAGGATATGTTTCTCCCCAGGAATGGTTGAAATGGTCCGGTGAAGTGGTGCCATTGATGCGAACGGATCGATTCGTATATGAAATGAATGATACTATACGATTCAGTCTGGAGGTGTCCAATATGGGAAGAGGAGAACTGAGGGGAGTATCGTGTGGGTATGAAGTGTGTGATGAAACAGGGCAAATCCTGGTTCGCCGAGAGTATCCAAAGGTAAATTTTGCCTGGGGAGGAGGCCAGGAGTTTGGTCACGAATCCATTGCTCTAAAAGACTTGCATCTTTCCGATGCAGCCCAATTGACCCTTCGGGCTTGGGTAGATACTTGTTATAATGATTGGAATGTGTGGGTGTATCCCGATAATCCTGACCTTGTAGCAGGAGATGTCTATGTGACTACAGTCCCGGATGCTAAGGCTCAGCAGGTTTTGCAGCAGGGAGGTAAGGTGCTGATATTGGCGCACGACCAGATTAATTATGGCCGTGGTATAGGGCAGAGATTGCTTCCGGAGTTTTGGAACCACATGTGGATGCCTCGTCATTCCTCGAGCACACATGGACTTTACATACGTCACGATCATCCGATATTTGACCATTTCCCTACTGCATTTCATAGTGATGTACAGTGGTGGGAACTTATCAGTCGTACTTATCCGATGGTGTTGGATGATATGCCAGCCGATGTCCAACCGTTGGTTCAGAGTATTGACAATGCTTATCGCAATCTTAAGATCGGCATGTTGATTGAGGTCCAGGTGGGACCAGGACGTCTTGTCTTGACCAACCTGGATTTGACCAGTGCACCGGACCGTCGCATCGTGGCGCGACAGCTGCTTAGCTCTATATTACAGTATATGCGGTCCGATGATTTCTCGCCTCAGACTGTGGTCCAATTTTCGGATGTGATGTACCTCTTTACTCATTTCAAAGTTTATAAGTAGTATCAATTTTGTCATTCATATTGCACAAAAGGACAATCGTCCGGACCAGGATTGAGGACATGTTTAGATATTTTGGCTGACATTAGTGCGAAATATCAAAAAAATAAAGTATCTTTGCAACAATGTGGCACGTTGTTGCAAAGATACTGTTTCTAAGCCTAAATCGTGTCCAAGATTCTCAATGACCAAGTACATAGCAATACAGGGACGAGAGATGGTCCTGCTCAAAGATGGCAAAGAACTTACAGCTGCAGACCTCGCAGACATACAGGAAACATGTGGCGCCAAAGAACATTTCGCCGAGGAGGCAATGCAGATAGAGGTGCTGCATGTGGCGGATATGTCTGTATTGCCCAGTAGGTATGAGCGCTGTCCTATTCGTGCATACTTCGCAAATCACGATGAGCAGGATGTTCTTCAAGTATCCAGAGGCAAGGCATTGGCTGAATGGCGTTTGGCTACCCGATATTGCAGCCATTGTGGAGGTGAGATGATTGAGGCAGAAGGTGTGACTGCCCGTCGGTGCAAGGAGTGTGGTACATTGGTTTTCCCACGAATTGAGCCTTGCATCATTGTACTGGTGCATCGGGATGGAAAAATATTATTGGCCAATCATGCTCAGCGTAATCAGGATATTTATGCCTGCATTGCAGGTTTCGTTGAGGCGGGAGAGACTATTGAACATGCTGTAGAACGTGAGATATACGAAGAGACGCAACTGCGTGTGACTAATATCCGGTACTTCGGTAGTCAAAGTTGGCCTTTCCCCTCGCAATTGATGTTGGCCTTCAATGCAGATTATGCAGGGGGTGAGATTGTTGTCCAGCAGGAGGAGATACGAGATGCTCAGTGGTTCGATCCTTGGCATTGTCCAGCTTCACCACAGCCTGGTAGTATAGCATATCGACTGATAGAGGCTGCCAAAGAATCGAAGATTTGAAGCATTCATGTAATGTTCGCTATCTTTGGGTACGTATTTAATAGCTTGAAATTAGTAATTCGTGAATTCCCACGATCACAATATGCGATTTTTTATCGCGCAACCAATAGGATATGAATAGAATAATTATTACAGTAGTAGGCAAGGATACTGTAGGTATCATAGCCGCAGTGTGTACATATCTGGCTGACAAGCAGGTCAATATCCTGGATATTTCTCAGACCATTGTTCAGGAGTACTTCAACATGATGATGATTGTAGATATCAAAAAATGCACAGTTGCATTTGATGAACTGTGTGACAGTCTCAATGCCATTGGCGTTCAGAAGGGCGTGCAGGTGAAGTGCCAGAAAGAGGAAATATTTGATAAAATGCACCGAATATGATCAATATAAGTGAGGTCCTTGAGACCAACAAGATGATTGAGCAGGAAAACCTCGATGTGCGTACCATTACGATGGGCATATCGTTGTTGGATTGTGCCACTGATAGCGTCCGCCAGACCTGCGACAATATCTATCAGAAGATTCTTCGTCTGGCCAGCAATCTGGTGCGTACGGGCGAGGAAATCAGTCGTGAGTATGGTGTCCCTATTGTAAATAAACGTATCTCTATCACTCCAGTAGCCATAGTTGGTGCTGCGTGCTGTAAGACGTCGCAAGACTTCGTACAGATTGCTAAGACCTTGGATCGTGTGGCTCATGAAGTTGGAGTGAACTTTATCGGCGGTTACAGTGCTACCGTGCAGAAGGGCATGACTCAGGCTGATGAACTCTTGATTCGCTCTATTCCACAGGCTATGCGTGAGACAGAACGACTCTGTTCTTCGGTTAATGTCGGTTCGACCAAGACTGGCATCAATATGGATGCCGTGCGTCTAATGGGTGATATCATTCGTGAGACAGCCCAAGTAACGGCTGACCATGATTCGCTCGGATGTGCCAAACTTGTTGTATTGTGCAATGCTCCGGATGACAATCCGTTTATGGCAGGAGCTTTTCATGGTGTAAGTGAGGCAGATGCTATCATCAATGTAGGTGTAAGTGGCCCAGGTGTCGTTAAATATGTGCTGGAACATTTGCCTGAAGGAACAAACTTCGAGGTGCTGTGTGAAACGATCAAGAAAACAGCTTTCAAAATTACTCGTGTCGGTCAGCTCGTGGCACAGGAGGCCTCGCATCGTTTGGGTGTGCCTTTCGGTATTATCGACCTCAGCCTTGCTCCTACACCAGCCGTTGGCGATAGTGTTGCTGATATCCTTCAGAGCATCGGATTGGAACGTGTGGGCGCGCCTGGAACGACCGCAGCATTGGCACTGCTCAATGATCAGGTTAAGAAAGGCGGCGTAATGGCCAGCTCATACGTAGGAGGTTTGAGTGGTGCCTTCATTCCAGTGAGTGAGGATCAAGGTATGATAGATTCCGTATTGGCCGGAGCATTGACCATCGAGAAACTTGAAGCAATGACCTGTGTCTGCTCTGTAGGTCTGGATATGATAGCTATACCTGGAGATACCCCTGCAACCTCCATAGCTGGTATTATTGCTGACGAGGCTGCAATTGGTATGGTTAATCAGAAGACAACGGCTGTGCGCGTCATTCCTGTTGCTGGTAAGAACGTCGGAGATACGGTCGAATTCGGCGGATTATTGGGATATGCTCCGATTATGCCGGTCAATAGATTCTCCTGCGACGTCTTTGTCAACCGCGGAGGACGTATTCCAGCTCCTATACATTCGTTCAAGAATTAAACGAACTTATAGCCCATTTTTTCTATATTGCCAGAGGTGCATTCCTCTGGCTTTTTTATAAATAGAGATACTCTCTGCATATTGATCGTACAATATTTTTTAGGAAAAGAAATATCCCGTCGCAAAGATGTATAGAATCTTGCGACGGGATTGATGTATGAATTAGTGAGTCCTGATTATTTGAGAACTTTATACTTGAAGTTTCTAAATGTAGCCGAGCCTTTGCCGAAACAGAACAGACCTGGCAGAACTGATTGGAACTGATAAAGTGTATTGTGATTGTAACCAGAGCAGTCCATTGCCCAAGTTTCACGACGCCAGTCCTTTCCGTCGTAGCTGTACCAGGCGGTAATGATGTGGTGGTCATTGCGCAGGCGCAACCATACGTGACGACCGTCCACTCCAGGAAGATGGTGTCCGCCGCCCTTTTCGTATCCCTTGCGATAGCGCAGACGTTTGGCAACACTGGTTCCAGTACCCATATAGAATGCCGAATCGTAGTAAAGGACTATGCCTGCGCTTGTTTTGGGGTCGTTCAGTTCTATCTCGCACTCAATTACGTAGGCTTCAGTACCTGCAACAAAAAGGAAGGGGGAGGGATTGCCTGGAGCATCTCCCAATGCTTGCATGGTAAGCTCGCCATTGTTTACTGAGATGCGGTTGGGGTCACATTCCTTGTAGAAGCGCCATCCCTTTCCCACGCGGAATTCTGTGAGAGCCTCCTCTTGATTCCACAGAGGGTGCAGTTTGCCAAGTGGCGCAACCATAGGAGCTACTGGGTCAGCACTGAGCCCCTGCTCGTTGCGAATCACAGGACGGAACCATCCGTCGTTGGTCAGTTCTAATGGCTCAAGCAGTGTCTGACGACCTAAGTCTGTAAACCCATTCTCGTAGGCATGATAAAGGCAATACCAGCGTCCATCAGGGGTGTCGATGAGCGAACCATGGCCTTTGTTCCACCAATGGTCAGCCTTGTCGTAGGTATGTATCAAAGGGTTGTATGGGCAGTTTTCCCAAGGTCCTTCCAGGCTTTTGGATCGAGCCAATACTACCATGTGAGCAGTAGGAGGACCGGCAGTACCGCCCTCTGCATTCATATAGTAGTAATATTCACCAATACGGCGAATCTTAGGACCCTCCAGACATAGACCTTCTGTAATCCAATCTTCGGGGATGGGCCATCCTTTGTAAACACGTTCGAGGGAATTGGGGACAATGGATAGTCCGTCATCTGAAAGCCGTAGTCGCAAACCGTCGCTCATGAAGAGCCATCGGCGACCATCTTCTCCTACTACATGGCATGGGTCGATGTTGCCTACCTTGAGGTCGATGGGATCGCTCCAGGGGCCAAGTGGAGAGTCTGCATATACGACAAAATTTGATTTCACTCCCTTGGTGTTAGCAAGTGAGACGGTGAAGTATATGTAGTACTTGCCATCGTGTTTTGAGATATCTGGCGCCCAAACCGAACCGAGGTATGTGTTCAGGGCAGTGCTGACAGGTTCCCAGTTTACCAGGTCAGTGCTGTGCCACACAACGAGGCCTGGTAGATAATCGAACGACGAATGTGTCATGTAGTAATCATTGCCCTCTCGAATGACCGTAGGGTCGGGGTAATCTCCTCCCAATATCGGGTTGGTGAAGGTGTTCTCACGTGCTGCTAATAGAGTGCATACGGAGAGCATCAGGGTGAGTATAAAACTTCTTTTCATTTTGAATTGTGTTGTATTTTCGGGGACAAAGGTAGTGTTTTTTTCGGCTTTATCCAAATTTAGCTATTTAAAAATGCCATATTACTGTTAAATTGAGCAAAAAATGTATCTATCGGTACTCCAGCGGTTCAGGTCATAATGCCAGTAATGTAACATTTGCATAAATCTAAAATAGGTGTAATTTCTTAATTGTCTTTGGTCGGGAAGATTTTACCCCTAAGATATGTCAATTTGGTTGTTATAATAGGTAAAACTGTTAAAAAAGGCGCTGGTAATTGAAAAAAGTGACTTTTTGTTTGCATAATTGGGTGGAAAATCGTACCTTTGCCGTGTTTGATACTGACTTTTATGAAGCTGAAGACCGTCATATTCCTATTCCTTGTCTATATGTTTCCGACCGTCTGTGATGGTCGAGACTTAATGCGTTATGAGAGTTTCGCAATCAGTGATGGTTTGCCATCAAATCGCATAACGAGCATCGGAGAGGACGAAGATGGTGTTATATGGTTTGCCACATGGAATGGGTTGTGTAGCTGGAATGGCAAGCGGCTCAAGTCATATATCGAAGATGAGGATGGTAATAAGTTCGGCCGACTATCCAACCTCCAGGTTCTGCCAAATGGGTTGCTTTTTGTAACCAATGATGCTCATGATAGTATTTTCTTTGATCCTCGTATCCGAAAAACATGTTCTACTCCAGATAGTGTGCCTATGTCGGTTGCTGCAAGTCGAACCAATCTGGCAGATATTGTAGAAGGGGATTTGGGCTTGACTATCATTCGCAACGGAGATGTGTACCAATTGCCGTACAATGAAGGCATACGACATGAGAAACAGCTTCACTCATTCTATGAAGATACCCGTGGCGAAATATGGATGGATTTCAGGAATCATTTGTATCATATTTGGTTTGAACCATCGCCATTCTTCTATCACCACGTCTGGCCTGGAGAATTTCCATATCCATTCCAATCTACGGTTAGGGCATTGTATAGTACCAGCGAAGGTCGCTTCGTGGCGGCCTCCAGAGTTAATCGCTTATATGGATTGAGCGATACAATTGTTTCAGTTCCCTTCCCTGGAAATGTGTACAAGATGGTCGAGGACGAACGTCATCGCTTTTGGCTTGCTTTGCGCAAGAAGGGATTGTATGTGTGGAGCCGGGAGGAGGGAATGCAACCAGCTTTCCCCGATTTGCAGGATGTAGGTTTGGACGATGCTTTTACGTTACTGAAATTGCGTCAACAATCGAAGCTGTGGGTAGGTACATGGGGCAAAGGTATCAAGATAATAGACATTGAGGAAGATACTGTCAGCATAGAAACATCATTGTATAATGACAGTCTGAAGAGCGTTCACATGTTTCTTCAATTGCAGAATGGATTGGTAGGAGCATGTACTACACGTGGTTTTCATCTTTTTTCGCAGACAGGTACTCCTGTATATGTAGCATTGCCCGATCGAGAGGTGCTATGTGCTATTGAGATGCCCGAACAGCAACTGCTGTTCAGTGTGATGGGACATGGCTTGTGCTGGATAAGTCCTAACGGAGCCGTGACCGATGATAAGCAGCTGAATGTGGATGGTCGTGTGTCGGCCATGTACCTGCAGTCAGATAGCGTGCTGTGGATGGTTGCCGAGACGCGCCTGTACCGATATTCGCTCTCCTCGGGGAAAATTGACATGATGGATGAGAATGACTTCGGGGAGGAGGTCGCTTTTTCGGAGGAGACTGTACTCCAATATCGAGATACGATGCTCTGTGTGGGAGCTGCGTCTGGATTTGTTGAACTGAATCTGATCCAGATTGACGATTACTTGAGACAACGCCAGAAAAAGGCAGATCAGGCTGTGACTGAGACCATTCTATTGTACGCATTCATTGCCATGGGCTTGCTTATTATCATGGGGCTTGTATTATGGATATTGTATAGAGGATTGGTTCAAAGGTTTAAAGCAGTTCACGAATCAGACTCAGGCACATCTGCTGCCCCTCCTGTTTTGTCTTCGAATATCAATCCTGACGAGGAGGTCGCATTTAGAGCTAAGGTTGACGAAGTGATGGAATCCGCTATCGGTAATGCTATGGTGGATATTTCCTTGTTGTCGAAAATGATGGATATGCCTAAGAACACGTTTTATTACCGTTGTAATGAGGTATATCGGACTTCGCCTGCCGCTTTGTTGCAGGACCGTCGTATGGAACGGGCTTTGCAATTGCTTCGTCAGGGAGAATGTACCGTGCGGGAGGTCGCATTCCAAGTAGGATTTAGCGACCCAAAGTATTTCTCCAAAGTGTTCAAGGCTAAGGTAGGAATTTCGCCTTCTCAGGTACAGAAGGATTCTGTAGTTTCTGTGGATAAGGATGAGTCTTCTGTTCTTCCGGAAATTGAAGACACCCAAGACAATGAATAATAAGGATTGATCTCCTGTTATAGTTATTTTCTTATTTTAGGGCATTTCTAATTGTGCGATACAATAATAGCTGACAGAGAATGACCATATAGGTCGTTTCTGTCAGCTAACACTTATTTTCAAATCTTGAAATGTATCTATGTCTTAGGCTAGCAGGCGCTTGACAATGGCAGAGATAGTGCTACCGTCTGCTTGACCGGCCATCTGCTTTGAGGCCATCCCCATCACGCGCCCCATGTCCTTGATGGACGAGGCTCCAGTGCTTGCGATAATCTGCTTGACAATGTCTTCTATTTCAGTTTCGCTAAGAGCTTTTGGAAGATATTGTTCTATGACGGCAACCTGAGCCAGTTCGCTTTCTGCCAGGTCAGAACGGTTCTGGTCGGTAAAAATCTTGGCCGACTCTTTGCCTTGTTTGGCCAATTTCTGCAGCAGTTTGATTGCAGTAGTGTCTTCGAGTGTGTCGTTGGCTCCTGGAGCAGTCTTGGCTTCGAGGAATACTTTTTTAACATTGCGTAAGGTGTCGAGTCGCACTTTGTCATGGGCCTTCATGGCCTCTTTGATGTCTTCGGAAATTTGATCGAACAACATGATTTAATTTTTTTATGAGTGAATATCTTGTATTTGGTTAATCGTTTATTCTTGAAGGATCAACGATTGACAATTTCGAATTTGAATACGCAGCCATTGCGACGATTCGGATCGCTACCGGCAAATCGGGCGCTATATGGTTCTCCCATGTCTGGACTGCATCCGATGTAGCAATGTGTAGTGAGCGACATTAGCATACATTCTCCTCGTAGCATATCTTGCCATTGAAATAGTTCTGCTTTGCTGCGATCTTTAATGAGACGTACATCTGCCGAAAGTCCGAGACCTGTTATTGAGACATAGCCCATTCCATTGAGAGCTTCGAGTACAACTCTGCCTAGTCCACAATCAATGACCCTGAATTGGCAATCTTTGCTGTCGAACTCTCGGGAGCCAGGGTAGGCGCGGTAGCATAGTCCACGTTTCAGAGCTTGCATGCGTGAGCCATCTGCTAGGTTGGTTAGAGTGATGACTTTTCCTGCAGGGTAGTTGGAAGAACGGTCTGCCAATGGTTCTTTTACCATGAAGTTGTCGAACTCTGCATAACCATAATTGTGCTCATTACTATTGCCTTGCGCTATTTCATGATAGCAGAAGAGGCTATAGCGTGAGCCTTGGAAGATGCTCAATTGATAGGGTAGAGGCAAGGTGTCTCCGATGGCGGTAAAAGTTTCGTTGTTTGTGCTGTAACTGAAAGTGGCCCACATTTGGTCTAGGTCAGTATTTACACGTAACAGAACACTCTTGGCTCCCTTTGGAAGATCCCTGTTTTGTGCGGATAATTGCTGATGATGCCATTGTATTTGGAGCTGGCCGTTATTGCATACTAATCCCACCCAGGCATATGGTAAGTTGAGAATAGCCAGTCCTGCACGGTCTCCATCCTTGAGGTGTGAGCCGTCCAATGTGACAGTGGCGGTAGAAACTGGCCCTATGCAACGCTGTGTGAGTGTATTGTGAGCCCATAGTAGATTTTCTGCTTCGGCTGCCTGTAGGCGCAACTTTCCTTTGCGCAAACTCCATAAAGCATCAATGGGTTCGTGGTTCCACTGCCATACATTGCCTAATGTCTTTTTGTCGAAGTTGTCATTTCTCTGGTAGGGAGCAGAGGGCGCCGAAGGTTTGCCGTCGGGGATAATCCATGTACGAGGTGTGCGACCAGGGTTGCCCTCAAGACCCCATACTGGCCAGCCGTCGGTCCATGTGATAGGACAAAGGCATGTGGTTCGACCTACACCGACAAAGTCAAGCATTGTACAACCCCACCAACTTCCTTCTGGGGTCTGTACCATACCGCCTTGGTGAATAGTGGCATTTCCCAATTCGTTGTCTGGATAGTGTCCAATGTGGAATTTAGCTCCATCGTGTGTCCATTCTCCATGAAGTCCCAATCCTTCAACCAAAGGGAACTTGCGGGTGCCAAGACTCTCACAACAGCTGACTGCTGTAGTTTCGTAAGGACCAAATATGTTCTTGCTTCGGGCGCACACAAGACGTCCCATTGGGGAGTATTCGGCTGAAAGAATGTAGTACATTCCGTCTATTTTGTAGGCATGGTGCCCTTCTCCAATGGCACTGCCGCGAGGAATGATGACTCGTTCTGATCCTTCAACATATCCACTGAAGTCGGGCTTGAATTGAGTAACTTTGACTTCGTCATATCCGTGAATTGCCCAGACTTTACCATCTTCGTCAAAGAGAACGCTAAGGTCATAAATATGCCCTCCGAGCGGCTTGTGTTCCCAAGGACCAGATGCAGATTCACTGGTGAAAAGTTGCAGCCCGTTGCCATTGACATTGGTAAATACATAAAATTTGCCATTGTGCCAGCGGATGACTGGGGCCCATACTCCTTGCCCATAAACCATTTTGCCGTTCTGTAATTTCAGTTTGTCTTGGCCTGGTAGTATGTCTTCCCATCGGTTGAAACAATAGGATGCCAGACTCCAATTGACCAAATCTTTGGATTTAAGTACGACCAATCCAGGCGTGCAGTGCATTGTCGTGCCGGCCAGGTAGTATTCTTCTCCAACGCGAATGACGTCAGGATCGCTGAATTCGTCGTAGAACAATGGGTTGGTATAGGTACCATTGCCATTGTCTGCTGTCCAACTGCTAATTTGTGCTGTGGCTGTAATGAAAGCCGACAACATAAAACTTAGTAAAAAGCATTTTTTCATGTCATGTAATGTATATTGGTATGTGTTCGTGTTGCGTGAATTCGGGAAATGAAAATTTTAGCTGTGAAAAGCTTGCATTTCGTCCGAAAAAGCAGTATCTTTGCACCTATATATTTATTATACTGCTATGACAAGAGAAGAAGTAGTCCTGAACTATTTGAGGATGCATGAAATTCCATTCAGCAACTACAATCATCCCGAGGGAAAAACAATAGAAGAAGCCAAACAATGGTGGCACGACGATGGGTCAGTTCATTGTAAGAATCTGTTCTTCAGAAATCATAAGGGAAACAAACATTACTTAGTTTGCTTTCATTGTGACCATGATCTTGCAATACATGAGTTGGAACAACGGCTCAAGACTTTACTCGTAGCACAGGGATTGCCATCATGTGGAAAACTGTCGTTCGCATCGCCTGAACGTATGATGCGTTATCTAGGTCTTGAACCAGGTAGTGTTTCCCCTTTCGGTTTGATCAATGATGCCGACCATCACGTCCACCTCTTCTTGGACCAGAACCTTAAGAATGCAGAGACTCTCAGTTTTCATCCTAATGATTGTCGTGGTACGGTTGTGATTAAAAGAGAGGATTTTGAAAGGTATCTGTCGTGCGTGGGCAATACTTATGAGTATATCGAGTTGTATTGACTTGAATCAAGTCATCAAAAACTCAAAGTAGTTCTGACTTGTGATTTGATAATCAAATAGAGCCAAAACAGTAAAGCATAAGGCCTGTCTATGGCCTTATGCTTTACTGTTTTCTTATAGAGTTTTGAATATAGATATGAGTATCAGATAGAGCATCATGCCAGGGGCAGCAAGTAAGAGTGAATCAAATCTATCCCACAGTCCTCCGTGACCAGGAAGGATGGTGCCTGAATCCTTGACTCCAACAGCACGCTTGACGAAACTTTCTACTAAATCACCAAAAGTGCCAAAAATGCTCACTATAAGCCCAAGACCAATCCAATCTAGACGAGTGTAGTGTTTCAGTTCATGTAGGTCCTGTCCAAAGAAGCCCCAGAAAGAGGCCTGATAGAAAGCCAACGCAAGCAGACAATTGAATATGCATCCACCCCAAAAACCTTCCCAGGATTTCTTGGGCGAGACGCGTTCGAAAAGTTTGTGTCGTCCGCAGGTTACTCCAGTAAGGTAAGCACCTGTATCGTTGCACCATAGAAAGAAAAATAGCGCTAAAAGTAGGATGCTGTTGTAGTCGTCTTCGATGTTGCCTAATGGAATCGCAATGCTGTGGAAGGCTATCGTGTTGAGCAATGAAAGCGGCAGTGCTATATAGACCTGTCCCATCAGGATATAGGCCAATTCTCGTAATGGATTAGCGTGTGTGGTGTACAGTCGGCTGATGAACATTGCTACCATATACACCAAGTATAGAGCAAAAACATTGTCGCCGAATGGCGTAATGTGTGATGCAGCCAAATAAAAACAGCAAAATAATACTACGCCGCCGAAGCTATGTGTCCATTGGTTGATCTGCACTTCGCGAGATTTGTTGATGAGTGTATAGAATTCAAACAAAACACCAAATATCAGTAGTATAAAAAGTGCAAAATATGATATTGGACCGCCTAGGACACATCCAATGATGCCTCCTACTATGCAGATGCCAGTAAGAGTGCGTTGGAGCAAAGAACGATTGAACAAATTGCAAAAAGCCATTTCTTTCAATATTTATTTAGCAGTTCCTCTATCCGCAGGTTCGCTACCGTTTGATGTATTATCGGTAGCGTCTCTGTCGGTTGTTTCTGGTTCATTGATTTTGAGCAACTCATCGCTGCGTGAAGCCCATTTGCGAGGACCAAAGATTGCAATTACGTCTTCGGTGAAGATTACTTCTTGCTCTTCAAGTCTTTGAGTAAGTTGCCCATGACCTTCTGCATATTGTTGCAGGAGGGTCTTGGCTCGCTCGTACTGTTCTGCTATCAGGGCAGAAACCTCTTCGTCTATGATACGGGCACGCTCATCACTGTATGGCTTGGTAAATCCATAATCCTGACCTGTGCTGTCATAGTAGCATACGTTAGGCAGTCGTTTGCTCATGCCATAATAGACAATCATTGCATAAGCCTGTTTTGTGACACGCTCCAAGTCATTGGCGGCGCCACTGGATATGTGTCCAAGGAAGAGTTCCTCAGCGGCACGTCCACCCAAAAGGGCGCAGAGTTCGTCGCACATAGCTTCTTTTATGGTAATCTGTCGTTCTTCGGGCATATACCATGCTGCTCCGAGGGCCTTGCCTCGTGGTACTATAGTAACCTTGACCAATGGAGATGCATATTGGAGATGCCATGATATGGTAGCATGTCCTGCTTCATGTACGGCGATGCTGTGTTTCTCTTCCTGCGTCATTATCTTGGACTTCTTTTCCAAGCCGCCTATGATGCGGTCCACAGCATTGTTGAAGTCTGTGGCTTCAACTACTTTCTTGTCCGCGCGGGCAGCTATTAAGGCTGCCTCGTTGCAGACATTGGCAATATCTGCTCCAGAGAAGCCTGGAGTCTGTCGGGCTAACTTCTGTACATCCAGATCTTCGGCCAACTGCAATGGCTTGAGGTGTACCTTGAAGATTTCGATACGGTCCTGCAGTTCGGGTAAGTCAACGTGTATCTGCCGATCGAAGCGGCCTGCTCGAAGTAATGCTTTGTCGAGAATGTCAGCACGGTTGGTAGCTGCTAATATGATGACGCCGGAGTTGGTCCCAAATCCATCCATCTCGGTGAGGAGCTGATTGAGCGTATTCTCACGTTCATCATTACCGCCGCTGAAGTTCTTGCTGCCACGAGCTCGTCCTACCGCATCTATCTCGTCTATGAAGATGATGCAAGGAGCTTTTTCTTTAGCCTGGCGGAAAAGGTCGCGCACTCGGCTGGCACCTACACCTACAAACATCTCGACAAAGTCCGAGCCAGACATGGAGAAGAAAGGAACGTCAGCTTCGCCTGCCACTGCTTTTGCAAGTAAGGTCTTACCGGTGCCCGGAGGGCCTACAAGCAAGGCTCCCTTTGGAATTTTGCCACCCAAATTTGTATATCGTTCAGGGTTCTTGAGGAACTCCACTATTTCCTGTACCTCTTGTTTCGCTTCGCTCAGACCTGCAACGTCCTGGAAGGTGACTTTCATCTTGTTGTCCTTCTCGTATACTGTGGCCTTGCTACGGCCTACGTTGAAAATTCCGAATGGGCCGCCGCCATCCTTGCTGGGCATGCGACGGAACATGAAGAACCAGAAAAACAGTATCATCAAGATTAATGGTCCAAACGAATAGAGCAATTCATGCCACATGCGACTGCGCTCATAGCGAACATTCAATTTGCTGCACTTGCTTCCTTCTTCTTTCCTCCATTCTTCTACTTCCTCTGCAAAGCGGTCGCTACTCGGTAAACTTGTCTTAACGGTTACATGAGTGTTGTTCTTGGTGGCTTGATTGTATTCGTCGCTCAGAGCCTGAAAATCGGAACCAGGGTCATGGGCCAATATGGCTGAAGCTTCCAGTTCGCGAGCATCTACGACGACCTTGTCGAAACTGCCCTGTTTGGTCAATGATTGGAACTGGCTGTAATCTACCGAACGAAGAGAACTCCCATCACTCGACATATACATATATGCCAAGAACAGGCCAATGATTAAATATACATAGAATATGTTAAAACGAAATTTGAAGCCGCCCTCGCCGTTGTCTGTTCCGAATTTGACAAAGCGGTTATTCTTCTCGGCTGATTCGGGCTGCTTGTTGATGTCTTTTTCTGCCATTAGTCGATGTCTTGAATTTTAGTGATTTTTGCATCTTCCCACAATGTTTCGAGGCTGTAGAAAGCGCGAGTTTCAGGTTGAAAAATGTGTACTAGTATGTATCCATAATCGATAGCAACCCAAAGTCGGTTGTTCATGCCAACTGTACCTTGGTCGCGAGTTTCGAGTTCTTGCCGAACGTGCTTCATTAACGTGTTGGCTATGCCATACACTTGCGTCGATGATGTGCCCTCGCATACAACGAAGTACTGAAAGGCAGCTTCTTCCAGCTGTCGCATATCAATTATTTGAATGTCGTGTGCCTTGCTGTCTTGCAAACCCTCCACGATCGTATTAAGTAACTTGTCTTGCAATGTTGTATAGTTATACGTGAGTGTAAATTCGGACGCGAAGGTACTAATAAAATGTGAGAAAACCGAGAAATTGAACAAAAAAATGATTTTTTTTAGTTTTTTTAATCAAAAACTTGCCTATGTGTGGGAAAATATATATATTTGCACGCTGATTTGAGAGCCTTGCCGATACGATTGAGATATTCGGATGGAACTTGAATAGTCACACAAAATTAATATTTTTAGAGCATACAATGGAAATCAAAGGAAAAGTAATGCAGGTGTTACCCCTTAAAACTGGTACCAGTCAGCGCAGTGGTAATACTTGGAGAGTGCAGGAGTATATCTTAGAGACTTACGATCGCTTCCCACGCAAGGTTTGTTTCAACTTCTTTGGCGATACTATTGACCAATATCCTCTCCAGGTAGGGGATGATATCAATTTGAGTTTCGACATCGAGAGCCGTTCGTACGTCGGACGAGATAATGTTGAACGTTGGTCAACTGACGTACGTGGTTGGAAAGCCGAAAAGATTGATCCAGCGCAGGTTCAGGCTCCAGCTCCTCAGTACGGTGCTCCGGCACCTGCTCCAGGTATGCAGCCAGCTCCTGCTGTAAGTCAGTTCGATGCTGCTCCAGCCCCTGCTCCAGCAGCACAACCAAATCCAGCAGAAGATCTTCCTTTCTAATACATTTATCCCTCAGATGCCAACCAAACTTGGCAACTGAGGGATATATTTCTTAATATATCTAAAAAGGAAGAGTTGAAACTTGTAAAAGTCGTTGGAAATACGTATTTTTGCGAGGTTTTAATCAGTAAAACATTAGTTTTTCACCAATTTCAAACTATAAAAATAAAGGTATTATGGCAAATTTGGATTTGACCAAGTATGGCATCACTGGTTCTACCGTGATTGCTCACAATCCTTCTTATGAGGAGTTGTTTAAGGCAGAGACCGATCCTTCATTGACCGGTTACGAAAAGGGCCAGCTTACTGAGCTCGGCGCTGTAAACGTAATGACTGGTATCTTCACAGGTCGCTCTCCTAAGGACAAATATATCGTTGATGATGCTCAGAGCCACGACAAAGTGTGGTGGACTTCAGAGAGCTACAAGAACGATAATCACCCAATGAGCGAAGAGGTTTGGGCTAAGGTTAAGGATATCGCTGTTAAGGAACTCTCTAACAAGAAACTTTATGTAGTTGATGCATACTGCGGCGCAAACAAGGCTACTAGCCTCGCTGTTCGTTTCGTTCTGGAGGTAGCATGGCAGGCTCACTTCATCAAGAATATGTTCATCCAGCCAACCGCAGAGGAACTTGCAAACTTCGAGCCTAACTTTGTTATTTACAACGCATCTAAGGCAGTTGTAGAGAACTATAAGGAGTTGGGCCTCAACTCAGAGACTTGTGTTGCATTCAACACTACTTCTCGTGAGCAGGTTATCATCAACACTTGGTATGGTGGTGAGATGAAGAAGGGTATGTTCTCTATGCAGAACTACTACCTCCCATTGAAGGGTATCGCATCTATGCACTGCTCTGCTAACTGTGATATGAATGGAGAGAACACCGCTATCTTCTTCGGTCTGTCAGGTACTGGTAAGACCACCCTTTCTACTGATCCTAAGCGTCGCCTCATCGGTGATGACGAGCACGGTTGGGATGATGAGGGCGTCTTCAACCTCGAGGGTGGTTGCTACGCTAAGGTTATCAACCTCTCTAAGGAGAATGAGCCAGACATCTATGGCGCTATCAAGCGTAACGCACTCCTCGAGAACGTTACCGTTGACGCAAATGGCAAGATTGATTTCGCTGATAAGAGCGTAACTGAGAATACTCGTGTCTCTTACCCAATCAACCACATCAAGAACATCCAGCCAGGTTCATCTGCACCTGCTGCAAAGAATGTCATCTTCCTCTCGGCTGATGCATTCGGCGTATTGCCTCCTGTATCTATCCTGACTCCTGAGCAGACTCAGTACTACTTCCTCTCTGGCTTCACCGCTAAGTTGGCAGGTACCGAGCGTGGCATCACCGAGCCAACTCCAACCTTCTCTGCTTGCTTCGGTCAGGCATTCCTTGAGTTGCATCCAACAAAGTATGCTCAGGAGCTCGTTCGCAAGATGAACATGAGCGGTGCTAAGGCTTATTTGGTCAACACTGGTTGGAATGGTACTGGCAAGCGTATTTCTATCCCTGATACTCGTGGTATTATCGATGCTATTCTCGATGGCTCTATCTTGAAGGCTGAGACCAAGAAGATTCCTATGTTCAACTTCGAGGTTCCTACTTCTCTGCCTAAGGTTAATCCAGCTATCCTCGATCCTCGTGACACTTACGCAAGTGCTGCTGAGTGGGAGGTTAAGGCAAAGGATCTTGCTGCTCGTTTCATCAAGAACTTTGGCAAGTACACAACCAACGAGGCTGGTAAGGCTCTTGTTGCTGCTGGTCCTCAGCTCTAATCGACTATATCAATTCTATATACGGAGGTTTGCATACAATATGCAAACCTCCTTTTTAATATCATTGTTTGCTATAGTCCCTTTGTTTCTTCTATTAAGTCTCTTTCGAACTTTTCATACATTTTATTGTGTATATAAATGAGTCTTAACATGCTCATATTTAAGAATCCCCAACCTGCATTTTTTTTGCAAGTCGGGGATTTACAATTTTCAAACAAACCGTAATTGGTACATTGTCCAACTATAAATGTCCGAAAAATGAAGTTACTTGATTTTGCGTCCCAGTAAATCGTATTTGGACTGGCCTTGAACCACGTGGATATGGCCGTTGCTCATTACTTTAACTCGTCGAGAATTGTCTGGTTCAGTGACGATATCGGTAATGGCTGATGCTGCGTTTGAATCTATAGCTATGCCTTGACATAAGACATTGATGGTAGATCCATTGTATGATTTAGCATTGACTTCAATACGTAAACCAGAGCCTTGAGCAGATACTGTAACGGTGCCAGAAACAAGATAATAGGGATTGAAAGCGGATGTACCATCGTCATAATTGATTATGTCTGTTAGAACATACGATGGATAGTCTTCTGTATCATTACCGCCTATACTGGCAACTACGGTCCCTGGTTCACAAGAATAGGAGATAGGATAAATTCCAGGAGCTACACCTGTACCAATGTTTGCTTCAGCTATAAAACTAATATAGGTAAAGTGATCGTCTTTTTCCATATACATATCTGTTAATGGGAGGGTGTTATCCGATCCGTCTATTGGAACCAAATCTGAAAAGTAGTACATTGTGTCGTAACTCAATGAAAGGGTGGTTATTTCTGTTGGTTCATAATCGAATGTCAATTCCTCTTCATCTTCGCCAAAGAGGTTGTCCAGGTCAAGATCAGGAGCTTGCTTGAAATAGATGATAATTTCTTCGCAACGTAATTGTGCTGTACAGGTAAGTTTTAGGGATTTGGCATTGATATTATTCACGAAAACAACGGGATCTTGCTTCACCTCGTTCTCAGAATCGTAAGCATAAGATATCTCGCCATTATCGGCATCCGCAGTAAAGTTCTTTTTGACCGAGCCGTTGATTGAAATCGCTACAAATGGTTGGGTAGCGTCAATTTGTAAGGAATTGCCAGCGGCGCATGCAAAGTATTCAGCAGATTGGGTACCGGTACCACGTACAAGGACATTCCCCTGTAAGATGCTATATGCTTGATTGAAGGCTGCTGTACCAGAGGGACGGATGATGACAGAATCTGGGTACTGATAATTGGCATCAAGTTGGTTTAGAGCTTCATCTTGTCCATTATCTCCACCTTGACCTTCTCCGTTTTCGGTATGAGAAGCGCATGTGACCTTAATTTGTTTGATGTAAATAGATTTTGAATTGCGGGTCAATGAGATATTCAGGTCTCCGTCTGTAGCTGTACCCTCGAAAGTTTTGGTAACATTGGCCTCTTTAGCTAATGTTTCTAATTTGCCAAATGTTTTGCCATCTACCGTTACAGCAATAGTATTTTTGCTATCAATATTGCAAGAACAGAGGATTTCTACTTTGCTGATGCCTGTAGAACCTTTCAAGGTCAATGTCGTGCTTTGTGTGAATTGACAACCTCGTTTGTTGCTTGTTTGTTCGAAACCAGCAGGCTTCGCACTGGATGTCCATCCTTGAGGAATACTCGTTGAGAAATCATAAGTAACTTCTTCCGCCATAGCAGCTTGGATAAGCAAGGCCATAGAAAACAATAGAGTAAATAATTTCTTCATAATAGGTCGGTTTATAAGTTGGAGGATAGGAGCAGGAACAAGTATTACTCATCCAGAATAGAGTTGAACATTGTCCCTGCATCCGAAATTAAAGAGTTCAATTACTTAAAGAAGAGAACTTTTCCATTGCGTATTACTAATCCGCGTGTATCAGATGATACTGATTGACCATCAACCCTATATGAGTTCGTGGTTGACCGAGATGGATTATTGGAGATGTTCTCGATGTTAGATGGCATACCATAGCTTAAGACAGGGGCAATTGCCATGGAAAGAGGGTCGTTGTCATTAGCCATCCATTCATACACACCTGTAGGCTCATAACCGGTTGCGGTATCGAGGTAGTGATATACGGTGTTGAGTTGACCGACTGGACGACGAGCACAAAGAATGGAAATATTGTCGCTTGTGTAAGGGGATTCTTCTAAAGAGTTGTGAGGGAATCCTCCTATTGTGACAAAAAACTCTCCTTCGATATGCGCGGTCTTGTCGAGAATGAATGAAGTGCCCACAACATTATCATCATCCCAATTCAGGTCTCCTGCACGGACACTTGCAGAAGCAAGCACTTCTCCTGGCAGGTTGTCAGTACACTTCCGTATTCTTACGGTAATGAGAGAATCTGGAGAAATAGTTTCGGTAGATGCAAAATAAACTGTAACGCTATCTATTGTAGCATCTGCCAAAGGAGCTTTGAAATGTTCGGCGAACTCATCAATCATCAACCAGTTGCTACCTGCGTAATTTCCAAAGTAGCCCATGGCAATCCGGTCGAGATAACTGCTTTCGGAAGGCTGAATATTCCAGATATACTGAGCACCACCTGCCTGAATGGCATACTTTAGGATATCCTGGTCTGTGCCTGCTACGTTACTTACCTGTAGTCTTACACTATATGTGCCTGCCTTGATGTAGGTGACCGTAGGGTCGGATTCAGTAGAAGCCTCGATATCAGTACCTTGGAATTTCCACAAGCGCTCGGTAGGACGTCCAGTAGAACAATCGTGGAATGTGACGGGAACGTTGAGCGGCAAGAATACGCCAGTAAAGGGTGAAAGATAGCCCTCTTGAGGAAGTTCTGCAATAGCTTTAGGCATTTCGGCTACAACATTGACATAGTTGTGACGAGTCATGTTGTCGTTCTCGTGGCGTTTGTTCATCACATATAGAGATACGTCGTATGTGCCAATCGTGTCATATACAACGATGGGATTGTGCTCATCTTCGTTGATGACACGTCCACCGGGGAATGCCCATTCAATATAGTCAGAGGCTACGGACATATCGTGGTAGTGAACCGTATCGCCCAAGTTGACGGTAATATGAGCATCATTTGAGAAGTCATGTGACATGAGCTTAAAGCCATCGAATGCTACCGCCTCTCCGTCACTACCTTGGTATATGAAGTAGAATTGGACTTTGTGACCTTCGTAATCACTTAAATCGACATTGAAACGGATCCAAGCTGGACCAGTATAGTTGTTCTCTTGTGCCCATTCAAATCCATTAACAAGAACGCTTGATTTGTCGCTCTCGTGGTCATAGATTCCTACAGTCCAGTTGGCCCAAACCAAGAGACCTCCACTGAAATAACTATAGAATTCGAGTTGACTATTGGGCTCAATGGTCATGGCTGGAGATTCGAAAATCTCATTCTGGTTATCGTTGGCATTTTTGATGTCGAGAGAATACTTATTGTTAGGATCAATAGTTGAGAAGCTGACGTTAGGAGGTAAACTTGGCTCTGGCATAAGCCGGAAGGTCGTTTGGCTATTAGAGTGAAGTAGCCATCCCTCTATTTCTTCCGAACTATCGAAGCCTTGAGCATAGTATGCCTTGTATGCTTCATCTGCGCTGAACATGGCTTGGGCTTTTTCGTTAATGACAAAGTCGGCTTCGACCAATGGGCTGAAGACATTGTAACCGGCAGCAAGCACGAGTAGGTGGCAACTCTTGGAAATCTTAATAACACCTTCCGTAGCAGGTATAATAATAGGATCGTCGGTCAGAGCAATGGAGTCGGATGCCGTAACGGAGTACCAAATAGTTTTAGCTCGATCGTCAACTACAGAAACATTAACTTCTACAGGACCGTCGAACGTTCCTCCCATTGGCGTTAGGATAGGAAGATTGAGAGGAACTTTCTCAATGACCACGACAACAAAACTTGCTGTATCGGCAATGTATTCATCGTTACCTTCAAAGATGGCCATTACAGAGCAAGTATCGGCGCTTCGTGCATATATTTCTCCTTCGCTGGACATGGCTGCTACCATGTTATTTGTGCTCTTGTATTTGATAGGGCTTACCTGTCGGGGATTGTTGAGCATTGGGCAGGTGCCATAGTCGGTAGTCTCAAGCCAAATGGTATCTTTTGCAAATGATAGGCGTGGGTCCTGTCGAATGAAATATTCGGCCTTTACCACGGCGCTATATTCATCGCCAATCTTCGTGACGGCGTTAATTCTGGTAGTTTGTTCGATTTGGATAGGTCCCGTATAAGTCAAAGGCTTGCACTCTGCATTAAGTGGGCTGCCATTATTAAATGTGTACAAGATAGTGTAGCTTCCTTCTGTATAGTCCTCAACGCTCATAGAGAGTGTTTGAGGAGCATCGTAAGCCCCTGGAGCCAGAGACAAAGTAGGAGCCTTAATCTTGATCTCTTCAGGTTCGTATTCTATTTCTATTGACTTTAGATAAAGGGAATTCTTGGAGGTGCCTGTTTGTAGGAACTCTATGTCAACTTTGCCCGATTGTGCTGTTTCGGAAGGTTTGAATTCGTAGAGTAACGAGTCCTCGGTGAGAGCTACGCTCGAAGCACTCTCACACAGGTAGTTCTGACCACCAATGGATACTTTCAAATCGGCTCCATCAGATTTGGAATGACGACGAGCCTTAAGGCGTACGGCCAGAACCTTGCCTCTCAGGTCGTAAGTGAAGAGTGAAGTGTGACTTGAAGGGGCAGATGCAGTGCCGATAGTCTGTCCTCCAGAAGCTGTGACGGCATACTTCTTGGTATCCGAACTCCAGATGCTCCAAGACAAAGAATTGATAGTTGTGGTCAGAGTGTCAGGATTGCTTTCTGACGCAGATAGGGCGTAGAAACCATCTCCACCCTTTTGAACGGTCATATTAAAATTATATGACCAGGTTGACGTAGCGGCATGACCTAAAGACGTAATAGCCAAAAATGCTAAAATCAACAGTTTCGTTTTTAACGTTTTCATTTAATATGGATGTTTTGTTGTGATTATTATAGCTCAAGTATCACACTTGAGTTTCCGGATGTAGTTATACTTCAAAGATCTGTACTTGGATTAAAGTATAATAAACGCAGCTTTCTATTGAAGTCCAATGTCTTATGTGCAATTATAAATAGAAATAACCTATAATTGCCCAAAATAAAATATATAATGTTGGCTTAGACGAAAGAATGGAAGTATTGTTTTCTTGTTAGTACAGTTAAGTTGGTCAAAAATTAAGCCAACCTAACTGGGAGATGGTTCGGTATCAGGATCGGGTTCAACGATAATCATCTTCCCGTGATTGCTGAAATGTTCAATCAGATTGTGATAGAAAGGATGACAAGAGAGGGTCGTTGTATCCCCCAATACGATAAGTTTCATACGAGCACGGGTAATGGCAACGTTCATGCGCCGTAAGTCGTTGAGGAATCCGATACGGCCATCGTCATTGCCGCGTACCATGGAAATGAGTATTACGTCTCGTTCCTGTCCCTGGAATCCATCTACGGTGTGAACCGTAATACGTCCCTGCAGAGGCTTGAGATAGTTGCTTTGTCGCACAAGTTTGCGTAGCAATTGAACTTGACTCTTATAGGGAGAGATAATGCCAAAATCGACCTGCTCATCCAGGATGCGTTGCATGCCTAATTGACGGACGTAGTCACGCAATGTGCGAATCAGAAGAAGCCCTTCGTTTGTATTGAGTTTGCTTTGACTCAAGGGATTGGTCTGTTCCTCAAAGCCAAGGCGTGAAGTGTCTATCCATACCAGTGGAGAGTCAAGTTCAATCACGGTGCGATGAGCAACTTCGGGTGCGGCTTGAAGCATGCCTTTGTAGAACCAATCAGAGGAGAATTGCATGATCTGTTCATGCATTCTATATTGTACCGTAAGCAACCGAACACTTTCAGGGCGACGTTGGGCTACATATTCCATGAGGGTCGTGCCCAATCCTTGCCGTTCAGCATCGATGCTCTTGATGGTAGGAGGCAACTGATGATGGTCTCCAGCCAGTATAACTCGGTCCGCCTTTTGAATGGCCGCCCAACAAGCCGCTTCAAATGCTTGGGCAGCTTCATCAATAAAGAGAGTGGAGAAGTGCTTGCGCTCCAGTACACGGGAAGATGTGCCTATCAGTGTGCAAGCTATGACACGACTCTGCGCGAAAAGTTGATCGTTGATGCGAATCTCAAGTTCCGTACGATGACTCCGTAGTTTGTTGAGCATATTCTGGACCGAGTGCCGTTCGTTGCCAGAGCAATGCTTGGACGATAGACGAGCTATGGCTTCCCGTTCAGCCTTACGTATTGCCCACAATTCCGTATAGTCAGGGTGAGCTTCATAGCGGCGTTCGTAGGTCGCTTCAAGCAGGTTATCACTTACACGCATAGGATTACCTACACGCAATACAGAGATGCCACGGGCTAGCAATTGTTCGGCAATCCAGTCAACCGCAGCATTGCTTTGTGCGCATACAAGAATCTGAGTTTCACGCCGAAGAGTCTCAGAGATGGCTTCGACCAATGTCGTTGTTTTACCGGTTCCGGGGGGTCCATGAACGATGGCTACTTCGCGAGCACATACAACATGCATTACCGCTTCTTGTTGAGATGGGTTGAGCCAAGGTAAAGAGAGCGGTTGTTCGACGCGAAATGTGGCATGTTCATCACCAAGTAGAACGTTGCGTAAGTGCTGAAGACGGGCATTGTCAGTATGAAGAACCTGATGAATAGCCTCACACATTACACGATGACTGGTAGCGTCAAATGAAAGTTGTACTCCCAATTGCCCAAGCCTTGCATATTCACGAAGAATCTCAGCTGTTTGCGTTCCCGGAATACTGACCAGCATACGCATACCATCAACTCTTGATATCTGACAAGACCAAGACCAGAATAGAGGCCGGTCCCCATCACCTTCCGTCCGGAAAAAAACTACAGGACGTCCAGGTTCAAATTCGTGCTCGGATGGAGTCAGCGTGCGCTCCTTTTGAGCCTGAGAGTAATCTCCTACGAGAGTCGGATCGGCACTTGTATTGACAATTTCTATACATAGCTGGTTCAGAGCATTGTAGAATGTCCTGCCGCCTCCGACTGGATACCAACATTTGCCTTGTCGTATTCGACGATGAATGCCGATTTGGCGTGAGAACTCTTCGTACTCATGCTTTTCTGCTTCATATTCAATGTTGAGAAGCCGTTCTTGTAGGCTAAGGTGTTGAAATGCGTTCATCAGTTCTGGAGGTCAAGAATAAGACCATACTCTATTCTGCGTGATTGTACAGGGTAGTAGGGCATGATGAACATATTGTTTGTAACCGAATTCTCAAGCATATTGTGTACCGCTAAAAAGAACTTGATACGCTTCAAATTACAATTGACATAGCCATTGAGCAATGGATAATTGCCGCACTTGATGTCCTTTTGGCAATAGAATTGTTGCGTAGCAGGCTGGTAATTAGGCGCATAATATTTGGTATAGTAATATCCCGTCACACCAGCTTGTATTGCGAGGGTGCGAGCGATGCGGAACTTGAACGAGAGGTCACTTTCGATACTGACCGCAGGCAAAGGAAGAACATCTTCTTCGGTAGATTCTTGAATCAGAACAGAATTGTCCCATTGAAGCCATTTCCCCGCATATAGACTTTGACACAACTTCAAACTGAAGATGTCCAATTGCTTGTCATATTGGTGAGGCATACAATCTGTGCCGAAATAGTGGAAATTGTTGATATGCTCAATTCCGATTTCTGCACTTGAGTGGGTGCGTGGATATTCGATACGTCCAGAGACGCGCACCTGTTGCTCTTTGTCAAAATCGTTGCTCCATCGAAAATGATTGCTATAATAGTGCTCCATCAAGTATGAGACATTGGCATTGCGCATGACGGCACTTGCCTCGACGATGAGACTATCAGACCATTGGTGCGTATCTGCTTCTCGGTGTCCGAAAGGAATGACAGAACTTATCTTACCATATAGGTCTATATCTCCAGCCTTGTCGCCCGATAGGGCAGAGCGGAATGTGGCATCAATGGTAAGGAGCGATGATAAATGTCGGCTGAGTTGCCCTCCTGCCCATATAGTATTGGAATAATGATTGCGTGATATGAAGTCAAGATCAGACGAATCGGGCAATAAGGTGTAGTGTTGCCTTTCATAGCCGATGAATGCTCCCAAAGAGAATTGAGAGAAACGGTTAAACCCTTCGTTGAGGCGTATTCCGGCATAAGTGCTGAAGTCTCGATATGTAGTCGAATCAGCCGTTATGGAAGAGTCATAGTAACCTCTTTGTGCAAAGAACGATGTGTCGGAGGTCTGGTCTGCGCCAGGATCCATAATGAAATTATGGTGCAGATACTCGAAATCAATACTATGGAAGATGGTAGCTATCGGCTTGAACTCCTCCCAAACGGTGGAATCCTTCTCATCAATGTGTTCATTCCACTTACCCAGGCTATAGGTGTGTTGCATGTGTACCTGCCGTTGGTCCGTACTGTTCCATGTATCGACCAGTTGGGTGGGCATATTCTTGGGGTCAGTGAAATTGCTCTTGTATTCATCGGGAGTGAGTACGTAACCACGGTCGTCTATGCCACCGTTCTCTTGGTTGGCCAATTTGCCCAAAGTAAAAGCAAGATAAGCTTTGTATTGCTCTCCTTCATAGTAGGCATAACTATTCCACTTGATGGGTTTTGATGCACTCTCTGCATATTCACCTCGGGCATAGACATAATCAAGGTTGGAGCCAATGCCAATGCGCTTGTTGAAATTCCCGAAGAAATTGATTTTCAAATGGTCATTGGTCTGCAACCCGCCACCCTGCTTGGAGTAACTGAGTACTGTGCAAGGAAGTTTGCTATTGTAATAAAGTTGTTGTGAAGGTTCGAAGCGAAACAGGTCGTAGGCATTGACAAAAATAAAGTCGTGAGCTCGGCGTCTATCGAACCATGACTGGACCATATGGGGACCATACATGTTGCCCGTATATACAAGAGCAGGAGCCATGCTCAACATACTCTGTCTATTGCCCAATCCTAAATAAGAGGTGTCGGGACGAGAGGAGTACGATAAGCTTGTCATCGGGTCAAGGGTCCAGCATCGACGTTCATCGAGCAATGGGACGCATGGATCCTCCTCTTGGACCGTAGTATCATTATCTGCCATACCACTTTCCGGCGAGACGCCCCGTCGTGCATGCTCTTGCGCAGGCAGAGGTCCTGCGCATAACCATAATAAACCAAAAACGTAAAGTGATACGAATGCCTTAATTTTCATAATGTGCAAAGATAAGTCAAAATTTGCAATATTGATGCATATTTAACGGTATTTTAGTAGCATTACGAGTTATTTTTTATAGTTTGATTGATATAATTGCCAAATTGTAATCTAATTGGGTGTCTATCGTATATAAAAAATATAAGACCGAAGTGAACATTTGCATTCCTTCGGTCTTAATTATATTATCTATGACTTCGATTTATGGTTAAGTTACTTCCCTTCTTCAAAGGTCGAATTTCAACCTATATCCAACGGAAATACTGACCATATTCCGGGCTTTACGGTTCGTGTTCCATTGCTGGATGCGATAACTTGCATCGGTAAAGATGGTTCCGCGTTTTAATCGGCACTTGACACCGATGCCTCCCTGACAGAAGAAACCCTGTTTGAATTGAGTGTCAAACCAAGGATCATACCAGCCCTGGTATTCAATATCTCCAAAAGTGTAGCCGACTTGGCCAATCAAATATGGGCTTACCCGCTTGTCCAGTATTTCGTACCGAGCCTGCAGGAAAACAGGAATCTCGAAATATGATTTGCAATCACCGTATTCATAGTGGTGTGCGCCTATTCCAATGCCAGGTCCAGCAGAAAAGCGAGGTAACCATTCGTAACAGAATGCCACTTCAAAATTTATTCCTTTGTTTATTCTCGTGGATCTCCACCAATCATAGCTGAATCTCATTTCGGGCAATAAGCGACTTTTTGTATATCCTCGCTTAGTGTTTGGAGACTTGTCAAATGCAATAAGGGGGCTAATGATGTGATTGTAAATCTTTTCTCCCAAATCGATGAAGCTTTCGTCTGAGATTTCTATATAGGTATCGGCATCATCATAACTATCTGTATGGAACTTTACGTTTTTTATTGATTTAGGAGTTCCATTGGTATTGTCAATTACTTGAACGAATACAAGAATTTCTGCATCAAGGCCTATCTCAATGTATTTGATTCTCAATAGATAATCGAAATTAGAGGGGTCTTTGCTCGCATTGTAATTGAATTTGCTCATCAGGGTGTTCATCCGGTTGATACAGGCTTGGTCGAGAGACTCCTTTTTCTGAGCCCATTTCTCTCCATATTCTTTCTTGAGAGTTGCATCAGACATATTGTCTTCTTCGAATTCAGTTACACTATAGAACGTTTCAATTTTGACATGAGTTTGTGCTATGGTCGATAGGCACATCATCATCAATATACATAAACAGAAGCACCGATTCATGGTGGTACAATATATGTGGTTCATTATGATAGCATTTTTATGTTTTGTTTCAAGTTGTAATGTGAAATTCAGTTTTCAGTGGGAAGAAGTATATCCATATTCTTTATCATCTCTTCAGTTGGTGGATAAGATATGCTCCAATCTAATTGTATAAGATCCCGACGATATAGTCGATAAACCGCCAGTAGAGAATCTGGCTTTTGATTGTTATATAGAACTTGGTCGTATATGTAAATTTGAATGAAGTTGGTCTCAAGTAGGTTTTCGAGGATGCTTAGTCCGTCATAATAATCATAGCTATAGTTTATGATATTATCACTACTCGCGGATATGCTTGATCCTGCTTTTATCTCAAGAATATCACTGTCTCTTTTTTTATTAGAAGCATATATTGAGTCATGATAGTTCGATATTATATAGTAGACCCGATGCCCATAGAGAGAGCTGTCGCACTCGATATAGAGTTCTGCCAGCAGGTTGATATTTGACTCATTGTCAAGTTGTAGGTAGTAATGATGATATTCATCTTCAATGTATCGGCAAGATGTTGCCGAAAGAAGAGAAATCATCACCAAGATTGGTAATAATGATTTCGGTTTCATAGATTTTTTTGTAGTTTGTGTTTGTCGGATTAAAAAGTATATATCGCACGTTATTTCAAAGGAATGCTATAACAAATACGGTGCAAAGATAATACATTTTTTATATGTGGGCAAATTTTTTTGATTTTTGTGCAAATATGATTGGCATGAGAGTGTTCTAACATCATAGTTCGTCTATATGTTAAAATATACTAAAATTTTCTCATTAAATGAACAAATGTTCATAAAATAATATATCTTTGCATCGTAAATTATAAACATAAGTTCAAAAAATGGGAAGAAGCAAGCAGTCTCGTATTATCTTGTCCGCACCACTTGTAGCTGGATTCCGGCCTTATGGCCGTTGTCATAACAGAAGTGAGTGTATAGAACTTCTTTATGACGAGTACGAAGCCATGCGGTGGCTCGATTATGAAGGCCGGCAACAGATAGAAGCAGCAGAATTGATGAATGTGTCTCGTCCCACATTGACACGTATCTATATGGAGGCTCGCCGTAAGTTGGCCATAGCCCTTGTGGAGGGACGCCCTATCGTTATCACGGGAGGTAATTCGGACTTCGCTTCTTGTCAATCAAACAAAACAAATATTATTATGGTAAATCAGAAAATCGCTATTCCAACTAATGACGGAGTATTATTCCCCCATTTCGGCAAAGCTCCGCAAGTAACTATCGTAACCGTTCAGGATGGAAAAGTAACAGAATCCGTTGTCCTTGAGGCTCCGGAACATGAGCATGGTGCAATGCCAAAGTTCATCGCCGCACAGGCCTGTACAGATGTATTGTGCGGAGGTCTGGGTGCAGGTGCCGTCAATATGTTGAATCAATTGGGTATTCAAGTTCATGCCGGAGCTCCAGCCATAGATGTTGAGCAATTGTTGCAACAATATCTGGGTGGCACCATAGTATATGGCGATGGTTCTTGCCATCATGATGGATGCGGAGATCATCACCATGACCACGATCATCATTGTGGCGAACATCACGGATGTGGTGGTCACGAGTAATATTGCTGGATTGTCGTATGGTCATTCCGTATTGACCCCTCATGCGATACAATCGCTCATTACTATGTCATACATAGAGAAGAGCCTCGCATAGGCCTAATTTGAAGAAAATATAAAAAATCCCCGGCTTACACAAGGTAGGTCGGGGACATATTTTTTTAATACATTGTATAATTGGGGTATATAGGACAATCGGAGTCAAATAATTCTGAGAGCCTTAGCCGGATGAATCCTCATAATATCAGCGAGTGAGCGAGAAGTTGAGAGCCAAACCGAATTGGGTATCCACGGTAGGATATGAGTTGGAGGTGAGAGGCTTGTTGATCTGCTTCTGCCAATAGAACTTGAAGTTGAGCATACGAGAGAACTGGTAGTCCGCGGCGAAGTTGATATTGACGGCGGTATTGCCACTATTAGCTACACTATAGCCGTCGGTTATGGTACGGAAGAGGACCAGCTGATTCTTGTATGTCACGTCGAGTTTGAGATTGAGATCGTGCTTGACATTACGCTCCTTGGCACCAGTACGTGCTGGTATGCCGAGAACCTGGTTGAAGTCGGCTATCTTGTAGCCTGTGCCTATGGTGAGATCCTTGGAGAGGGTCTCGGTAATCTGGGCGGCGGTCATGTTGAGTGCGACGGAGCGGGTCTGCTTGTAGTCGGTTCTGGCGGTAATACCATTGACAAAGACCGCATTGAGACCGCAAAGAGGAGCGAAGCTCTCCGTGAGCGTAACGTTCGAGATACTATACTCAGACGAAGGAACTGGTACATCGTTGTTCGTGTCAAGAATGAAGCCAAGTCCCTGAGTATTCTCCGCATAGTTGGCATACGAAGTATAGTTGCCCACACTGTATGTACATGTATAAGCATGGGAGAGGGTAAGCCCCTTCAAATATTTGCTCAGTTTCGGCATGAGTTGGAGCAGACCATCGTATTGCACTTTCCAGTTTGGCAATGCTTTCCACATATTGGGGAATGGAGAGAGACTCATCGACGAGGCATCATAGCCATTCATGTATGCCGCGATGAAGGAAGGAACAAGGACGTCACTTGAATTGATGCGGCTGCTACCATTGGATTCCTGGAACCGAGTGCCGGCAAGCGATGGATAGTCGGTCATGAAACCTCCAGTCGGATAGCTGGTTCCTTTGTATTTAGAGAGGAAACGCTGGTAAATGACAGAACGGTTGTTGATGAGTTGCTGGAAGGCCTCGTTGTAGAACCCGTCACGGCTCTTGCCAGCTCCGAAACTGCTGCCCAGTGCAATCGTAGTCATCTGGAATGAGCCAGAACGAGTAATGGCCAGGTCTTCGAACATGAACTGATGACTCTGCTTGTCGTTGCGGCGCCAAGTACCGGTTAGATTGATCTTGAGTCCTGGCAGAGGTTCAATAGTAGCACCGTAATTGAGGTCGCGTGTGACACTATAAACGGCTGGGGTGGTCATTGTAGAGTCAATGATGAGCCATCCCTCGTCAATGGCACGATTCGTAAAGTCCTCACCTCCAGCAAAACCGAAAGCAAAGGCCAAGCCAGGCGAAAGCGAAGAACCGGAATTGTTCTGGCCGAAGAAATCGCCCGCATTGAGACGATATGAGGGTAGATAGGTGACATTGGTCTCCTTGTATGACACATTGACATTCCGTACCATCATCAAGAGGCGAGCTGCCAACTGGGTATTCTTGTACCATTGCTGGTCATCGAGCGGGTCCATTGGGGCGATGGTGACCGTTAGGTTGAGGCTATCCTTCGAACGGAATGAAATGCTGTTTGCATCACGACGTTTTACTTTGAGTTGTACTGCCTTATCTGTATCTGTATTCCGTGCCGCAATGGTGACGCGACGAGTTTTGAGATTATGGTCAATGGTGATTACCGTATCTCCAGTCAGAGTAAAGGTCTTGGTAACAGGTTTCGGTTGTTTGCCCTTCTTGCTCGATTTACGAGCCGGTTCCTTGCGAGATTGATTGCGTCGCAAGGTACTTTGGCTCTGTTGCTTGAAGCGGTCATTGGCCTTCTTCAGGAATGGGGATTTGTTGTACAACATCTCGAGGTTGAATTTCACATCACCCTGCCAATTGGCTTGATTTTGCAATACACCACCCGTCTCGGTCTCTTCATCGACGGTTGTACCACGTTGCCATTCGTAGGAGCTCTTATATCGGACCGAAGAATTGATCCAATCGGTATATGCAAACTTATTGATAGGCACATTCCAGGTAGCATCAAAGGTCTGATTGTACGAAACTGGGGTGCCGAGTTTCCACAATTGCCGATTGATGGTATCTTTCCATGCCTCAAATTCGTCTGGGTAGAGGTCACGGTTTACTGGGGCATCAGGTTCATCAATTCTGGCATTGGTGGCCGCGTTGAAATTGAACTTGAGCGTTTTGGTGAGGTCCCAGGCAATGGCCGTCTGGCGCAACCAAGTGAAAGTTTTGGTGTACGATACCGGTATCGTATAGTCCGATTCGTAGGTCTCAATGTTGCGTAGTTGTTCCTCGTGATAGGTACGGTTCCAATTGCTCGACAGGCTGATGCTATTGGGGAGCCAGTTGAGTTGGAAATCCTTGAGGAATTTCGAGTTGGCAAGAGCCGATTGCTTGTTCTTTCCCTTTTTGTCTTGTTTATCCTTGTTGTTCTGTTTGGCATTCTTGCCGCGGTTGGAGGAATTGCCTTTCTTGTCCGCGAATGGTTGCCATGCTACGAAATAGGGGCTATATTGATAGTTGATCGATGCTTTGTAGTTGTCGTCCTTTTCGTACTCGACGGTAGGATCCTGAGCCTTTTTTCGATTTTGAGAATAGGACATAGTGACGTTGGCAGGGTCCCAAGGTTTGGCTTTCTTTGACTTGACATTGAAGCGCATACCCGTCACGGACATCGAATTAACCTCTTCGATGGTTTGAGCCAGATTGCTCACCGAATCGCGCTCTCGTTGAGTAGAATAGGAGTCAAGGGTCTCCTCCATAAGCAAGTCCTCATTGTAGGGGTCATATTTAGGGGTAGAGACCGACTTGCCACGGCTATAATAGATAGGAGCAGAGAATTTAAGTTGTTCGGGCAACCATCGGCCCAGATCCGTCTGACCAGATACGTTGTATTGCCAATCTTCGCTCTGAGAACGGTCGGCGGCACTTTGAGTGATGTTACCCCATCCGACCGAGGTATAGTTTCCGGCGGCATTGAGGGTGGCCAGGTCCGATATGCGGAGAGTGGCGTTGCCCTTGGCCGCCCAGCCTCCATCCTCGTCTATGCCGTTCAATCTCAATTCGTTTACCCATACCTTGCCGCTTTTGACGTTCTTGCCTACATTGCGCACGCCAATCATGATGACACTTACTTCCGACAGGGTAGGATTGCCCGTCATCGAGATGCGGTTGCCACGATTGTCATCATCATATTTGCTGTATATGGTCGTGTATGAAACTTGGCTCAGATTGCTCTGCTTCTCCGTGTTGCGCTCCTTCTTGAGAGTAGTGAACTTGCTGAGTGCCACATCAATCATATTGTCGGCAGGCCATACGGCCAGACGATCCGTGGAGCTATTGTTGTTGTATGTTCCAGCAGGAGTTAAATGCAACGGGACTTCGTACTCGTAGTAGTTGTCCTTGTAGTCGGCACCCAGTCGGATGAAGACCGACAGGTCTCCGTCCGTGAGTTGAGTAGCATTATCGACCAATGCCTCGCCGTGAATGAATAGCTGAATATTCTCGTACTGGCGCATGTCCATTCCGGAGTTTTTATATACGGCAACGGCGTCATGAGGTTCGAGGTCTGCCACATCGAGTACCATTGCCTGTTCGTTGAGCTGAGTAGAGGTACTCTGTCCAGGGTCAACGACACGGTCAACGCCGGGAGGCAAGACATAGTTGATAGGATAAGAACCGGCATTCTCCTCAATATTGACGGTAGAGGTAGCAACCGTACCCGTACCTGCCACGGAATAACCGCGGTCGGTGAGGCGACTGGCGGTGTAGTTGCGCCAATCGCTACGGACCAGTTCGAGGGTAGCGAAACGGAGCGTCTGCTCCTGGCTCCAACCGGTCATGTACATGCGCATGAAACGTATGGACTTGAAGTTTTGGATGTTGCCTACCTTCTTGTCATATTCCGAAATAGGTATGCGGAATTGCAACCAGCGGACCTTCTGTCTTTCGCCGTTACGAAGAGAAACGGTTGTCTCGCTGATGCTGGCTATGTGGTTGCTACCCTCGACCAGATCCGATGGACGCAGGGAGATATGGTACTGATAGTATCGCTCGTATTCATTGAGCGTATTGTCCGAATTGATATCTTCGACGTCCGGCAGACTGGTAGCGGCAGTAGAGTAACTATTGTCGTTTGTGTTGTTGCTATTACGTTCCGTGCCGTTGAAGTACTTGTATCGTTGCAGGATAGAGGCCTTGGCTTTGTCCAGGTCCGAGCCGCGGTAATAATGAAAATTGTCGCCAGCAGGGTCATTGATAGGAGAGAAGGCATCATTCTGCCATTGAGCCAGGACATCGGCCGAGACTTTGCCCATTACGGCACTACGGTAGCTACTGTAACTACTATGTTGTAGCTCGTCTTCATCTTTCAATCCATCGAGACCGACGTCCTGATTCTCGCGTGAACCGGAGGTGTTGTCAAAGGCATATACCGTAGATGTACGGCGGCTTACGCGACCCCAGACCGTCTCGGTGGTATATAAGTCAGAGCCATCGGGATCCAATCCATTCTCAAATGATTTCATACCATCTTTGAGAATATCTTCGCTCACCTCGCCAAGGTTGAAATACAAGTCTCCACCCGTATATGTGGCCGTAGAGTCCGACGAACCGGTTATGGTTGGGTCCATCAGCCAGAACTCAATATACTCGTAGTTGGCGTTCTCAAAGTTCGTCACATCCATGGAACGCATTATGCCACCCCAGCGTTTCTCCGGATTGGTGAGATGTCCGGTCTCGTCCATACCATCCACATCCAGGTTGTAAGGACCACGTTCCGTAGGGTAATAAGTGAGATTGAGCACATCGAGGATGCCCGTCTCACCATAGGTGAGTTCCTTGTTGGGGTAGATCTCATCGTAATTGACCTGACGGACGCGGTGGTCGGAGAGTTGTTCCAGGTCATTCTTGATATGTCCAGGGGTGGTATTGCTGGACCGTGAAGTGAACATACGGTCGATGGTGTACCACGAGAGCAGGGCGCGGTTCTTGCCGTATTCTATGTCATTGCTCAATGATGCTTCGGGGAACGCCGCATTGTTGTCTTCGTAGGGAGTAGATGCAAGGTTCCATTTGGAAACAGAGGAAATGTCGGTTGATGATTCCGAATTTTCGAAGTCGTCGATGTAAACATATCCGGCATCACCTATCTGGTCACTATGACCGGCTACCAATTGGGCAAACTCACCCTGTACGGCAATGTTGGATGGAGCGGTAGCTTTGATCCAGGGAATAGCACCCACGGCATTGGTAAGCCACATGAAGTCCTTGTTCCACTTGAAGTTGAAGCCGTACATCGTATTGTTGATAGGAATTTCGGCGTTGGTCACCTTCTTGGTCAGAGGTTTCTCGTGCAAGTTGAGGACGGTTACTCCGAAGGATATGTCTTTCGAGTAGTCGTATTGCATATCGACACCCATCATCGTCTTGCGTTGCAGGGAGTACTCCGATTGGTCCTCCAGACTCACGCTTACGGCTGTACCGCTCTCGATGATACTCTCGTTGAGAACGGTGACAATACCCATGTTGTAATCGACGGCATAGTCCTGATTTTCGACCAAAGTGGCACCACCAGCCGTAACTACGACCGATCCGCGTGCTACATTGCGAGCACCGAGGTCAATCTCGGCGCCGCTCGAAGCCTCGTACTCACCCTTGAGGCGGAATTTGTTCTTCTCGGCAATCTGTTCGGCTACCGTGAGCGTACTGTCGTACAATTCCTGGAAGCAATATCTGTCCGCCAGGGCCTGGCTACCCAATTGGGTAGCGAGATGGCTACCGAAAGGCTCGACTACTGGGAAGTAGATGCGTCCGGTGGTCGTATTGATCGTTATGCCCGACAGGAAATCGAATTGTCCGTCCGAATGACGTTCGTCATTGGCATTGATCTGGTCGAGGTTCATCACCTTGATCAGTAGTTGCTGGGCAATAGGACCCTCATTTATATAATTAGTATATACGCCAACGGTATCGTTCATATACTGAACCTGCATCTTGAAGTTGGACTCCTGGACGTTGGTAACGCCCAGCGAATAGACATTCTTCATCATCAGGTCCCATAGAGGGGTATTGGGATTGCCGGCGGTCGATTTGAGCAATTTGAGCACCAGGGTCTGGGTCTTGTCTTCGGTATTGTCGTCGCTGAATTCGCCTACCTGGTAGGTCTTGCCACCATAAGTGTACTGGAAGGCGACGGCCAGCACCATGTCATCGTCCAGTTTCGATTTGAGCGAGATATAGCCCAGGTTGCTGTTCAGGATATATTCGGACGATTCAAGGCGGCGGGCAGACTCAACCTTCTCAAAGTCTGTGCCTCCCGTACAACCATAGGATTCGAGCACCGCCATTGTGGTGGTCACATTGGTGATGTCGCGTATGCCGCTATAATCATTTACGATGGTCTGGTATAGGTCGTTGGCTTTGTTCTCCGGATATCCGGTTTGGCTCTGTGCGGTCCATAGCGAGTTGCCTATGTGGCTACTTTCGCCCAGGTCCATGAAGGCTATTATGTTGCGGGCATTGCTGTACGAGCTACTCTTGTTGGTGACCCAGACTTCGATTTTCTGAATCTCCACGCCCGAAGCAATGAGCGGAAGGCGGGTCATATTTCCGTCGTACGTATCCCGGAAGTAGTGAGCCAGGAAGTAGTGACGGTTCTCGTCATACTGGTCTGCCGATATCTCGTAACTACGTTTGGTGGAACCTCCCTTGCTCGATACCGTCTTGCTGGTCGATTCCTGTTTGGCCAGTAATGCTGTGATGTTGAGTTTGCCGAATTTGAGTTTCGTCTTGAAACCGAACAACGCTTGGCTACCCGAAATGAGCGAATTGCCGGTGGACATTGAGACGTTACCCACCTCAATGTCCTGAATGATTTCGTCTTCGTCGCCCTCGTAAGCCAGTTTGAGCTGGTTGGCATCGAAGTCGAACGTTGCTTCGGTATTGTAGTTGAAGTTGAATGCCATCTTGGAGCCGATAGAGGCATTCATGTTGAGTTGGAAATTCTCCTTGAAGTCGAACGTCAATTGGTCCGCGGCGCGTTCCGATAGGCTTGGGTTGTCGATTTTGTTGCGTTTCATACCCATGCTCATGCTGGCCGAGCCCTGCGACTTGACCTTGATACCGCCCTTGCCGAATATTTTCTCCGCTGGACCCAGGCTGAATGACATGTCCAGCAGGTCCATGCCCGTTCCACCCTCATATTCGTCGAAGGCCTTACTGTTCTGTTCGCGGAAGTAGGCTGCCCGGACCGTGCGTTCGGTGTAGTCCATATACTCCTGGCGGGACATAGGTATGGTGTAGCCGATGGGAGTTTCTCCTATCTTGGTGCGTATCAGGTATCGGTCATTCTTCCAGTCGTACTCCACGCTCTCCGTCACATTCTTGGGGTCGCGGAGGTCTCCTGGATGATTCTCCTCCAGTTGCTTGGCATCGTTGGCACCTGTACGGGATACAGCCCAGCGGGCCTTCTCCGTTGTGCCTTGTTTTGGGTCTCTGGCTGAGATGGAATCTGCCTTGTATGTTTGTGAGAGGTTGTTGTCATCCTCCTCACCTTCGTACATGTTGATATTATTGGCCAACGCGACTCCCCCCAATAGGAGAGTCGTAAGAGAAGTAGTCAGTAATATATTGTTTTTTTTCAACATTGGATACGTACGAAATATACTTAATAACGCACCTATCTAATAAATATTGCCCACGCGGGATGAAACAATTATTTCCAAGTGAGGAACCTCTATTCAGATTTTAGCTCCGATGCGACGTTGTGTCACGAGATAAACACCGGTAAATATCATCAACACGGCGGCGGCCTGAGGCATTCCGAAGGTAGCGAGGCCGGCCGCTACGCTGACCAGGCAAGCCACGATAGGTTGTACATAATTGTACATGGCGACAACGGTCGGACGCAGGGTCTTCTGGGCATTCATCATCAGGATATAGGCTACGAATGTACCGAAAAATACAACAAAAGCCGATTCGTACCATGCGGAGGCCGAAATTTGGGCCCAATTCAGTTGTACGACTTCGTGCCAGGACCAGGGGCAAATCAGCACAACCGCCCAAAGCATCATCCACTTCATGCAGGTGATGACGCGGTATCGGGCGATGAGTTTTTTGAAGAGAGTCAGGTAGAGAGCGAAGCTACATTGAGCACCAATGACCATCAGGTCGCCCACATAGTTGCCGGCGCGGCTTTCGGTGGCCTGGCTACTTCCGGCTATCAGGATCAGGGCACCGCTGATGCCGAGCGCCACACCGAGTATCTTGTGCCAGGTGAGGCGTTCGCGCAGGACCAACGTCGTGAGGAGCAGGGTGAAGACCGGCATCGTGGTGGTCATGATGCTGGCATTGGCAGGAGAGGTGAGGCTCAATCCGATCGTGAAGCAGCATTGGTTCGTGACGATGCCCAATAGACCAGCTCCGGCAAAGAGCAGTTTGTCCCGCCATGCCACCTTTTCGTTCTCGCGGGTGATCCAACCATAGAGCCAGAAGCATATCATACCGCCCACTACGCGGAATGTGACCATATCTATGCCCGATATACCTTGGTTCATAGCATCTTTGCCCAATGGGGCCATCAGACCCCAGATGATGCAGGCACCCGCGATGCAGAGGTGTCCTATCATATTTACATTGTTAAATTTGTTGCTCATAACTAATACTTAAATAACGCGGTGCAAAAATACGACAAAATCGTCAAGAATAGTCATGTTATCAGTAATTTTGCAGAAAAATTTTCTTATTTGTCGTACCATTGTAGTTTTTTTTACTCTCGGAGTGTCAGTTTGGATTTTTTTCCATATCTTTGTGAGTCGATTTTGTGGAAAAGGGGAGCTATTTTCCTTTCCCATAGATGGTTGTGCAATCCCCCATCAAAGCACTGATTTAAGAAACTTATCACATTGAATATTATGAGCGTTGCTGCATTATTGCAAAACACCCGACAAACCCTGTTTTCGTTCGAGGTCCTCCCTCCAGTGCGAGGTCGAGGCATCGATCCTGTATTCAAGACCATAGATCGCTTGATGCCTTTTCATCCAGCATTTGTCGAAGTTACATCACACCGTAGTGACTTCGTTTACAAGGATATGGGCAATGGGCAGTTCAAGCGCGTCGAGGAGCGCGTGCGTCCTGGTACAGTACCTATTGCCTATGCCATCAAGCAGCGATATAATGTGCCGGTAGTGCCACATATCATCTGTTCGGGATATACCCAGCAGGAGACCGAGAATGAATTGCTTGACCTCGCCATGCTCGATGTGCGTGACCTGTTGGTGTTGCGTGGGGACAAGGCCAAGCAGGATAGTCGTTTCATCCCGAAGGAGGGCGGTCTGACCTATGCCAGCCAACTGTGTGAGCAGGTCAATGCCTTCAATCAGGGGCAACTGCTCTTCGGCGATAGTCACGAATTGTGCCAGGAATCACCATTCTCCTACGGAGTAGCCGGGTATCCCGAGAAACACGAGGAGGCGATGAGCCAGTCCGCCGATATGCGCGCCTTGAAGCGCAAGGTAGATCTGGGTGCCGGTTACATCGTCACGCAGATGTTCTTCGACAATGCCCGATACTTCGACTTCGTACGTCGGTGTCGCGAGGCAGGCATCCATGTGCCGATTGTGCCTGGATTGAAGCCACTCAGCACGCTCAACCATTGCACGATGTTGCCACGCACGTTCCATATAGATTTTCCCGACGAACTGGTACAGCAGTTGGAGCGATGCAGCACCAACGATGATGTCCGTTCCGTGGGTATCGAGTGGTGTGTGCGTCAATGCAAGGAGTTGCGTGACCACGATGTTCCCTCCCTGCATTTCTATACGATGAATGCGGCTCAGATGATTGAGGAAATCTGCAATGCCGTCAATATTTGATTTGATATCCTTTCCAATGGTTATGACACTTCGTGAAGCTTTTTCCCGGCGTTTGATGCTGCTCGATGGTGGCATGGGTTCGTTGTTGATGCAAGGTAACAACGATGCATTGTCGTTGACGCAGCCCGACCTGATACTCGACATCCACCGACGGTATGTAGCAGCAGGTGCCGATGTTCTGACCACCAATACCTTCTCGGCGCAGAGGGTCTCGCAACATGAATATCATCTTGAAGACCGAATCGCCGACATCAATCGTGCCGGCGTGCGTCTGGCGCGACAGGCCGCCGATGAATGTCAGGAGCGCAAGGTATATGTGGTGGGCGATGTGGGCCCGACCAGCAAGATGCTCTCCATGAGCGAGGATGTCAATGATCCCGCCGCCCGTTCCATCACTTACGACGAACTGGAGTCGGCCTATCATGAGCAGATCTATGTCCTCTTGCAAGAGGGTGTGGATGGAGTATTGATCGAGACCGTGTTCGATACCCTCAATGCCAAGGCGGCATTGTCGGCCATGGCTCGTGCCAAGGATGAACTGGAACAGGAGACCGGTGTGCGACCTGCCGCCGAGGTACTGCTCTCCATGACCGTTTCGGATGCCTCCGGACGAACTTTGTCTGGCCAGACGGTCGAGGCATTTGTCTGTTCTGTGGCGCATGCGTCACCCCTCAGTGTTGGATTGAACTGTGGTCTGGGAGCCGAGGGAATGATACCCTACCTGGAGCAGATGTCGGCATGTGCCGATTGCTATGTCACGTGCCACCCCAATGCCGGATTGCCCAACCAGTTCGGCGGATATGATGACACACCAGCCGATATGGTGCGGCAGATGCAACCGATGCTGGACCGTCACCTGGTCAATATGATAGGTGGTTGTTGTGGTACAACGCCCGAGCATACGCGTGCCATGCGTGATATGATTGATGCCCTGCCTGCCGACTACGAGGTGCGTACGCCCGCCGTCCTGCCCACGGCATTGCGGCTGGCAGGCCTCGAACCGCTCGTTGCTCCGTCAGACCTCTTTGTGCGGGTGGGCGAGAGGTGCAATGTGGCGGGATCGCGCAAGTTCCTCCGCCTGATCAACGAGAAGAAGTATGACGAGGCGCTTGACATAGCCCGCAAGCAGGTCGAAGATGGCGCCATGGTCATAGACGTCAATATGGACGACGGCCTGCTGGATGCGGAGCACGAGATGCAGACGTTCCTCAATCTCCTGGCTTCCGACCCCTCGGTGAGCCGTGTGCCCATCATGGTCGATTCCTCCCGGTTCGAGGTCATTGTGGCGGGATTGAAGAGTTGCCAGGGCAAGTGTATCGTCAATAGCATAAGCCTGAAAATGGGCGAGGAGGAGTTCCTGGCGCGAGCACGGACCGTGAAGCGTCTGGGTGCCGCCGTGATAGCCATGTGCTTCGATGAGGAGGGACAGGCTACCGACTATGAGCGGCGCATACGGATATGCCAGCGGATGTATGACCTGCTGACGCGTGAGGCGGGTTTCGCCCCATCGGACATCATCTTCGACCCGAACGTGCTGACCATCGCCACCGGTATGGCTGAGCATGCCGCCTATGCGAGCGACTTCATCCGCGCTACGGGTTGGGTCCAGGAGCATCTGCCTGGAACCAGGGTATCGGGCGGATTGTCCAACCTCTCGTTTGCCTTCCGTGGGAACAACTACCTGCGTGAGGCGATGCACTCTGTCTTCCTGCACCATGCGATACCGCAGGGTATGGGTATGGCGATACTCAATCCAGCCACACAGGTGGCGTACGACACTATAGCTCCAGACCTGCAACAGGCCATATCGGACGTCGTTCTCAATACTTCGGCCGAAGCCTCCGAGCGACTCATCGAGATGGCTCAACAACTATTGGCCGATAAACCATCGGCACAGACCGCCAGCAAGAAGGTTGAGGTTCCCTCGTCACCCGAGGCCCGTCTCCAGTTGGCGCTTCAAAAGGGCGATACATCGACCCTGAATGCCGACCTGCAGATGTTGCTGGACCGGGGCGACTCGCCGCTGGCCATCATCTCCGGCCCACTGATGGATGGGCTCAATGAGGTGGGACGACTCTTCGGCGAGGGTAAGATGTTCCTGCCTCAGGTGGTCAAGAGTGCCCGTACGATGAAGCGGGCGGTGGAGTATCTCGACCCATATATCAAGGCGATGCAGGGGGACGGTGCGGATGCCGGTAGTGCGGGTTCGTCGCGCGGCAAGATCGTCATAGCTACGGTCAAGGGTGATGTGCACGACATCGGCAAGAATATCGTCGCGGTCATCATGGCGTGCAATGGATTTGAGGTCATCGACCTGGGTGTAATGGTCCCTGCCGAGACGATCATCGAGGCAGCACAACGCGAGCATGCCGACATCATCAGCCTGTCGGGTCTGATCACCCCGAGCCTGGAGGAGATGTGTACGGTGGCGCGTGCCATGCAGGATGCCGGTATGCACATCCCACTGATGGTGGGCGGGGCGACGACCTCGCCCATCTACACGGCGGTCAAGATTGCTCCTTGCTACGATGGCCCCGTCTTCCACGTCCGGGATGCGGCTACCAACCCAGGCCTGGCCATGCGGTTGTTGGACCCCGCTACTCACGATGAGGTGGTGGCGGCCAATCTACAGGAACAACAACGCATCCGCGAGCAACAACAGCAACGGGAGGCGCTGGACCAGGCACAACAACAGACCAGCCGTTCGCTGGGCGAAGCCACGCCGTTGGAACGCCGTCTGCTGGTCGATTGGTCCACTCAGGTCATGCCCGATGCCCCCTATCTGGGAGCCCGTATCCTGCCGCCATTGCCGGTGCGTGAGGTAGTGCCGCTCATCGATTGGCTCTATTTCTACTGGCCATGGAGGGTCAAGGAGGATAGCGAGGAGGGACGCAAGTTACGTGCCGATGCCGATGCTCTGTTGCAGACCATGCTCGATGACCCCGAGTATGACCTGCGATGTGCCCAGGCTTTCTATCCCGCGGGCGGCATGGACGACCACATACACATCGTCCTGCGTAGTGATAGTCACCCCAGTGATTGTCCTTGTTGCCGCACCACGGTCGATATTCCCACACCGCGCCAACAGCGTTTGTCAGGCCAATGTCTGTCGCTCTGTGACTACCTGCCGCCCTGCGGATTGCTGGCCGAGCCGAAGGGCCGCATCGGAGCCTTTGCCTGTACGGTGAGCGAGACTTTTGTCCGACGCTTGGAACAACTTAAATCCGCGCAGGGAGGTAGCGATTACGATGTGTTGCTCCTGCAGACGGTGGGTGATCGTCTGGCCGAAGCGGCGGCTGAGTATTTGAGCCGTCGGTTGTTGGCCGATAACCAATGGGGAGGCATACGCCCAGCGGTCGGTTATCCGGCATTGCCCGATCAGCATAGCATCTTCCTGATTGATAAGTTGGTCGATTTCAAATCGGTGGGAATCTCCTTGACCGAGAATGGAGCCATGTATCCACAGGCCTCCGTGAGCGGTTTGTATTTCGCCTATCCCGATGCTCAATATTTTTCGGTTAAATGAGGATGAGAGGGTGTTAGGTTTTAAGGTCGCTTCACTGATTAGGTTGTAAGGTCGTTTGAATATTTTGGGGTTGTTTCAATTTTCAACTTTCAATTTTCAACTTCGATTAGGGAGGTTTTCCAACTTTCAACTTTCAATTTTCAATTATCAATTATCAATTAAAGAATAATGTCTCGAGTCTGTATCATTGGAGCTGGTGCCGCAGGATGTTTTTGTGCCCTGTTGTTGCGGCGGCAATGTCCGTCGTTGCAAGTTGATGTGTATGAAGCAGGACGCCGGGCATTGGCCAAAGTTGCCATAACAGGTGGAGGCCGATGCAATCTCACCAATACGTTCCAGGGAATACGGAGCCTGAAGGAGGCCTATCCCCGTGGAGAACGTCTCGTGCACCGTGCCTTCTGTCAGTTCGACCATCAGGCGTTGATGCGATGGTTCGAGGGCGAGGGGGTGAAGTTGGTAGTGCAGGAGGATGAGTGTGTCTTCCCCCAGAGCCAGGACGCCATGCAGATAGTGCATACCCTGTTGCATGGCATGGAGCGGGCTGGTGTCGCGTTGCACCTGGACCATCGGGTTGAGGCGGTCGAGCATCTCAGTGATGGGTATCAGGTCCGCTTTGCCGCGGGACAGGCTCCCGTCCGGGCTGATGCCGTGGTCGTCACGACTGGCGGTAGCCCCAGGGCCGAGGGTCTCTCATTCCTCGCTCCATTGCAACTTGACCTGGTCACACCGGTGCCGTCGTTGTTCTCGTTCAATATCGCTGGTCTCAGCGAGTGGATGGGGATGGTGGCGGACAATGTCAGCGTCGCGTTGGCTGGGACCAAGTTCCGTGCCCAGGGCGCCCTGCTCATCACTCATTGGGGCATGAGCGGACCAGCCATACTCAAACTCTCGTCCTATGCAGCCCGTCATCTGGCGGAGGTCGGCTATAGGGCTCAACTGGTGGTCGATTGGTTGGCCGATGTGGGTGAGGAGGAGGCGCGTTCCCTACTGGCTGACCTCCAGCAATCGCAACCTGCCAAGCAGATAGGCAATACGCACTTGCCGCAGGTTTCATCCCGTTTCTGGCAGGCCTTGCTCCACCGGGCGGGTATCCGTGCCGAGCAACGGTGGCAGGAGGTGGGGCGCAAGCAGCTCAATCGTCTCGTCTCGGTATTGACCGCCGATGTTTATGCCATCGAGGGGCAGAGCCGCCACAAGGAGGAGTTCGTGACCTGTGGAGGTGTGTCATTGTCCAATGTCAATAGCAGTACGCTCGAGGTGAAGACTCATCCGGGACTCTATCTGGCAGGCGAGGTTCTCGACGTGGATGCCATCACCGGAGGGTTCAATTTGCAGGCTGCATGGAGCATGGCCTATGTGGTGGCTCAACAGATAATTAAGGGCGAAGGTGACAAATCTTGAATATTCAACCCATTCGTATAACATTTCCAAACAAAAGAGTCGATTTTGGTTACTGAATTGCTTCGACAATTGGCTGAGCGATACGAGACAGCCGATTTCATCCAGGGGGACCCGTCATGGTTCATGCACCAGGTGCAGGGGCGGGACAATCAGGAGGCTATGGCGTGGTTGGCATCGTGCCTCAGCTACGGTATCCGCACTCAGTTCATGCCCAGGATAGAGTGGTTGCTCGACAGGGCGGGAGGCGAAGTGGACCGCTGGGTGCGGCAGGGCGATTTCGAGGGCGATGTGTGCGCCGGCGATGAGCGTTGTTTCTATCGACTCTATACCTGTAGGCAGATGAATGCCCTGTTGCGGTCCTATCAGAAGATGCTCCTCGAGTATGGCACCATGGGCGAATATGTCAGGCGGTCGGCTACGGATGGTTACACGGCGATCGAGGCGATATGTCGGTTCTACCGGGACCATGGTAGTGGTGGCATCGTACCGCAGGATACCGTCTCGGCCTGCAAGCGCATCTGCATGTTCCTCCGATGGATGGTGCGGAACCAGTCACCCGTTGACCTGGGTCTGTGGGCCGATTTCATTGACCGCCGTACGCTCATCATGCCCCTGGATACGCATGTGGTCCAACAATCCATGCGCCTCAATCTGCTACATAGCAAGTCAGCCAGTATGACGGCTGCCCGACGTCTGACCGAAGCCATGTGCAAGGTCTTTCCCGATGACCCGCTCCGGGGCGATTTCGCTTTGTTCGGGCTGGGAGTGGACCCGCTTACCTGATTAGTGATTGCAACAATGCAACGCTTCAACAGTTGTTGTGCCATGTTTTTGTAATGTATTTGTGATGTTTTTGAAGGGTTATGCTGTGGTGATTACTCTCTGATTGCGGTGTGACTATGTTCGCGCTTCAAGCCAATTACAATCACGCTCCTGACATAATACCCATCTAATACCCTTGGAATACCCTACGGGTATAGATCAGTACGCCGTTTCCGAACGCGGTGCAAAGGTAAGGAGAAAGTTTTGCGGTCTAAAATTTTTTGCTGATTATTTTCAATTTATTTTTCAACGTCATGTTTTTGTACCATGGTGTCATTGGTGTCATGGTGTCAAGTGTCATTAAGAAAAAATGAATGTATGAGCTCATATATATAAATATAATATTTAAATATTATATTTATATATATGGCTATATATTTCCCCCCGAATAGATAATACTAAATCCTTAATGACACTTGACACTTGACACCAATGACACCATACCATATTACCCTTTATTGATGTTGAAAATGTTTTGTTATGTGTTGATATTTAATGTTTTATAAATCAGTGTAGGAAAGTTGGATTGCCCCTGGGTGAAGTGCCGTTTCTTCCCCATTGATGTGTTGTAAGTCCGGAAAACGGTCGAAGTCCCCTTCGCCCATCCCCATTTTTAAGCGTTTCGTGGGATGAGAACTATCAGTTTTTGATGATTATAGTAATGTTTTTGAGCATAAACAATGAAAAAACATCCCTAAAATTTGGTATTTTGAGAAAAAACGCTTATCTTTGCACTGGTTTTATTAACCGAATGTTTTTGTTAGTAATGTTTTTGAAGGGCCTTGGAGTTGAGAAACTGTGAGGCTTTTTTTATTTTAAATACACCTCAGAACAATGTAAGAAACAGTCTCCGTGGTAATGTCGTAGTGCTCTATAGGTTGAATTTGCTATAGAAATCCCTTTCATTGATGATTTCTACATTCAACTGGCGTGCTTTGTCCAGTTTGTTCTGTCCTGGAGCATCGCCCGTGACGACATAATTGACCTTGCCCGATACCGAACCGACATATTTGGCGCCGTGAGCCGTGAAGAAATCCTTGATCTCGTCGCGCTTGAACCGGTAGCTGGTACCCGTGAAGATGATGGTCAGACCCTCCAGGGCATTGCCCAGTTGGGCGGCCGCCTGGTATTCGGTCTGGAATCCCAAGCCCTCCCACAGGCAGGAATAGTCCGACAGGTCCGCCTCCAGGATGTTGCGCGCCATTACTTCGCCTATGCCCTCTATCTCAGTCAGTTCCTGCAGGGTCGTCTGGCGGAAAGCCTGGAGCGAACCGTAATGCTTGGCGAGGAGCTTGCCCGTGATCTTGCCCACTCCGTCTATGCCCAGACCGCCTATGATTCGGTCCAGGGTGAGCGTCTCGATGCTCTGGCGCACACCGTCCAGCATCTGTGTGACCTTCTTCTCGGCGTATCCTTCGCCCAGTTTCTGTTGGAGCCAGGTGACATAATCCGGGCAGAAGATGTCGGGCTGGAAGGCCGAAGCCTCGGTGACGAAGATGCGGTACAGGTCATTGACCGAAGCTATCTGCAGGCGGTCGTACAGGTCAGCCAGTACCTCGGGACCCAGTCCCTTGATGTTGGCACAATCCTTGCCGCACCAGTACTCGAGGCGCTGTATGGCCTGGGCACGGCAATGATGATTGGGGCAGATCCAGTACTCGCCCTGTTTGACCAGGTTGGTGCCGCAACAGGGACACTGGGTGGGGAAGGAGATAGCGGAGGTCTGCACATCCTCGTTGGCATTGCGCTCGGCATCCAGCCCCGTGACCTGTGGGATGACCTCGCCAGCCTTCTGTACGAAGACGTAGCTGCCCACGGTCAGGTTGAGTTGGCGGATGTAGTTCTCGTTGTTGAGCGTGGCTCGGGACACGATGCTGCCCGATATGGAGGTGGGGTCAAGTTCTGCTACCGGCGTGATGTGGCCGGTCATGCCGACCTGGAAGGTCACCGCACGGATCTGCGTGCTCTGTGCCTCCTGGGGGAACTTGCGGGCCTTGCACCAGTTGGGGAAAGTGGTATTGAGCCCCAGGAACTCCTGATGGCGGCGCAGATTGACCTTGACCACGACGCCGTCACAATCGTAGGGCAACTGGTGAGAGGTGCGGAGCACGTTGAACTGATCGATGGCGTGGGACAGTGCTTCCATCTCGCCGTTGGTGACGGTGTAGGCCGATTGACTACCGATGGAATGGGGGTCGAACCGCGAGAAGCCCAGTCGGTCCAGCAATTCGAGCGTGGCCTGTTGCGAGGGCATGTACGTCGATTGCCACTCCACGTCGGTCGAATAGGCGGCATAGGCATTGACTATCAGTCCGCGGCGAGCCGTGACCTTGGGGTCAAGTTGCTTGAGGCTGCCTGATGCGGCGTTGCGCTTGTTGGCGAAGGGGCGCTCTCCGTTGGCGATGCGCTCGGCATTGAGACGGTCGAAGGAGCCCTGGGGCATCAGCACTTCGCCTCGCACCTCGAATATCCACCCCTCGGCGGCGCCTTCAGGACGAGGCAACTGGGGCAGGGACTGGGGCACATTGACGATGGTGCGCACATTGGCTATGACACTTTCACCCTCGATCTGATTGCCTCGGGTGACGGCATCGGTCAGCACACCGTCGGTATAGATGAGCGAGATGGAGAGACCGTCGTACTTAGGCTCGTAGGTGTACGATACCTCCTCGTCGGGAAAGGCGTTCCGTAGTTGCCGTGACGTAGTGGCAAGCCACTCCTGCAACTCTCCGTCCGTATATACGTTCTCGATGCTCTGCATGGGGATGATGTGCCTGTGCTTCTCGAACCCGCCTTGGATGTCGGACCCTACACGTTGCGTGGGACTGCCCTCGAGCACGGTGCCGCTGGCAGCTTCCAGTTTCTGGAGCTGCTTGAACTCCATGTCGAACTCGAAGTCGGACATGGGTGGGTCATTGTAAACATAGTATTGCATGGATGCCCAGGCAAGGGCAGCCGTGAGACTGGCTTGATCGTCTGTGTTGCGATGCTTGAAGTCTTCGATCGTGTACATATATAGGTGATAATAGGGAGTACTTCTTTGATTGGGCAATATATAAATATGTGTCCTGTCGAATGTAGGAGGGGGTCAATCCTCGAGCAGGTCGGGACGGAGTGCCTGGGTGCGTTGCAGGGCCATCTCCTGTTCCCACTCGCGTATCTTGCGTTCGTGGCCGGAGAGCAGGATTTCGGGTACAGAGGCGGTAGTTCCGTCCGTGAAGGTGTACTCCGACGGACGTGTATAGACCGGAGGAGCCAGGAGGTCGTCCTGGAATGAGTCGGAGAGGGCGGACTGTTCGTCGCCGATGGCTCCCGGGATGACGCGCACCACGGCATCGGTGATGATGGCGGCAGGGAGTTCGCCGCCCGTCAGGACATAATCGCCTATGGTTATCTCCTTGGTGATGAGGTGTTCGCGCACACGCTGGTCGATGCCCTTGTAGTGGCCGCACAGGATGATGAGGTTGTCGCACATAGAGAGGTCATTGGCCATGTGCTGGTTGAAGGTCTCTCCATCGGGGGTGACGAAGATGACCTGGTCGTAGTGGCGCTGGCTCTTGAGCTCGGAGATGCAACGGTCGATGGGTTCGCATTGCATGACCATGCCGGCACTGCCGCCGAAGGCATAGTCATCTACGCTACGGCGCTTCAGGTCGGTACTCCAGTCGCGCAGGTTGTGGACGTGTATCTCGACCAGGCCCTTGGCTTGAGCCCGTTTCAGGATGCTCTGGTTCAAAGGGCTGTCCAGCAGTTCGGGCAATACGGTAATAATATCTATACGCATGATTGATGACGATATTTACGGAAGTTGATGGAATTAGACGGAAAGTTGTCGGGGAGTAGATGGGCATCGGCCGAAAGCTACACCCCTATGGATGTGGGTCAGAGCGTCTGCATGTCGTTGAGCTTCTTGTAGTAGCCGTTGCGGGCAATGAGCTCCTCGTGTGTGCCGCGCTCTACAATCTTGCCTTCGTGCAGGACGCATATCTCGTCGGCATTCTTGATGGTCGAGGGACGGTGGGCAATGGCAATGGTGGTGCGCGACTTCATCAGGCGTTCCAGGGCCTCCTGCACCAGACGCTCGGACTCAGTGTCCAGGGCAGAGGTTGCCTCGTCCAGGATGAGGATAGGAGGATTCTTGAGGATGGCGCGTGCGATGGATATGCGTTGGCGCTGGCCACCGGATAGACGTCCACCACGGTCGCCGATACTGGTGTTGTACCCATCGGGCATCTCCTCGATGAAGGTGTGGGCATTGGCAATCTTGGCGGCGGCTATGACCTCCTCCATCGTGGCGCTCTCCACGCCGAAGGTGATATTGTTGTATATCGTGTCATTGAAGAGGATAGCCTCCTGGTTGACATTGCCGATTAGGCTACGCAGGTCCGAAATCTTCACGTCGCGGATGTTCTTGCCGTCGATGGTGATCTCGCCCGACGTCACGTCGTGATAGCGTGGTATCAGATCGACCAATGTCGATTTGCCCGAACCCGACTGACCTACCAGTGCGATGGTCTTGCCCTTGGGCACGGTGAGGTCGATGTGCTTCAATACGTCTATCTCGGAATTGGCATATCTGAAAGTTACATCGTGCAACTCTATGCCCTGTTCGAATGACTGGAGGTCCTTAGGATTGGCAGGATCGGTGATAGGATTGACGGCATTGAGGATCATGTCGATACGCTCCATTGAGGCCATACCCTGGGGCAGGTTGTAGAAGGCCTTGGAGAACTCCTTCAGCGGGTTGATGACCAGATAGAGCAATACCATATAATAGATGAAGGTACTGGCATCCATCATCTCCTGGGTCAGGATGAAGTAACCGCCTATCCACAGGACAATGACGATGACACAGGTTCCCATGAACTCCGATACCGGATGGGCCGAAGCCTGTCGTGTAGCCACTGAGCTGGAGGCATTGCGGTACTCGGTATTGGTCTTGGTGAATCGGGCCAGCATCTTGTTCTCGGCCAGGAAAGCCTTGATGACGCGCAGGCCGCCCAGGGTCTCGTCCAGCTCGGTCATGATCTGTCCCCATTGCTCCTGGGTGAACTTGGAACGGCGCTTCAACTTGCGCGTCACGCTACCTATGCCCCATATCATGATAGGAGCGGTGACGAGGACGCACAGGGTGAGTTGCCAAGAGATGACAAAGAGCATGAAGAAGATGACCAGGATGGCTATTGGATTCTTGATCAACATATCGACCGATGATGTGAGGGCCGACTCCACGACCTGGGCATCGCTCGACATACGGGCGACAATGTCACCCTTGCGCTCCTCGCTGAAGAAGGAGAGAGGCAGATGCAGCACCTTGTTGTAAACGGCTATACGAATGTCCTTTACCACGCCGGTACGGAATGGAATCATGATGGCCGATGAAACGAAGTAACTACCGCAACGGAGGGCGGTCATGATGATGAGCAGTGCACCCATCACCAGGAGAATGGACATCTGACCATATTCCTCCATGTGCTGCTGTATGTACCAGAAGGCGTTGTTCTTGAGGTCATCGATCAGCTCTTTGTTGAAGCCGGCTATCTCGTGGTACTCGTATATCTTCGCCTCTTCGGTCTTGAAGAGGATATTGAGAATAGGTATGAGCACGGCAAACGAGAACACACTAAGCCACTGACTCACGAAGTTGAGTACAATGGAACCTGCAAGGTATTTTCGGTAGGGTCGGACATAGCGACCCATTACTTTGAAGAAATCTTTTATCATCGAATGAAATGATTATTTATTATGCGTTGTGAGAAAATAGAACCTTTAGGGGGATGGGATAGGGTCAGATCTTAACCCTGTCGTAATTGGCTATGCGCGGAGTGAGCAACTGGCGGGGTATGATCTGCTTGACCGCTCCGATGACGACATTGAGCATTCCTTCGCGCATGTAGTCCTGCCTGATGACCAGGGACATGGTGCGGAAGAACTTGCCGGAACTGACCGGGTGCAATCCCTGTCGTTGCTGGGGCGTCATGCATGCGGCATAACTCTCGGGCAACAGAGTGAAGCCACCATTGATATCGACGGCCGATATGAGCGTCTGGAGGCTGCCTGTCTCGAGAAAAGTCTGACGCATGGTGTCCTGATGGGTGACTTCGGTCAGTTGCGGATATTGGTCATGAAAGGACCTGAGCGTCCAGATATTGCCGTCCAGCAACTCCTCAACGCGCAGGTTCTCCCGGTTCCTCAGGGCGTGGCCATCGGCGGCATAGACCATGAAGCGTTCTGTCCATAGACTGATTTCGAGCAGGGAAGAGTCTTTCAGTTCGCTATTGTTGATGATGATCATGTCCAACTCGGAACGTTGCAGGGCGCTGATGAGTTGCGCAGAACTTCGCTCGAATATGTGCGCTTGCAGATGGGGAGCCGAGGCCTTGATGAACCGCCCAAAGCGAGGGAAGAGTACCGGAGCTACGGACGGAGTCATGCCGATGAGCAATTGGCCCTGAACCTGATCGCGCTCGCTCTGTACCATGCTGAGCAACTGGGAGGAGTTGTGCAGGATGACACTCGCCTGCTGGATGATGCGTTTGCCCATCGGAGTGGGCTCAATCGGGTGTTTGGACCTGTCGAAGATGGTTACGTCTATCTCCTGCTCCAGCTTGCTGATGGCCATACTCAGCGTTGATTGGGTCACACCAAGTGCAGCCGCAGCATTGACGAAATGCCGCGATTTATCTACTGCAATGATATACTCTAACTGCTGAAATGTCATAATTCGGGTAAATGTTAAAATCTAAATGTTAAAAACGGGACAGAGTGCCCCCCTGATAACATTATCAATTTTATCGATACAAAGATAAAAAAAATCTATTTGAAAACTTAAAAATAGTTTGTAAATTTGCAGCCGAAAACCAAAAACAAAGGCTAAATAAGTGTTTTTGTCATTTCGGAGTTCAATATTTCTTTTTATTAAGTACTATAATCACTAATTATAAATAAATACTCATGATACAAAAAGTTATCAAGCGTGACGGCCGTACTGTCGATTTCAATTTCAACAAAATCGAAGACGCAATCCGTAAGGCTATGGAGGCAAGTGAAAAGGGTGTAGATGTAATCCTGGCGGCTACTATTGCCGATCACATTGCCAAGGAGGGAGATGCCTTTATGAAAGTCGAGGACATTCAGGATGCAGTTGAGGTGGAACTGATGAAGTCCGACCGCAAGGAAGTGGCTCGTATCTACATCTCTTACCGTAATGCCCGTAACGTGGCTCGTAAGGCCAAGACCAAGGAGATCTTTGACTCTATCATCGGCGTAAAGAACAATGATATCACCCGCGAGAATGCCAACATGAATGCCGACACTCCTGCAGGTATGATGATGAAGTTCGCCAGCGAATCGACCAAGCCTTTCGTCGATGACTACCTGTTGAGCCCTGACGTGAGGGAGGCGGTCAAGAATGGCTATATCCACATTCACGACAAGGATTACTATCCTACCAAGTCGCTCACCTGCGTGCAGCACCCTCTCAACACGATCCTGCAACACGGACTCAAGGCCGCTCATGCCGAGAGCCGTCCTGCCAAGCGAATCGAGACCGCTTCGGTCCAGGCTTGTATATCGCTCGAAACCGCTCAGAATGAGATGCACGGTGGTCAGGCCATTCCTGCTCTCGACTTCTATTTCGCTCCCTATGTCCGCATGACCTACAAGGAGGAAATCAAGAATCTGGAGGACTTTGAGGACAAGGACTACACGCATCTGCTGGACGTCGATATCAAGGATTATCTGTCTAAGCCATTGACTGGCCTGGAGGGTGATGAGCGCATCAAGCAGCAGGCCATCAACCGCACCGTAAGCCGTGTGCACCAGGCAATGGAGGCTTTCATCCACAATATGAATACCATCCATAGCCGTGGCGGTAACCAGGTCGTATTCTCTTCTGTCAATTATGGTACCGACATCAGTCCAGAGGGTCGTTGCGTGATGCGCGAATTGCTCCACTCGACCTACGAGGGCGTGGGCAACCATGCTACGGCTATCTTCCCCATTCAGATATGGAAGAAAAAGCGCGGTGTGAACTACTTGCCCGAGGATCCTAACTATGACCTGTACAAACTGGCTTGCAAGGTTTCGGCCCGTCGATTCTTCCCTAACTTCCTCAACCTCGATGCCACCTTCAACTATCACGAGAAGTGGCGCATCGATGACCCCGAGCGATTCAACTACGAGGTAGCAACGATGGGTTGCCGTACGCGTGTGTTCGAGAACCGCTTCGGTCCAAAGACTTCCATCGGTCGTGGTAACCTCTCGTTCACTACCATCAATATCGTGGCACTGGCCATCGAGAGCATGAGCGAACCTACCGTCGAGAAGAGAGTCGAGGTATTCATGCTCCGCCTGAACGAGATGTGTGAGCTGGTTGCCAAGCAGCTCGACCAGAGATACGAGTTCCAGAAGACGGCATTGGCCAAGCAGTTCCCTCTCCTCATGTCATGCCTGTGGACCGGAGCAGACAAACTCTCTCCGGACGACAAGGTCGAGAGCGTAATCAATCAGGGTACGTTGGGTATAGGCTTCATCGGTCTGGCCGAGACGCTCATTGCCCTTACCGGCAAGCATCACGGCGAGAGCGAGGAGGCTCAGAAGCTGGGATTGAAGATCGTCGGCTTCATGAAGAAGAAGGTGGACGAGTTTAGCGAACGCTATCACCACAACTATTCGGTATTGGCTACTCCTGCCGAGGGATTGTCCGGTCGCTTCACCCGCATCGACAAGAAGCGCTATGGCATCATCCCAGGTGTGACCGACAAGGACTACTACACCAACTCAAACCATGTGCCGGTGTACTATAAGTGCAGCATCCGTCATAAGGCCGAAGTCGAGGCTCCATATCACGTCTTTACCGGCGGTGGCCATATCTTCTATGTCGAGATTGACGGCGATGCTACCCACAACCCAGAGACCATCATGAAGGTGGTTGACCTGATGGATGAACTGAACATGGGTTATGGTTCAGTCAATCACAACCGTAACCGTTGTATGGAGTGTGGCCACGAGGATGCCCTCGAAGGTGAGGAGTGCTGCCCTGAGTGTGGTTCTACGCACATCGACAAGCTCCAACGTATCACCGGTTACCTGGTAGGTACTACTGAC
>JAILKE010000097.1 GCA_024694125.1 Bacteroidales bacterium
ACCATTGACATTGAGTCAGCGTGGAGCAATCTGCAGGAGGCTCAGCAACAGGTGGAAGTTGCCGAATCCGCCGTCCGTCAGTCGGAGGAGAACCTCAGACAAAGCAATACAAAATACATGGCTGGTACCGAAGACCTGACCGATCTACTGGATGCAGAGACTCTCCACCGCCAGTCGCAGAACAACCTCTCCACAGCCTTTGCCGCTTATCAGATTGCTGTGGCGAAATACAAATTGAAAGTTTCTTTAGGCGAATAGATAACCGAAGACATACGACACCAAATTGCGATTAAATGATAGTCAAACCTGCCGATTACAGCAAAAATGGCAGCAAACGGCAGAATAAGTATATGCTTATTTTGCCGTTTGCTATATTTTTTATATCTTTGCGGCAGAATTAATGCATAATAAGGCCAAAAAATATATAGTACTATGAGCGCAATCATTGGACGCAAACACGAGATTGAAGAACTGGAGCGACTCTACCAGAGCGACCGACCAGAGTTTGTGGCGGTCTATGGTCGACGCCGCGTGGGCAAAACCTTCCTTATCAAACAGGCATTGAAGGGTAGGTTCACCTTCCAGCATACTGGTGTATCGCCTGTAGATCAGAGTAGTGACAACAACCGAAAGAAGACCCAGTTGGAGAGTTTCTACTACTCGTTGCTGAGCCATGGGTTGGAGGGATTTCAGCAACCTAAGTCGTGGATGGAGGCTTTCTATCAGTTGGAACAGCTCTTGATCAAGTTGGACAATGGCAATAGACAGGTCGTCTTTATCGACGAACTCCCGTGGATGGATACTCCCCGCTCGGGATTCCTGCCAGCTTTCGAGAGTTTCTGGAACGGATGGTGCTCCAGCCGAGACAATCTCATGCTGGTGGTATGCGGTTCGGCCTCCTCGTGGATACTCAGCAACCTCTCGCGCAGCAAGGGCGGGCTTTATGGACGATTGACTTACGAAATCAAAGTGTCGCCCTTTAACCTCAGAGAATGTGAGGCATTCTTCAAACATCAGGACATCCTTATGTCCCGCTATGACATACTGCAGGCCTACATGGTTTTCGGTGGTATCCCCTACTATCTGAGCTACTTCCAGAAGGGCTACAGCTTCGAACAGAACACCGACCAAATCCTCTTCGGACAAAAGCCTCGATTGAAGGAAGAATTTGACCGACTGTTCAAAGCAATCTTTGAAAATGCCGAAGACTGCAAGAAAATAGTCCGTCTATTGGCCACGCGCAACTATGGCTATACCCGAGACGAGATTGCAGCTGCGACCTCTCTGCCATTAGGTGGTGGATTGAGCGACACGCTGGCTGCCCTGTGCGAGAGCGAGTTCCTGCTCAGATATAGCCCTTATGGCAAGGGCAATGGAGACTATTACAAACTTACGGACAATTTCTGCCGCTTCTGGATAAAATATGTCGATACGAATCAGAAAGAGGCTACCTTCATGCACGATAACGCTACGGCCGACATACTGAGTCATTGGCGCGGGGTGGCCTTCGAACAGGTATGCTGGCAGCATTTTGCCCAAATCAAACGGGCGTTGGAGATTGGTGGTGTCAAGACCGCTGTCTCGGCGTGGAACATTCCAGGCAACGATGACCAACCTGGTGCTCAGGTAGATATGCTCATAATGCGAGATGACCAGATAGTAAACCTCTGCGAAATGAAGTTCTGCTCAGGCCTATACACCATCGACCGAGAGGAGGAACTGCGCATCCTGCATCGTGTGGATAGGCTCAAAGAGACCCTGCAAGCCAGACAGAAAGTGCACCCCGTCCTAATCACCACCTATGGCCTGACACAAGGCAAGCATAGTGGTAAGATACAGAAGACGATTGTCATGGACGATTTGTTTGAGTGACAATAATAATAATGTCGGGACGAAAAGGGCGTCATTTCGTTAAAAAAAAACGAAATGATTTTGTATATTGCTCTATTTTTATTATTTTTGCGTCCGCGATAAAGCTTTGAAAAATCATTTTAATAAAATAATGGCACAGCAAGTAAAACCAAGCATCCCTAAGGGAACACGCGACTTCGGCCCAATTGAAATGGCCAAGCGCAACTACATATTCAACACTATCAAGGAGGTATATGCCCTGTACGGCTACCAGCAGATAGAGACTCCATCCATGGAGAACCTCTCCACGCTGATGGGCAAGTATGGCGAAGAGGGCGACAAGTTGCTCTTCAAGATCCTGGACTCCGGCAACTTCCTGGCAGACGTGAAGCAGGAAGAGCTGGTCAATGAAGCAGGCGTACCCGACGGAACAGCACGACTGGCTGCCCGCATATGCGAGAAGGGTCTGCGCTACGACCTGACCGTACCATTTGCCCGTTTCGTGACGCTGCACAAGGACGAACTGAGTTTCCCCTTCAAGCGCTATCAGATACAGCCAGTGTGGCGCGCTGACCGTCCTCAGAAGGGACGCTACCGCGAGTTTTTCCAGTGCGATGCCGACGTGGTAGGCAGCGACAGCCTGCTCAACGAGGTAGAGCTGATACAGATCATAGACCAGGTCTTCAACCGCTTCGGCGTACGCGTGGCCATCAAGATGAACAACCGCAAGATCCTGGCCGGAATAGCCGAGGTGATCGGTGCTCCGGAACTGCTGGTCGATATCACCGTCGCCATAGATAAACTCGACAAGATAGGACTGGACAATGTCAATGCTGAACTGCGCGAGAAGGGTCTGAACGAGGAGCAACTCGCCAAACTGCAGCCTATCATCAAACTGGAAGGCAAGAACGAGGAGAAACTCGCCACCATCAAGGAGGTACTCGCAGCATCCGAGACCGGCGTCAAGGGCGTGGAGGAACTGGAGTGGATCCTGCAGAAGGTGAAACAGTTCTCGACACTGACAGCCCAGTTGGACATAGACCTGACACTGGCACGCGGACTGAACTACTACACAGGTGCCATCTTCGAGGTCAAGGCCCTGGACGTAGAGATAGGCTCGATAACAGGCGGTGGCCGATATGACAACCTGACGGGCGTCTTCGGCATGCCAGGCATGAGCGGCGTGGGCATATCGTTCGGCGCAGACCGCATCTACGACGTGCTCAATCAGTTGGACCTGTATCCCAAGGAGACCCTGCAGGCCACACAACTGCTGTTCGTCACATTCGGCGAGGCCGAGATGGACTACGCATTGCCCCTGCTCAGCCAGATGCGACAGGCAGGCATCCGCTCCGAGATATACCCCGAGGCTGGGGCAAAGATGAAAAAACAGATGGGTTATGCCAACCAGAAGCAGATCCCGTTCGTAGCCGTGATAGGCTCCGACGAGATGGCCAACGGCGAGGTAGCACTCAAAAACATGATAACCGGTGAACAACAAAAAGTAAAATGCGAAAATTTAGTATCACACTTGCACTGAGCACGATGGTATTATTGTGCGGTTGCCAAAAAGACGAGAACAGTATGAACAATCCATTCTTCGAAGACTGGAGTGCCAATCACGGCGCCATCCCCTTTGACCGTATCAAGACCGAGCACTACAAGCCAGCCCTGATACGCGGTATCGAGGAAGAAGACAAAGAGATAGATGCCATAGCCAACAACCCCGAGGCTCCTACATTCGCCAACACGATCGAGGCGCTCGATTACACCGGCGAACTGCTGGGCAAGGTGACTGGCATCATGTGGAACATCGTGGAGTGCGACGGCACCGACGAGATGCTCGCACTGGTAGAAGAGGTTCAGCCAATGATGAGCGAACACAGCCTCAACATCCGACTGAACGAGAAACTCTTTGCCCGTATCAAGCAGGTATGGGACGAGTACAATGCCAAGGGCATGGAGGGCCTGACCGTGGAGCAGCAGCGTCTGCTCAAGGACCGATACGAGGGTTACCTCAAGGCTGGTGCCACCCTGCAGGGCGAGGCACGCGAACGTTGGCGTCAGGTATCGAGCGAACTGGATTCACTCTCGCTCGCCTACGGTCAGAATGTACAGAAGGCCACTGGCGAGTGGAGCATGCAGCTGGATCCAGCCAAGGACCTGGAGGGCCTGCCGGACTTCTTCTGCCAGACGCTCAAGGACAACGGCTACAAGCTGACACTGCTGGCTCCATCCTATCGTCCATTCATGAAGTACAGCTCTCGCCGCGACCTGCGCGAGACATTGTACAAGGCATACAACAGCCGCTGCACCAGCGGTCAGTATGACAACACCGACGTGGTGCGCCGCATAGCCACACTGCGCCAAGAGAGAGCTGACCTGCTGGGCTTCGAGACCTTTGCCGACATGCGTCTCACCAATACGATGGCCAAGACTCCTGCTGCGGTCAACAACCTGTTGAACCAGTTGCTCGAGGCATACAAGCCTACTGCCGAGAAGGATCTGGCCGAGGTAGCAGACATGGCCAAGCGCAACGGCGTATCGCCCATGATGCCATGGGACTTCAGCTACTACAGCGAGAAACTCATGACCGAGAAATATGCCTTCAACGACGAGCAGATCAAGCCTTACTTCGCCCTGGACAAGGTCAAGAAAGGTGTGTTCGGCCTGGCTACACGCCTGTACGGTGTCACATTCAACAAGATTGACGTACCTGTATATGCTCCGGACGTAGAGTGCTTCGAGGTTTGGGACCACGCACAGGGTAGCGACTCTACCTTCGTCGGTCTGCTCTATACCGACTTCTTCCCACGCGAGACCAAGCGTCCTGGCGCATGGATGACCGAGTTCCGTGGCCAGAAGGTCAATCCCGACGGCACCGAGGTACGTCCTATCGTACAGATCGTGATGTCGTTCAGCAAGGCTATAGGCCGACCTGGAGAGCCTGACTACAAGCCTGCTCTGCTCACCTACGACGAGGCAGAGACATTCCTGCACGAGTTCGGCCACTCTCTGCACGGCCTGCTCACCAAGTGCCACTATCCATCACAGAGCGGCACAAGCGTAGCACACGACTTCGTCGAACTGCCATCTCAGTTCAACGAGAACTTCCTCGGCAAGAAGGAATTCCTCGATACCTTTGCTGCCGACTGGCAGACTGGCGAGGCTATCCCTCAGGAACTGATAGACCGTCTGCACAAGGCACAGAACTACCTGGCTGGATATGCCTGCCTGCGCCAGTTGTCATTCGGCATGCTCGACATGAAGTTCCACTCACTGGGCGCCGGCAAGGCTCAGGGCGACCTGAAGGTCAAGGTATCGGAACTGAAACCTACAGAACGTTTCCCACAACTGGAGGACATCGAGAAGTTCGAGGCTGATGCCATGGCTCCTACCCAGCTGATGGACCGCGTGGATGGTGCCATGATGTGCACCTCATTCACCCACATCTTCTCGGGCGGATATGCAGCCGGTTACTATGGCTACAAGTGGGCTGAGGTGCTCGATGCCGACGCATTTGCAGTCTTCGAGCGCGAAGGTCTGGACAACCCAGAGACAGCCAAGCGATTCCGTCATCTGCTCGAATCGGGCGACACGGTCGATCCTGCCGAACTGTATCGTCAGTTCAAGGGAGCCGATCCTACCATCGACGCCCTGATGAAGCGTGACGGCATCATCAAATAATATATAAGTATTTCGCAAGCTGCCACACGGGTAGCTTGCGAAACTTTATAATCTCTATTGAACGAAACAGTATAGAAGTTGAAGCGATAGAAAATAAAGGAGATAAGAAGAAAGAAGAACTACAGTCTCCACGACATCATTACCCTTTACTCTCTACCCTTTACCCATTACCCACTACTCTTTACCCATTACTCTTTACCCTCCCCCCTTACTCTTTACCCTCTACTCATGCTATACGATATTTTCAAGATCATCATCGGATTGATATTGCTCATCAAGGGCGGCGATTATCTGATAGAAGGTTCAGTGACCATAGCCCGCAAATTCAAGCTCAGCAAGATGGTAATTGGATTGACCATCATCGGCTTTGGCACCTCCATGCCCGAGCTGTTAGTCTCGGCTCAAGCTGCCCTGTCGGGCAATCCTGGCATAGCCATCGGCAATGTCGTGGGCAGCAACATCAGCAACATCGCCCTCATACTGGGGACATCGGCCATGATATGCGTACTGCCCACCTCACGCAGCACCATGCGCATAGACCTGCCATTCATGACGCTGGCATCGATCATCTTCGTCGGCATTGCCATGTCCGGATCCATAGAGCGCGTTCCGGGCATCATGCTCTTCGCCTTGCTCATCGCCTTTGTCGCATGGCAGATACGCCGTTCCCGCAAGCAAGAGGAGGCATCGGCCGTAGAGGAGACCAAGGACCGCCCTATGTGGGTCGCCTGGGCCATGGTGATAGGCTCATTCATGGCACTGGTATGGGGTGCAGACCTGCTGGTCGATGGGGCATCGTCCATAGCCAAACGCTGGGGCGTATCGGACCGCATGATAGGCCTGACCATCGTCTCGGTAGGAACATCTCTGCCCGAACTCTTCGCCTCCATAATGGCTGCGCGCAAGGGCGAAACCGACATGGCTGTGGGCAACATCATCGGGTCAGTTACCTTCAACCTGCTTTGCGTGGTAGGTCTGGCTGCTGCCATCTGCCCCATCACTGACTCCGGTAGCGGTTTTGAGTTCGACTACCTGCTCATGATTGGCATAGGCCTGCTGCTGTGGTTCTTCATGTGTACCAAGCGCCGCCTGGAACGCTGGGAGGGCATTGTACTGTTCATCATCTACCTGGTGTATATCGGAATAACCATCTACAGGGGATGATACCTCTCCCCTGCCCCCCCCTCAGAAAGCCCATAGGGTGACAGAGTCTCCATCACGGAATCAATCACGGCTTTCCCCTCTGTCATGGACATAAAATGATGCGCTGCAGCCTCCGGAGAGACTGCAGCGCAGTTTTTTTATATTATCGAATGTAAGTAATCTAAATGGGACTACCTACGGAAAATTCAATTCGGAGCAACTGAAGATCAGTGCAGAACGAGCTTGTGAGCAGGTACCTCGTAATCCAAAATGCCGTGAGTTGATTCACACTCGTAGTTGGCCAGATCTGATGGAGAGAGAACACGCTCCTGCAGGAAACGGATAGGCACGATGTAAACAGACTTAGGAGCATCGGGCGAACCACCCAGTCCGAAGATCAGGAAGAGCTTGGCGTCATCCTCATCGGCCGAATTCATATATCTCTTGAGGGTAGCTTCGGTTGCCCAGTATAGACCCTTGCTCGAAATCTCCTTGCGCCAGATGCACTCCACGGCAATCATGTACGAGATTGACTCATTGTCCGTATCCATCTCAATGAGGAGACTGGCTGCATCCTTGCCCTCACCTGCATTGTGCTCGAGAAGAGAGAGATTTGGGCGTTCAAAGTCGAACTTCTTTACAACCCAATTTTCGAATGCAGAGTTATCGATTCCTTCCGAGAGTTCACTGATTTCAGAAACAGTCTCAAGTTTTGCAGTCTTAGGTACATCTGCATCGTTTTGGGTACAAGAGCGGAAGCAATAACTCAAGAAATACGCAAATCCGGCCACAGCCAGAGCAATTACGAGATCAAGAAGAATATTACGAAATTTATTCATAATGGATAGATAGTGTTTAGTTGATTGCGGAAATTAGACAGAGGGGAACTTCATGCAGGCCTATGATTGCCGAACGAAGCGCTGGGGATTAGTTTTATTTAGTTTCAGATTACAATGATAGTATTCATGTTAAACGGGGCAAAGATACAAACTTTTTTGTAAAAATGCAACTATAACATCATATTTTTAACTATTTTGCTCAATTCTTAGACATTCTGAAACAATTATACACCCTTTATGCAACAATATGTTGGACGTACTCTGCCAATTCAGCCTAAAGTAGAATCTGGACATTACACTTCTCCCGCACAATTGTGTAGGGCAATAGCACTGCGGACTCCCACTCAATCAATGTTACGGACTACTTTTCTTCCTGTATGACATATTCATACCAATGTCCGTGCTGCAGCAGTTGCCGGGCAAAGTCCCGAAGCGAAGCCAGTGACACCGTCTGATAAACGGAAATGTCCTGGGACGGCACTACCACACCATCGTGCAAACAATTTTGATAGAGGACCCAATCCGCCTCATCGGCACGACTATGTGAGGCTATACGCTTCTTCTTATAGTTGAGGAATCCGTCCAGCAACTGTTGTGACAATACATCACCCTCAGCGACCTCGTGCAGCAATGCCCGGACCTCGGCACGAACAGACTTCTCACGGGCAGGATCGCATACAAATTGAACCGTGTACAGCAACTGGGGCACAGGATAATCTCTCACTTGAGACTTCACGCCGATATGGTACACATCACTGTTCTTCAATCGGATGCGGTTGGTGAGAGCTTGATTCAGCACGTTGCACAGGGCCTCTTGATGTACCAGATGTCGGACGCTGTAATCCAGATTCTGCTCCCACCCGAGCATCATGACGACTGTCGATTTGTAGGTCTCACCCTTGACCCTAACCAGTTTCTCGTCATCGTACTGCTTGTAGTGCATTTCGGGATAGTCAGTGCAGCACATCGGTTCCTGCCCAGCGGGCAGACTGCCCAGATACTTGCATATATAGGGGAGCAACGAATCGGGGCACAATGGCGTATTGACCACTACCTGCATTCCATTGTAATTGCCATGCATGTGCGACAGCATGTCGCGCATGCCACCTATGCTGGTCCTTTCCAAGCATGCCATTGCTGAATCCAAAGGTATATCCATATCATTACGTTCTCCAGGAACATACTGAAAATATTGACATTGAATCATTGCCATGACCTGAGGAGAACCATACGCCATGGGAAGCATATTCCGCAGCTGAGTCATTGAACTCTCATATAGTGCGGTATCAATCTCCGTTGTAGTGAGACGGGCATGGAGAACCCTAAAGGTATCATCCAGACGGAGGCTGTCTATCTTGGTCTCAAAAGTCATTTCGGCATCTGCATAATTTACATCAATCTCGGCATGTTCATACTCATCATAATTGCGGATTGCTGTTTCAATAGCCATACTATAATTGCTATAGTCCCTGACCGATTCAAGCACATTTTTGCCACCTCGTACGAAACCACGTATTCTCGTCGTATTTCTGTCCATGCACCTCTCTCGGTTCATGAACACCTTCACGCCATTGGAGAGAAGGTAACTTGCGTAGTTTGTATCAACGGGACAATCCGTACGCTCGACTACGCTACCAGGTACCGGATCTATGGCCAGAGTTTTCAATCGGACATCTTTCTCTGAGTCGGAGACTGTGTCAGCACCATTGCAAGCCATTGCGATCCTGTCAATCAAGGCCAGCACCTCGGACTCGCTCGGACTGACGACCTCCGGTTTATCTGGCAGTATTATCTGCACCACACAATGCTGCACGTCGAAGATCTGTTGCATCGCATACTGTATTCTACCTGCCGTGATATGTCCATTGTTGTATATATCAATGATACGCTGAGTGGAAGGAGATATTCCGGTTGTGCCTTTCAGATAATGCTCGACACAGTTTTCGGCTGCAGGGTTGGGATAGATATCATCTTCATCGAGTTCGCCGTACCCCTTCGGATTTTCCCACTTGAGCAGCGTAGTATCCTCCTCCGTTCGCAAATCATTGCCCTGTGAATCTACATACCCCCGCAGTTTTACTTCGGAATGTCTCTGCCGCTCGACAGTAGTCAATACTTCGGTTAAGAGATTTCGCCAGTCCGACCCGGATGATAATCCTATCAGTATTATCATATCGGTCTGAAAATTGGGCACATTCTTTTGATAATCAATTAGCGTTTGCGGAATATCGGTATGCTCTTTCTTCAATTGGTCCAAGCCTTCGCGCATATAATGGATGGCACGCATCTTCGTCTCCCGTTCCCTGAAGTATTGTACCGTTTGCATATCATATTGGGGAACAGACGGCGAGGCCCACATCAGGTTGCATGCAGCCATTGGAATCTGTGGATGGCGCGAAATGACAACCTTGGGCTGTTCCAAGTAGGGCAACGGATATGTGGAAGGAGAGTTCTTCCCCCGTTTCAAGTCGGCAAAGAGCGCGACAATCCGCTGTACCATTTTGTCTGGGTCGAAGTCTCCCACAGCCACGACACATTGATTCTGCGGCTGATACCAACGATGATAGAATGCCTGCATCTGACGGGCACTGCAACTACGAATCACCTCCATATCCCCTATAGGAATACGCTGGGCATATCGGCTACCGCCCCACAGAGCAGATATGACATCCTTCGAGACATCATTGTTACGCGCACGCCACTCCTCGACTATCACCTCGCGTTCCATTTCGACTGCCTTCTGATCTATCGTAGCATCGGCACACCAATCCCGCAGTATCAGCATACAACTGTCCAATTTTGATTCTTCGGCGATGGGCACTTCCGACAACTTATATTCAGTAAAATCATAAGAGGTACGAGCATTGACATCTGGCCCGAATGCAATACCATTGCGGCGCAGATAATCCAGGACTGCATTATCGGGAAAGTGCGTTGTCCCACGAAACAGCATATGCTCCAAGAAATGCGCCATGCCTCGCTCCTGCTCAGTCTCAACCAGAGAACCGGTCCTTTGTACCAAGCGAAACTCAGCCATCTGCTTTTTCTTGGTGGCTCGACGCACATAATAGGTCAGTCCATTGGGCAACACGCCATACCGTATGGCTGTATCCCGAGGGACTATTTGTTGGGAAGTCTGCGCGGAGAGGGTGCTGCTCCAGCAGCACAAGATGGATAAGACCAAAAGAATGAAGTGTTTCATTGGTAAAGTATGCCTAAATGAGTTAAGTGTATGTTGTTTTTTGTTGGTATTATTGTTCGATAGTCAATCGAATGGGACAAAGATACAATCTATTCTGAATATTTACAAATTATTAGGTCAATAATTGAGGTCAAGACTTGAAAATAATGCAAATCGTCCATAATAAGAAATGTTAAAATTGCAGTATCGGGTAGTTAAGGTTATAAAAAATTAAATTAAAGATAATGAAAAATGGATTAAAGAATGTGAAACGGCTTTGTCTATACACGTTATACCTATAACTTTGCACTGCCCGCCGAGGTGTGACACCTCACAACAGGGACTACAATGATAAAGAAAAAACTGATTTCCGCTTGTCTGCTCAGTCTCCATCTCACGACGCTCCAGGCCCAAAGCGATACTGTAGTGTTCGAGGACTCGATACATCTGTCCAAATCCTTTCTCAAGGAGTTGGACAATGCCTTCTCGTTCTCGCCGATGGAGTCGCCCATCTCTCTGCCCCAACAGACTGATACCGCTCTGCTGCACGAATGGGTAGGCAAACCAGACAATACAGTCGTGGACTACAACAACGAACGTCGTGACACGTCGAAATATACTCGCGAGTATGTCGCCTACAAGGTATATCTGCACGACCTGCAACCCATACCGATACCTCCGACATTGGAAATTGATTGGCAGAAATCATCTATCAACAACGGCAAGGCTGGATATTACTATAAACGCACCCACACTACGCTCAACGGTTGTGCCGTAGGTGGGTTCGACTTCAACAAATTGGGCAGTTACATACGCCCCAAGGAAATAAGACTGCGCAAATCCCGCGCCATAGCCGACAAATACCGTGCTGTAATGGATAAAGTCTTCCCGTTGAAAGACTCTGCGCTATATGAAATTAAAGACAAGACAGGAACAATAAAACGATAACGATAACGAAAACGATAACGAAAACGAAGAAACGATAACGATAACGAAAACAAAGGGCACAATAAAAGGGCATGCACTCGGTGCACACCCTTATGTTTGATAAGTATCTCGAGAGAAGAACAATCTAAAAGACTATTTACAGAAGTCTCCTTAAAAAACAAAAGACAATTTATAGAAGGCTCATAATAAACGGGAAATGATTATTTCTTCTGCTTGGAAATGATTGTCTCAATAATCGCAGCATGACGCCGTTGTAGGGCATTGGCCTCTGCAGGATATTGCTGCATATATTGTTGTTCCGTGATTTCGTCTCCATGCTTGTCGTAAAAGACCTTATGCTGATTGGAGAAACGGCAGGACAGATACTGATTCTCGTCGAAGAAGAAGAACTGACGGCACACACCTTCGACCACCTCCATCTGTACACAATGATCGGCTGACCATACAGTGCCATCAACTACTTCATCACCGGTATAGACGTAGAGAGTATCATTCCGGTCGATGAACTGCAGGTCTTCGATACAAATCTCGTGATCGGGCAATGACGAAACAGCATCTGACTGGGATGCAGAAGGACTTTCACTACCCTTCGACCCACAAGCCGAGAGCAGGAGTGCGAATGTCAGCACCGAGAAGCAGAGAGATACTGAGCGGAGAAGTAAGTTCTTTTTCATAGGCTTGATAGTTTATTGTGACTGGTAATAATGCTTGATCTGCGCCAGGCAGCGGTCATTGATGGCCTTGCGAGTGGGATCGGACCACCATCCCCATTTATTGAAGTACATCATCATATTGGTCATGTGTATCCAGAACAGGCGCAGACTACGATGCGAGGCTCGACTGAACTTGTGATAGACCACCGTCTGTGGATAATAGAGCGTCTGATAATGCTCGTGCATACGGCGGGTGATATCCACATCCTCAGCATACATGAAGAAGTGCTCATCGAACATGTTGATCTCCTGCAATGCCGAGACGCGGAACATCATGAAGCAGCCCGACAGATAGGGCACATTGAGCGTCATGGAATAATTGGAGCAACGCAACTCATATCGGTAGTTACGTTTGGCAATGATGAAAAATGGCAGACAGAAACGGCCGAAGATGTCGAACGGAGTAGGCAGCAACTTGGCCAGGCGCTGGATGGCACCGTTGGGATAGAGCACCTTGGGCATCATCTGTCCCACCTCAGGATGCTGTGTCATATAACGGATCAACTCCGGCATTACCTCTGGGCCGAACCAAATGTCCGGATTGACCACCAGATGATACTCGCTTCCTGCCTGAACAGCCATCTTGATGGCATAATTGTGTCCTCCACCGTAACCATTGTTGGGATGCGGATAATAGATCAGCTTGAATCCGGCCTTCTCCTTACGTCTCAACTGCGGTTCTCCCTGCAGGACACGTGCTGCAAACTCCTCCAGTTCGGCCTTCAACTCGAGCATATGTTCGGAGTGATCGATGACATACACGATGTCAACCGGCGAAGCAAACAAGCTACGTAGCACGGGCTCAATGTCGAGCAAGTGATGATCGTACGTTACAATCGATGCTGTTATCACAGTGTAAAATTTTGCAGTTACGGATTTTTCTTTATTAAAAGATAAACGCGTAACTGCAAAGAATATTGTACAAATGTTAAAAAAACAGATATCTAAATCGCTCCACCCTCAGCACACAGACATTTCATTCATGGGGCAAGGGCAGAATTCAGCTACATTGACTTTACTCCTGCGACTGTTCTTTGTCGTGCGCAGCAATGAGTTTCTGCTGGATATCGGCAGGACAAAGCTCGTAGCTGGCAAAGCGCATGATGAAAGATGCCGAGCCCTGAGTGAGAGCAGACAGTTTGGTCGAGAAGTCGGACATCTCACTGAGTGGAACCTTGGCCATAATCTTCTGATAACCAGACTCGGCTTCCATACCGATGATCATGCCTCGGCGGTTCTGGATCTCGCTCATCACGTCGCCCATACGGTCTCCAGGCACGAAAACCTCCACATCGTAGATAGGCTCCAGAATCTTGGGTCCTGCCTCACGGAACGCCTGGCTGAAGGCATTGCGCGCAGCCAACATAAATGACAATTCGTTGCTGTCCACTGGATGCATCTTGCCGTCGTACACAACGACACGCACATCACGGGCATAGGAACCTGTCAGCGGGCCTTGTTCCAGACATTGCTGCACACCCTTCAGGATAGCAGGCATGAAGCGGGTATCGATAGCACCACCCACGACAGAGTTGATGAAGACAAGTTTGCCGCCCCATGGCAGGTCAACCTCCTCCTTACCCTTCATCGTGACACGGTACTCCTTACCTCCCAGGGTGTACATGGTCGGATCGGGCATACCATCCTGGTAGGGTTCGACAATCAAGTGCACCTCACCGAACTGACCTGCACCGCCCGACTGTTTCTTGTGACGATAATCGGCACGAGCAGCCTTGGTAATGGTCTCACGGTAAGGGATACGCGGCAAGTCGAACGTCACTGCAATCTTGTCCAGATTCTCCAGACGCCATTTCAGCGTATTGAGATGCAACTCTCCCTGACCATGCACGATGGTCTGGCGCAACTCCTTGGACTGCTCGACCACCCAGGTAGGATCCTCCAGGCGCATACGCGTCAAGGCCTGCATCATCTTCTCCGTATCGGCTTGATTGACGGCACGAATAGCGCGGCTGAACTTAGAGGCTGGCAACTTGACGAAATTGAACTTACATTCAGAGTCCGACGCATTGAGCGTGTTGCCCGTGCGCACATCCTTCAGTTTGACCGTACAGCCGATGTCGCCAGCCTGGAGTTGTTCTACCTTGTCACGATTGGCACCCGAACATACATACAGGGTAGAGAGGTGTTCCTTGGTACCACGGTCGGCATTGACCATATCGTCGCCCTCTCGTATCGTACCGCTCATTACCTTGAAGTATTGTACCTCGCCGATGTGTGGTTCGACGCCCGTCTTGAAGAAATACAGGCTGGCAGGAGCGCTGGCATCGAGCGGCACCTCCTCACCACGGGTATTGTGTACGGCAGGCATCTCGTCAACAAAGGGGACAATGTTGCCCAGGAACTCCATCAGTCGGTCCACACCCATATTCTTGCCGGCGCAGACGCAGAATATCGGATAGATGCTGCGAGTGACCATACCCTTGCGTATGCCTTCGCGCATCTCGTCCTCAGTGAGTACGCCATTGGAGAAATATTTCTCCATCAGACCTTCGTCATTTTCAGCGGCAGCTTCGACCAATGTCTGGTGCATCTCCTTGGCGCGGTCCATCTCCTTCGATGGGATGTCCTCAATGGTCAACTTACCGTCGGCACTGTAGGTAAGCTGTTTCATCAATATCACGTCGATCAACTGATGGAACGACTCGCCCGTCTGCACAGGATATTGAACAGGCACAGCCTTCTTGCCATAATTGAGTTGCAGGTCATCGACAATGGTATTATATTCGCACTCCGGGGCATCGAGCTGATTAATCAGGAAGATGACCGGCTTGCGCAGTTTCTCGGTGTAGCGGAAATGGTTCTGTGTGCCCACTTCTGGTCCCACAGCTCCATTGATCAGCAATATGGTAGTATCCGTGACCGACATGGCAGTAATGGCCTGACCCACGAAGTCATCCATTCCCGGGCAATCGATGATATTGAGTTTCTTGCCATTCCATTCCGTATGGAAGATGGTACTGAATACCGAATATCCATAGTCCTTCTCGACGGGGAAATAGTCACTCACTGTGCTCTGTTGCGACACACGGCCCTTGCGCGATATTTGTCCAGACACAAACAGCATAGTCTCTGTCAAGGTCGTCTTGCCAGAGCCGTCATTACCCAACAGGGCAATGTTTTTGATCTCTTTAGAACTGTAAACTTTCATACAAGGTATTATTTTATTTAAGGAGTATAGTAATGTAGGAATACAACCATTCCGATACGTAGTGTAATACTGGAATTATTAAATTCCGGTACAAAAGTATTTATTTTTTTTATTTCTTCCAACAATTTATACGAAAAAATAAGCCAAATAATGTTAAATAACATAATTTTACCTCTTTTTCGCCTCACCTGCAAGCGGTTTTGAATAGCCAAATTTGGATATTTCTCAATTATTGCCTATCTTTGCGACGGGTTTACCGACAATACCGTCGAGCCCGAAACCGATATTAAATCATTTATACACGATGAAAAAGTTTTTCCTTCTCTCTGTTGCAGCAGCGCTGTTGGCTTGTTTTTCGTTCAATAGTTGCGGTTCATCGGCCGGCACTGCCGTCCTCGAGCAAATGGGTCTGTCGCACAAGAGCGAACGTGCTGCAGCCATCGCTCAGATCATAGAAGATGGTCTCTCGGCCGTAACGGGTGACAGCACACACTATCTGGCTGGCGTATGGGCCTATACCGATGGCTCGACCGTATGTGACACAATCTGGTTCTACCGCGATTCGACCGTCACGAGCCACTATGTCAACACCAAAGAAAAGATCAACCTGCTGCAGACGGGCGGCTATATCTACTACCCATCGTTCAAGCAGGTCCTCGTTCAGTACAATGGCGCACACAACTACCTGACCAAAAAGGATATGTCCAACTGGAGCATGACCAATATCTACCAGGTATCCAAGTTCAAGATGACCGTGCTCAACATGAACCAACTCTCGCTGACCGAACTCGACCAGAGCACTGGCGAGAACCTGGGCAGCACCACCTACACCTGGGTCAAGGACGTAGAGTGACGCCTGGACGTCCATGCATCTGACTGAGGTCGCAACCCCCGCATTCATACGCGACGGCTGCGACCTTCATTTTTTCTCCTTTTTCAATGCCATATATCCTCTCTCGATTATGAACAGAATACTCTCCCTATGCGCACTTGCCCTGATGTCGGGCATATCCAGTGCAGATATCACCACAGCACCCTGGATAGCGATGCAGCCCAATGATACAGTCATCGTCCCGTTGGTGCACGCACCTTTCATCAAGAAACAGTTCGGGTCACAACAGCCCGGCATGTACACCATGCCGCTGATGCGACGCACCTTCGAGCTGCAGCGGCGCAAGAAGGTCCAATCAGCCACCTTGCAGATATGCGGACTGGGGCACTTCGAGTGCTACCTGGACGGACAGAAGGTAGGACAGCATTTCCTTGACCCCGGCTGGTCCGATTACAGCAAAGAGGCAGAATATGTCACATTCGATGTGACCGACCGGCTCAGCAACTCATCGCGTCACACACTGGGCGTGATGCTGGGCAACGGCTTCTACAACATCCCCCGCCAGCGTTACGTCAAGCTGCTGGGTTCGTACGGCGCACCCAGGTTACGCCTTTCGCTCACCATCACCTATACCGATGGGACGGAGACCGAAGTACAGACCGACGACCAGTGGCGCACTACCCCCAGCCCCATCACCTACTCCAGCATCTATGGCGGCGAGGACTACGACGCAAGGATGGAGGTCGATGGTTGGCACGACAATCCCCGCCTGTCCGACCGCCATTGGACAGCACCACTTGTCATTGAGCCCGATGCCTCGATACGGCTGGCCGAGCAGCAGGGCACAGAACTGGTAGTGGCCGATACCCTGCGCCCGCTCTCAGTGCGCTACCAGCGAGCTGTCGTCAAACGCCAGGACCCCTATGATGCCTGGATATACGACTTCGGGCAGAACCTCTCCGGCATTGTACAACTGTCACTCCGCACACCTGTCGAAGCAGGCCGCACCATACGTCTGCGCCCTGCAGAACTGCTCAGCGATGACGGCAACTTCAACCAACGTGTGGCACAACCCTACCTGTGGCAATATACCACTTCAGGACAGGAATCAGTCGGGGCATCGTGGGAGCCACGTTTCAGCTACTACGGTTTCCGCTACGTCGAGGTATCGGGCATACATCCCGACAGCATCTCGCTCTCCATGCTGCACACCACCAGCGTGACCTGCCTGCAGCCTGTGGGCAGTTTCCATTGCTCCAACGACACGCTCAATCAGATACACCGTCTCATCGACAATGCCATACGCAGCAACCTGGCGAGCGTTCCCACCGATTGTCCTACGCGCGAGAAACTGGGCTGGCTCGAACAGGACTACCTGATGTTGCCCTCCATGCTGTGCCGTTATGATATGGGGCCGATGTACCGTCGTCTGATGCGTCAGATGGCCGATGCCCAGCAGCCCGATGGCATGATTCCTACCATAGCTCCGTACTACACCTATTTCGGCTACGGATTTGACGACAGTCCCGAATGGGGCGCCGCCTTCATCCTTGCTCCCTGGATCATGTACGAATCTACCGGCGACGACTCCCTCCTGCGCCAATATTATCCCGCGATGCAGCGTTACGCTACCTATTTATATAATAAGGCGCGCGAGGAGCGAGACTCCCTGGGACAGATCACCAAGCCCCAGCACATCATCAACTACGGTCTGGGAGACTGGTACGACCTCGGTCCCAAGGGTCCCGGTTACTCACAGCTCACTCCCAACGGACTGACTGCCACTGCCACCTACTACAGCGAAATGCTCGCCATGAGCCGCACCGCCGGGTTGCTGCACCATTCTGCCCAGGCCCAACAGTATGCCCTGCTGGCCGACAGTATTCGCCAGGCTTATTGTGCTCAATATGATACATGTCGCAGCCAGACGGCATTGAGCATGGGTCTCAACCTGGGACTGTTGCCCGATTCCCTACGTGATTGGGCTCAACAGCAGTTGCTCATTGACCTCGATACCCCCCACACCACCAGCGATTCCAAGGGTACCCAGCACTGGCAGACGCTGCTCACCGCGGGCGACATAGGCTACGTCTATCTGATACGCACACTGGCAGCCATGGGCCGCCACGATGTACTGATGCAGCTATGCACCCGCACCGACATACCTGGCTATGGCATGCAGTTGGCCAAGGGTGCCACCTCGCTCACCGAGTCGTGGCAGGGCCTGACCAATGTATCGAACAATCACTTGATGCTGGGTCACATCATGGAATGGCTCTATGGTTACGTCGGGGGCATACGCCTCGAAGGAGGTCACTATGTGGTCAAACCTGCCGACATCCCCGGTATTGACAGTTGCCAATGCTCCTATCGCACCCCTCAGGGCACCATCACGGTCAACTGGCACCGAGATGCTCAGGGCCAGATTGTAGTCAAGTCCGACATCTCCCAATAGTCAATCAACATCTTCGTATTGCGCCCATCGCAGATTAAAACGGATTTACGCCGATTCTCTCTATCAACAAGAGAAATAGGCGTAAATCCGTTATTATTTTCATACGGAAACCGCCCTTTTCTGTTAACGTCTGTTAAAAAATCGCTGTTTTTGGCATTTTTTTGCCCAATTATTTGGTAATTCCGACAAACAGCCATACCTTTGCAGTGTTCCACCAAACTAATACACCAGTTTATTAGAACATAGATGCAATCTGCAAGGCTCTTTCATCCGACTACCCAGTAACGAGGAAGAAGCACCGAAACAACAGAGAGGCATCAACCCAAGAGCAACAGATAATTTCAACTCTTCAAAAACTCTAATAAAAAACAATTATGATTAAGGCTCACAATCTAACCTATGGTTACATTCAGGTACAACCTGTACTGAAGCACATTGACCTCGACATGCCAGCTGGCCACGTGTACGGTCTGCTGGGACGTAACGGCATCGGCAAATCAACTATGCTCAAGGTACTGAGCGGCGCACTGATCGGACAGGGCGACTACACAGTAGATGGCCGTGACCCTCGCCGCCGCGAAGTTGAGTTCCAGCAGAGCATCCGTCTCATCCCCGAGAACGAGGCCCTTTACGACATTACTATTCAAGACTACGCACGGGTCACCCGTCCACTCTATCCGACATTCTCCGACGAGATTCTCCGACAGGCACTGGACGAACTGCACGTTCCCGCTGACCAGAAGCTCACCAACATGTCGCTGGGACAGCAGAAGAAGGCGCTCATCTCCCTCTCCCTGGCGTGCAATACTCCCTACATCCTGATGGACGAGCCTACCAACGGCATGGACATCCCCAGCAAGAGCTGTTTCCGCAAACTGGTAGCCAACATGATCGACGAGCAGCGCACCATCATCATCTCCACGCATCAGGTCGATGACCTGGAGGGACTGATCGACTACGTGACCATCATGGAGAACGATGGCATCATCCTCTCGGACAGCCTCGAGGCTATCGGTCAGAAGTATGGTACCGAGGACATCAAGCAGGTATTCTGCCAACTGGTAAATATCGAGTGAGGCGACACCATCGCTACTCAGACACGGTTATCATGGGGATGACACAATCAACCTCAAGGACATATAACCATACCCTCATAACCCTCAAAAACGAATTATTAACATTGAACAAAATCATGAATACTTTCAGCATAAATCGAGTCGGCGCACTGTTGCGCTACGATTGGACCCTCAGCAAGCAGAGCCTCAAGCACACTCTGGTCATCATATCGGGCATATACATCAGCCTGGTGCTGCTCACCTTCTTCACCAAGTACGAGGTCGGCATGGTAAACATCGATACAACGGGCGTACCGGAGGCCATCTCTGTGCTGTGCTACACATTCTTCAGCTATGCCAACATCGCGGCTATCCTGGTGGTGACCACCCTGCTCACCCAGAAGTTCTGCTATTCACGCACCGCCACGGCGTACTTGACCCTGCCTGGTACCTCGCTGGAGAAGTTCGTCACCATGATGATCGACTACCTGGTGGTCTTCCTGGGCGTCAAGGTACTATATGTCGTCATGTTCTACCTCACCATGGGACTGTGCAGCCTCTATGCACCCGAACTTGACTGGGCACAGAACGCATTGGCTATGGATTCGCAGATATTCCGATTCGACGAAGTACATACGAAACTGACGGAAGCGTTTGATGGCGACAAAATAGGTGACTCCACACTCAGCCAGTCTTTTGCCAATGACCTGGCCTCAACCATCAGTACCCTATTATGGACTACTCCTTTCTGGTCACTCATCAGTTTTGCCTACTACCTGATATTGTGCATGTTTTTCCGTACCAATGTGCAGGTCAAGGCCATTGCCACCTATGTTGCTACGAACATGATGTTTACCATCTTACTGATCATCACGGCCATCATCTTCATAGCCAATGCCGAGCCAGATACGTGGACTGGAGAAGAGGTCTATAATTTCGCTACCACGCTCATGGCTACAGTGCGCTACACATCGTATGCTACCCCGCTGATAGTTGGTGGATTGTTGTATTTCCTCTACAATCAGATGTGCCACAAGCAGGCTAAATAAGGCAGACACGACCTTACCACATCCCCCACCCCTTCTATTTATCCAAAAAATATTTTGACTTATGGAATTTCAAACTAATGCACAACCGATATTCATGCAGATTTACGATCTGATATGTGACAAGGTGCTGAGGGGCGAAATCAAGCCCGACGAACAGATCCCGTCCGTACGCGAACTGGCCGTGGAACTCGAGGTAAACCCCAACACCATAATGCGAACCATCGAACGATTGCTGCAACAGGAGATCATATATAGCAAACGAGGCAAAGGCAACTTCCTCACTGCTGATGCTCTGCGCATCATCACCGAGGTTCGTACCAGCCGCCTGCTCGAAGAACGCCTTCCCGCCCTGGCTGCCGAACTGCAACTGCTGCACTACAGTCCGTCGGACGTCAAAGCCCGACTGGAGGAACTGATGAAGCAGTAAAACCCACTCTCGGTCTGGTCTCCCCCGACCAGACTCTTGACAAAAACATTATACGCAGGGACTCCTCCCTGCATCAACGGCAAAAACATTCTGCAACATTACTGACACTACATTCTGCGACGTTACTGACGCTGACATTCTGCAACGTTACTGACAGGAACAATGTATGATTTAATTTGCAAGAACAAAAAACATTAAACAAGAATCACTCGGAAACAACATTACTGACAAACGTCTCTTCAAATTCATTACAAGGAAAGGTGCCGCGCGATGCAGCACCTTTTTTTATAGTAATAAAAGGGAATAAAAGGGGAGTAAAAAGGGAGTAAAAAGGGAGTAAAAAGGGAGTAAAAAGGGAGTGAAAAAGTAGTGAAAGGGAAGTGAAAAGGAAGTAAAAAAGTAGTAAAAGGGATAAAAAACAAAAGAACCCGAGCATATCCATGTGGATGTGTTCGGGTTCAATATATGTGCGGGATTGGCTGCAGAGCCAATCAGACGATTATCCCTTCAGGGCAGCGATAGCCTGGCGGATAGTCTCAATCTTTGATTCAGCATCGGCCTGCTTGCGGCGCTCGTTCTCAACGACAGCTGCTGGAGCGCCGTTGACGAACTTCTCATTGCTGAGTTTCTTGAGCACGCTCTGCAGGAAGCCCTCGTTGTACTTGAGGTCAGCCTCCAGTTTCTTGAGCTCCTCCTCCACGTTGATAGAGTCAGCCAGCGGGATGGCATACTCCGTCGTACTGACCAGGAACGAAGCACAGATGCCGTTCTTCTCATTGATGATATTGACAGCCGATGTGTTGGCCAACTTCGTAATGACGGCGTTGAGGGCTGCGACAGGGTTAGCACCCACACACTGCAGTTCGACTGCCACCTTGGGGCTCATCTGCTTCTGTGCACGGATGGTACGGATACCTGCCACTACCTCCTTCATCGACTCGAAGGTAGCGATGCACGACAGTACCTGCTCCGATGGAGCGCTGTACTTAGGCAGCGTCTCGAACATGATGCTCTCGCCGTCCTTGCGCTCGGTGATGGCCTGCCACAGTGCCTCGGTGATGAATGGCATGAATGGATGCAGCATCTTGAGCAATGTGTCGAAGTACGAGATGGTCTTGTCGTACGACGTGCGGTCGATAGGCTGTCCGTAGGCTGGCTTGACTATCTCCAGATACCATGCCGAGAACTCGTCCCAGAAGAGCTTATATACCAGCATCAATGCCTCGCTCAGGCGGTACTGCTTGAACTGCTCCTGGAGTTCGTAGCCCACCTGGGCCAACTTGGCGTCGAACCACTCACAGGCCTTGCGTGCTGCCTCTGGCTGCTCCACGTCTGCCACGGTCCAACCCTGTACCAGACGGAACGAGTTCCAGATCTTGTTGTTGAAGTTTCGGCCCTGCTCGCAGAGTGAGTCATCGAACAGGATATCGTTGCCGGCAGGAGCTGACAGCATCATGCCCATGCGTACGCCATCGGCACCATATCGCTGGATCAGGTCGAGCGGATCGGGCGAGTTGCCCAGTGACTTGGACATCTTGCGACCCAGTTTGTCGCGCACGATACCAGTGAAATAGACATGCTTGAACGGCATCTCGTGCTGATATTCGTAGCCTGCCATGATCATACGTGCCACCCAGAAGAAGATGATGTCCGGACCCGTTACCAGGTCAGCTGTTGGGTAGTAGTACTTGATCTCCTCATTGTCTGGATGCTCGATGCCATCGAAGAGCGAGATAGGCCACAACCAGCTGGAGAACCAGGTGTCGAGTGCGCCCTCATCCTGAACCAGTTTCTTGCCAGGAGCCTGGGCCTGGGCCTCCTCCAGTGTTGGTGCAACGATGATCTTGTCCTCGGGATAAGCCTCCGAACCTACCTCTGCCAGCAGGTCTGCGTCGTAGTATGCAGGGATGCGATGACCCCACCACAGCTGACGGCTGATGCACCAGTCCTTGATGTTCTCGAGCCAGTTACGATAGGTCGATTTATACTTGGCTGGATAGAACTGGATATCGTCGTTCATGACAGGTGGCAGAGCAATGTCGGCAAAGTGCTGCATGCGGATGAACCACTGCAGCGAGAGGCGTGGCTCGATAGGCACGTTGGTACGCTCCGAGTAGCCCACCTTGTTGTCGTAGTCCTCCATCTTCTCCAGCAGTCCAGCCTCCTTCAGGTCCAGGGCGATCTGCTTACGGCAATCGAAGCGGTCCATGCCCTGATACTTGGCGCAGTTCTGCTGCATCTCCTGCTCGAGGCAGTTGATGTCCACGTGCGCATCGGCGGTGAAGATATCATAGACAGGGAGGTCATACTTCTGGCCCAACATATAGTCGTTCACATCGTGAGCCGGGGTGACCTTGAGGCAACCGGTACCGAAACCGATCTCTACATAACGGTCCTCGATGACAGGAATCTGGCGACCCACGATAGGCACGATGAGGTGCTTGCCCTTCAGCCACTGATTCTTCTCCTCCTTCGGGTTGATGCATACAGCCACATCGCCGAAGATGGTCTCCGGACGGGTTGTTGCCACGATTGCATACTTAGAGGGATCTTCGGCCACACGGTAGCGCAGGTAATAGAACTTCGAGTGCTCGTCGTGGTAGATTACCTCCTCGTCGGACAGAGCCGTCTGGCGCTCTGGGTCCCAGTTGACCATACGGAGTCCACGATAGATGAGGCCCTTCTGGTACAGGTCGCAGAAGACCTTGATGACGGCGCGGCTGCGTACCTCGTCCATGGTGAACGATGTACGGTCCCAGTCGCACGAGCAACCCAATTTACGCAGCTGCTTGAGGATGATGCCACCATGCTCGTCTGTCCAGTCCCAAGCGTGCTTGAGGAACTGATCGCGAGTCAGGTCGCTCTTGTTGATACCCTGTTCCTTGAGGCGCTTGATGACCTTAGCCTCGGTTGCAATCGATGCGTGGTCGGTGCCAGGCACCCAGCAGGCATTCTTGCCCTCCATGCGGGCACGGCGTACCAGGATGTCCTGAATAGTCTCATTGAGCACATGTCCCATGTGCAGCACACCCGTCACATTGGGTGGTGGGATGACTACGGTGTAAGCCTCGCGGCCATCTGGTTTACTGGCGAAAGCCTTATGTTCGGTCCAGTACTGGTACCATTTATCTTCTACTTCTGACGGATTATATTGAGTTGCTAACTCCATTGTATTGAGTAAATTATGTATGGTTTATGTAGTATGATACTATATATTACTGTTTCTGGGTCAATTATTCGTCCAGGATATTGAGCTTGGCGATTACCTCATCGATCTCGGCCTGCAGGTCCTGCTTCTTGCGCTCCATCAGCGAGAGCATGCCGTTGCCGCTCTTGGACTTGGCGCTCAGGAATCCGAGGTTATTCTCGTAGGTCTTGAGGTCATTGCGCAGACGCTCCAACTGGCGCTGCAGTTTCTGACGCTCCGATGGGGCGTTACCCTCAGCTGCGGACGAACGGACCTTCTCGCGGAAGTTCTCCAGGCGGGCACGCTGACCCTTCATGTCGAGCTTGTCGAAGTAGTAGTCCACCAACTGCTGGTAGGCATTGTACAGTTTGTCCTTCTCCTTGAATGGCACGTGACCCACCTGCTTCCACTCGGCCATCAGGTCGCGTATCTGCTGTGGCTCAACGCCTTCAGCCTCCTTCAGTGCGTTGAGGCGGTCTATGACGGACTGCTTCTTGGCCATGTTCTCCAGCTCCACGTTCTTCTCATTGCCTACAGCCTTTTCCTTGGCGGCGAAGAAGTAGTCACACGCTGCGCGGAATCGCTCCCACACGGCATTGTTCTGCTTGTGTGGTATGGCGCCGATGGTCTTCCACTCCTTCTGCATGTTGATGAGCATGTCGGTCGTAGTGCGCCACTCGGTGCTGTCCTTGAGAGCTTCAGCCTTGGCGCACAGGGCCTCTTTCTTGGCGAGGTTGGCATCCTGTTCCTCGTGCATACTGTGGTAGAAAGCAGTCTTGGCCTTGAAGAAGTTGTCGCAGCTCAGGCGGAAACGCTCGAAGATCTGCGTGTTGACCTTCTTGTTGGCGAAACCTATCTTGCGCCAGTCAGCCTGCATCTGCAGGACGGCTGCAGTCTGGGTGTCCCAGTCCTTCGATGTCTGGAGGGCCTGTACGTCGATAGCCTCAATCTTCTCGCACAGAGCCGTCTTGGCAGCCTCATTGTCATTCTCCTGCTGGCGGATGGCATCGAAGTGCTCCTGATGGCGCTTGTTGACGACGCTCGATGCAGCCTTGAAGCGCACCCAGATTTCCTCGCGCACCTCAGGTGCCACTGGACCGATGCTCTTCCACTCGTCGTGCATCTCCTGCAGACGGCGTGATGCTGCCAGTATGTCTGCTGCCTCACCGAGTTTCTCAGCCTCCTCGCACAGTTCGGTCTTGCGCTCCAGGTTCTTGCGGAAGTCATAGTCACGCAGTTCCTTGTTGATCTTCAGTGCGTCGTAGAACTGCTCGTTCACCTTGCCGTACTGGCTCCACAGGTCATTCTGCTCCTTGGCATCCACTGCGCCCACCTCCTTGAACTGCTTCTGGAGTTCGACGTAGTTGTTATACTGCTGGCCCACGTTCTCGGCATCCTGGGCGATGGCCTCCATCTCCTTGAGTATCTCCTGCTTGCGGAGCAGGTTCTGAGCCATCTCACGATTGCGGGCTTCGACCATCACGGCACGAGCCTCCTTCTGCACGTTGAGCAACTCCTTGAGACGGGGTTCCAGTTCGTCAGGCTTTGACTCGTACGACTCTGCTGCGGCATCGTCCTCGAGTACGGCCTTCAACTGGGCATCCACTTCCTGCTGACGCAGTTTATAGTAAACCAACTTCAGATAGTTGATTTCGCTCTTCACCTCGTCGGTGGTCTGATTGACTATCTCAGCCAGTCGATCGATGACCTCCTGACGATTAGCATAAACTTTGCTTTCTGTTTGTTCTGACATATATAGTTTATTAGATTTTGCTGTTTAAAATATGCGCAAATATAGTAAATTTTCCTTTACGGCCCACACTTTGGCACCGTTTTTTTGATGCATACGCACCAATAGAGTGTTATTTGACAAGTACACGGGGCATAAGAGGGCGCAAATACCCACTTGTGTGAGCCAATCCGGCTCCACTCGATTCATTTGCACGTTCACCATTTTTCTCTTCATTCAGGGATTTATCGGACGACAGAAACAACCGAGCACGGTTGTTTCAATGATTCATTTTTTCAATGGAACGGCTATCAATTATCAATTATCAATTATCAATTGCCCACGGAACGGCTATCAATTATCAATTATTAATTATCAATTAAAAAAGCGGGGAGCCAGCAATTTCACAACTGTTGGCACCCTATTTCTAAATAACCCATGTGAATAAACTGAATTTGGCAAAGCCGCAGACGCACTTTGGAACGTCCTTAGGACCAAACAGCTTAAGACTAAACTCAAAAGCCGTCTCACCTCCACATTGTCAATACACTTACAGCAAAATACGCTCGGGAGGTATTACCAAATTCGGGGCAAAGATACAATTATTTTTTGAGCATTCCAAGTTTTTTTGTAAAAATATGCAAAATCAAGTCCCAAAATACTCAATTATCGTCATAATTATCTGCACAATACAACTGCGCAATGCATTGCATATTCTGCATTTAGACGCAGAAATGGAGAGAATATAGTGGAAAGAGCGAGGGTTAATGATTTAATGTTAATTAATTAGTTAATCGAAAAATAACTTCGTACAATAACGAAGACCAAAACCCCCAAAAGCAATTCCGTGGAGGGTTTTAAAATTGAACACTCTACTCCCTTTCCATCATTTGTGCGAACATATACCCCTTGAGCGTTGCATACTTCTGTTGTTTCAGGTAGTCGCGGTGCATTCGGATGTATTCCGGAGTACCGAGGTCATTTTCGGACTTCGGGGCGTTCTCTTCGAACCACAGTTTGACCGCTTTAGAAATCCGGCGGAACTGTTCGCGCCACTTCAGTTGATTGATGGTGGGTGGAGCGGTGCAGACAGGAGTACGTTTGATGTAGATCTGACCCGTGCGTGAGTTGTAGCTGGCGTAGCATTGGTCGCCCAACAAACCTTGCAGGCTCTTGATCAATGGAACTGTAGTGATTTTTGCCATAGTTTTTTCATTTTATTTTGTTATACAATTTCAGCGAGTCCACAACGAACTCGGATTGGTGCCGCAAAGATATGGCATTTCTTCCAGTCCTCCAACTTTTTTCTGTTATACTTTTGCCTATACTTGCCTATACTTCTATATGGCACAGACAGTTACGCACCCACTCCGGGCGCCCCTCTCCCATTCTATCGGTACCGAAAGCCTCCTTTACCGTATTTTTTAGCCCAGCCCGAGGCCATCTCCAGCCTGACTTCAGCCTAAGTGCAGCGTAAGTGAAAAGTCTTACTCTCCACTTACGCTGCACTTACTCTGGCTCGCCTCTCGCCCGGACTTGATGCTTGTCGCAAAGTAAGGTTATAGCCGCCCGCTCCGGACAGTCAACATAGCCGGATGTGAGCAGCTGCATTTTTGTCATAAAAGTGCGGTGTAATGTGTCATTTTAGAATAATTTTAAGTTATTTTGGGCGCTATACATAAATATGTAAGGAGGAAATTTCTTTATTTTCTATTTTTTATTATCTTTGCATCATAACTTTAACAGATAATAAAAACACAACATACATGGCAAAGAAGACCAAAGAGGTTAAGGAGAAGTCTATCGAAGACCGCATTTGGGACAGCGCTAACAAATTGCGCGGCAACCTCACAGCATCGGAATATCAGAATGTGGTGCTGGGTCTGGTGTTCCTGAAGTATATCAGCGACTGTTTTGAAAAGCGTTACAACGAACTGGTAGCCGAGGGGGAAGGATTTGAGGAGGACCGCGACGAATATACCGCCGAGCATGTCTTCTGGGTACCTCAGGATGCCCGTTGGCAGGTGATAGCCAGTCAGGCACACACCCCTCAGATTGGACAGATCATTGACCACGCCCTCGAGGTGATCGGCAAGGAAAATCCTCGCCTGAAGAGGGTGATGCCCAACAACTACGCACGCCCCGAGATTGACAAGATTCGCCTGGGCGAAGTGGTAGAAATCTTCGACAACATGGATATGCATGCGCAGGGCGAAGGTCTCGACCTCTTCGGCCGTGTGTATGAATACTGCTTACAGAACTTTGCTGCCGAGACTCAGCAGTCGGGTGGAGAATTCTATACTCCCTCCTGCATCGTCCGCACCATCGTGGAGGTACTCCAGCCTTTCGAGGGCAAGGTGTATGACCCTGCCTGTGGTTCCGGCGGTATGTTCGTGCAGAGCGCCAAGTTCGTGCAGCAGCATCAGGGCAACCTGCGCAATGTCACTATCTACGGTCAGGAGTTCAATGCCAACACCTGGAAGATGGCGCACATGAACTTGGCTATCCGCGGACTGGATGCTGACCTGGGCGACAGTTGGGGCGACTCCTTCGGCGACGACAAGCACGCCACCAAGAAGTTCGACTTCATCATGGCCAATCCTCCGTTCAACATGAGCGACTGGGGTGCCAACCGCCTGGCCGACGATGTGCGCTGGAAGTATGGCGTTCCGCCCGAGGGCAATGCCAACTACGCCTGGATTCAGCACATGGTGCATCACCTCTCGCCTACGGGACGCATCGGCTTGGTATTGGCCAATGGTTCATTGACAACGACCTCGGGCGGAGAAGGCAACATTCGCCGCCGCCTCATTGAGGCAGACCTCGTGGAGGGAGTCATTGCTATGCCCAACCAGCTGTTCTACAACGTATCTATCCCTGTTTGCGTGTGGTTTTTCAACCGCAGGAAGAAGAACTCCGGCAAGGTGCTCTTCGTCGATGCCCGTGAGATGGGCATGATGGTGGACCGGACGCACCGCGAACTCAGCGACGACCTTGTGCGCTTTGACTCCATCAAGAAGGAACCCAAACCTTGGGCGGACCTTCCTGCCGAGCAGTGTGACGTACAGCGCATCGCAGCAGCCTTCCGTGCCTACGAAAATGGCACCCTCGAAGATGTCAAAGGCTTTTGTAAGGTAGCCACCCTCGACGAGATTGCAGCACAGGACTTTGTGCTCACTCCAGGCCGCTATGTGGGCATTGCTGACGAGGAAGAGGACGCCGAACCCTTCGACGAGAAGATGGCTCGTCTCACCTCCGAACTTGGTGACCTCTTTGCCGAGAGCCACCGCCTGGAGGCAGGCATCCGAGAGAAACTGGCTGGGATTGGTTATAAAGTGAAGGAGTAAGCGTATGGAATTGATAATAACGATAATAAGTGCTGTTGCTGCTGTTGTCGCAGCAGTATATGCTGTGCGTAATGATAAAGCGCACATAAGAAAGTGTATTCGTCAGAAACAAGAGAAAATCAATAAGTTAGAGACTCAGAAATTCATCAGATATCATGATAAATTTGGTGCAGGAAGCGTATCTCCTGAACAAGATAAAATTGATAAGTTAAACCAAGAAATCAAAGATCTGGAGGATAGGCTATGAGCGAGTGGAAAGAATATAAGTTTTCTAACATTGGAAAGATCGTTACAGGAAAGACCCCGCGTACTGCAATATCCGACAACTATGGTGGGAAAATCCCTTTTCTTTCACCTTCTGATGATATGCAAACCAAGTATGTTCCAATTACCGCAAGATGTTTGACAGAAAAGGGTTTGTCTGAAGTTAAGAATTGTCTCATCCCATCAAATTCTATTTGTGTCAGTTGTATTGGTTCAGATATGGGGAAATCTGTAATTACCAAAGAACCAATCGTCACTAATCAGCAAATTAATTCAATAATACCATCAAATGAATTTGATTCGAATTTCATTTACTATGTTATGCAAAGTAAAAGAAAGGAGATTCGCTTCATGGGTGGTAACGGAACTGCTGTGCCTATCTTGAACAAAACTGCATTTTCTAATTTGACATTTTTTGCACCGTCCCTTTTTGACCAACGTCGCATTGCTTCCATCCTTTCCTCCCTCGACGACAAAATTGCTGTTAATCGTCGTATTTGTGAGAACTTAGAGGCACAGGCACAGGCTTTATTTAAGCATTGGTTCATAGACTTCGCCCCGTATAAAAACAGAAAATTCGTAGAGTCAGAACTCGGAATTATTCCTCTTTCTGAAATAAGTGAACAGATAACAGATGGTGTCCATAATAGTGTGAAGGATGAACCTAACAGTAACTATATGCTATTGAGTTGTAAAAATATTGTTGGCGGTGTTTTGTCAAAGAATAGCTATCGCTCAATTTCAAAAAGCACTTTTGAATCATTAAGATTGCGAACAAAGTTAGCAAAAGGTGATGTGTTATTATCTTCTGTCGGTACGATAGGAGAAATCGCAATTGTGGAAGAAGAACCAATAAATTATGAGTTCCAAAGAAGCGTTGCTATAGTTAAGCCAAAGAAAACAATTGGTACATATTTCTTGTATAATGCATTATTGGCAAGTAAGGCAAGATTGCAGCATGCTGCTCATGGAGCTGTTCAACAATGTTTATTTATAGGAGATTTGAAAAAGTTTGAAGTCATTTATAGTGATACAGAAAAGGCTTCTCGTTACAATGAGACTGTAAAACCTTTATTTGAAGAAATAGCAAATCTACATCAAGAGAATCTTCGTCTCTCCTCCCTCCGTGATACTCTTCTTCCGAAACTGATGTCGGGAGAGATAAAAGTATAATATTATGCCTAATCCAAAGAATATCAACCTGAAGCGATATGATGACGGTACGCCCAGCGTCATGCGGAAAGCAACCGTATATACCGAGTTGCACTTCTACCGCAAGAGTGATGTGCTGGTGCAGCTCACCAAGATGTTCTGCGAGCGTTTCCTGCCCAAATATGGCGACCGCACCGTTGACCAGATGGTGCAGGCCGCCCGCAGCGTAAAGCAGAACATCGCCGAAGGGTTTACCGACGGACAGACCTCGTTTGAGACGGAGATTAAACTGCTGGGCATAGCCAAAGGCAGCAACCAGGAACTGCTGGAAGACTATCACGACTACCTGAAACAGCATGGACTGAATGACTGGTCGAAGGCCGAACCGTTGCGCCAACGCTATGACAAGCTGTTGACGTATTGCCGCACCCACAACGACCTGGCAGACTATGAGCGCTACTTCGTGCAATGGACAGACGAGGAGATGGCCAACACCGCCATCAGCCTTTGCCACATGGTGGACAAGGCAATGACCTCCTTCATGGAAAAGCGCGACCGCGAATTTGTGGAAGAGGGCGGCGTGCGTGAACGCATGACGGCAGCTCGCCTCGACAGGCGAGGCACGCAGAAGCAAATCATAGCTCAGCAAGAGCAAGAGATAACCGACTTGAAAGCCCGCATCGCCTCGCTGGAACGCGAGATAGCGGTGCTGAGGGGAGGTGGAGAAGCTGGAGTAACTGAAAGTTCTGGAGAAACTAGAGATTCTAGAAATTCTAGAGAGACTAGAGATTCTAGAAATTCTAGCAATTCTGGAGAAACTAGTAAATCTGGAGAAACTAAAAAATAATCATTATGGCAGCATTTTCTGAAGATACATACGAACAGGCTCTGCTTGAGCTGTTTCAGAGCCTTGATGGTGGGCAGTACCGCTATGCGTACGGTCCTGACATAGAGCGTGACTACAGCAATCCGCTATTGGACGATGTGCTGCACGAATCATTACTGCGCATCAATCCTACCTTGCCAGTCTCTGCCATAGACGATGCCGTAAAGAAACTGCACCAGATAGAGGGTTCATCGCTCTATGAGTGTAACTTCAAGTTCACGCAGATGATGCAGTATGGCATTGAAGTAACTTTCAGCGGTAGCGAACTCCGCAGCGGATACCTATTCGACGAAGAAGAGGAGGAAACAACTCGAATGGTTCGAGATGACCTGGCCTTCTATGGACGGGAGAATGACCGCGTGGAAATCCAGCAGGGACAGAAGACAAGGATTGTGAATCTGATAGACTTTGAGCATCCCGAACGTAACGACTTCCTGGTGGTGAACCAATATACGGTGCAGGAACTGGACACCAAACGGCCCGACATCGTGGTATTCGTGAACGGTCTGCCGTTGGTGATCATCGAACTGAAATCACCTTCAAGGGAAGAGACCGATGCCAGCGAAGCCTATCTGCAACTCCGGAACTACCAGAAGTTCATCCCGTCGCTCTTCATCTACAATGCATTCAACGTAATGAGCGACATGGCGCTCACCAAGGTGGGCACCATCACGGCCAAGGAGGACCGCTACATGGAGTGGAAACAACCTACTGGAGAGGTGGCTGACTACGACGTGGCATTCAAGTCGGTGTTCACGCCCCGGGTGTTGCTGAACTTGCTGAAAAACTATCTGCTCTTTGACGTGCGCGAAGGCAGTTACGCCAAGATACTGGCTGGCTACCACCAGTATTATGCAGTGGAGAAAGCCGCTCGGAAGACCGAAGAAGCCGTGAAGGGCGACGGTAAGATCGGTGTCTTCTGGCATACGCAGGGTTCGGGAAAGAGCCTGTCGATGGTGTTCCTGGCGCATCACCCCAAGGTGCAGGCGATGAATCCGACCATAGTGGTGATTACGGACCGCAACGACCTGGACGAACAGTTGTACGGACAGTTCTCGCGCACCATTGACTTCCTGCGGCAACGCCCTGTGCAATGTACCAGTCGGAATGCCGAAGGGGACGACACGTCGCTGAAAGCTATGCTGAAGAACCGCAATTCGGGCGGCATCATCTTCACCACCATGCAGAAGTTTGACGATTGGGACGGTGCTCTCTCCGACCGACAGAACATCATCGTGATGACGGACGAGGCACATCGTGGGCAATATGGCATGGAGGAGAAAATCGACACAGAGGGCAATGTGCATATCGGAGCAGCCCGCAAGATTCGCAACTCACTGCCTCATGCTTCCTACATCGGTTTCACCGGTACGCCAATCTCAGACAGGGACCGAGATACCCGCGAAGTGTTCGGCGATGACATTGACGTTTACGACATGACGCAGGCGGTCAAGGATGGTGCCACAAGGCCCGTCTATTACGAGAGCCGCGTCATCCGGTTGAAACTCAATGACGAGGTATTGGCACAGATTGATGCCGAGTATGACCGACTGAGGGAAGAGGGAGCCGACGAAGCAGACCTGGAAGAGAACAAGAAAGTGATGTCGCACATGGATTCGCTATTGGGCAATGATGCCACCATCAATGACCTGGTGACGGACATCATCTCTCACTACGAGGACAACCGCCAGTACGTTTGCTGTGGCAAGGCCATGATTGTGGCATACTCCCGCCCAATAGCGATGAAGATATACAAGCGCATACTGGACCTTCGCCCCAACTGGACGGAAAAGGTGAAGGTGGTCATGACCGGAGGTAATCAGGACCCCGAGGAATGGGCAGACATCGTTGGCAGCAAAGCCTACAAGAAGGAATTGGCCAAGAAGTTCAAGGATGAGAATGACCCGATGAAGATTGCCATTGTAGTGGATATGTGGTTGACTGGCTTCGATGTGCCGTCGTTGGCTACGATGTATGTCTATAAGCCCATGAAGGACCACAACCTCATGCAGGCGATAGCTCGAGTGAACAGAGTGTTCCCTGAGAAAGCGGGCGGCTTGATTGTCGATTATGTGGGCATTGCAGCAGCACTGAAAGATGCCATGAAGCGCTATACCAAGCGCGACCAAGACAACTATGGCGACAATGACATCAAGGAAAAGGCATACGCGGAGTTCAAGGAAAAGTTGGAAATATGCCGCGACCTGCTGCATGGCTATGACTACAGCAAGTTCCATCGGGGAACACCTGCAGAACGTGCACAAATCATCAAGGGTGGCGTGAACTTCTTCATCGCCCCGGAGAAGGTCCATGCTTGCAAGGAGTTCGTCAAGAATGCCTCCTTGCTGCATCAGGCTGTAACCCTTTGCCGTTCTTTGCTCGTTGAAGAAGAACGCTTTGAGGTAAGTTTTATGGAATCGGTGCGAATCCTGATTGCCCGACTCCACAATCCAGGCAAGATTACCAAGAGGGAAATCAACCAGCGCATTGCCGCCCTGATTGAGCAAAGTGTGCAGAGCGATGGCGTGGTGAACCTCTTTGACGAGCAGACGGAGTTCTCGCTCTTCGATGAAAAGTTCATGGAAGAGGTCCGGAAGATGAAGGAAAAGAACCTTGCCGTCAAGTTGCTCGAAAACCTGTTGCGTGGTCGGGTGCGTTCGCTTACAAGGTTGAACCTCGTTACCGGCGAATTGTTCAGCAACCGGTTCAGTGAGACGCTGAACCGCTACATCAATGGCCTATTGACCAACGAAGAAGTCATCGAGGAACTCCTGAAGATGGCTCAGGAAATGATGGATGCCGAGCAGCAGGGCAACGATTTGGGTCTGTCCAAGGAAGAGAAAGCTTTCTATGATGCCTTGACCCGTCCACAGGCAGTAAAGGACTTCTACTCGAACGATCAGCTCGTCGAACTGACCAAAGAACTGACCGACATGCTCCGGAAGAACCGAACCATCGACTGGAATCGCCGAGAGTCGGAACGCGCCAACATGCGCCGTCTGGTGAAGCGATTGCTGAAAAAGTACAAATACCCACCCGAGGAAGCCGAAGACGCTATGAACATCGTGCTGAAACAATGTGAACAGTGGGCAGAGAGCGAAGCTGTAGCATGATTGGAGAAGTCTCTTTATGCCGCAGCTGAAGTTTAAAGAAAAAAATGTGGGGCTCCGATGGTGAAACGCTACGTGAAGCGTGGCAAGAACCAGGGCAAGGCTTTCTGGAGTTGCAGCAAATACTCCGAGACAGGCTGCAATGGCAGCAGGAGCATCATCGAGTAAAAGGGAGTTAAGGGCAAACAAGACTTCAAAATATACCAAACTCAGGAGGGAAAGCCAATGCTTCCTCCCCCTGGAAACAGGGCTTTTCGGCAAGTTCAGGAAAATCGTCATGGAGTAATAATGGCTTCCTCCTTTCGCCCAATAGAGAGCCGGTTGAAGAAACAGAAAGAGAGACCCGATGGGCCTCTCTTTCTGTTTGTAGGGTAATCTATTGAAATTTCCTTTATAGCATTCCTTTGCTGGAAGGAAGTTCGAAATGATGGATGTCGCGGTTGATTGCCATCTTGAGGGAACGGGCGAGCGCCTTGAATATTCCCTCAATCTTGTGGTGCTCATTGTCGCCCTCAGCCTTGATGTTGAGATTGATGCGGGCAGCATCACTGAAGGACTTGAAGAAATGGAGGAACATCTCCGTTGGCATGTCGCCAACCCGTTCACGATGGAACTGGGCATCCCATACAAGCCAGGGACGGCCCGAGAAGTCCAGGGCAACCTGGCACAGGCAATCGTCCATGGGGAGGCAGAAGCCATATCGGCCAATGCCACGTTTGTTGCCCAGAGCCTGTGCGATGCACTCGCCCAGGGCAATGCCGGTATCCTCGATGGTGTGGTGTTCGTCAACGTGAAGATCCCCCTTGACCTGAATGGTCAGGTCCATGCCCGAGTGCTTGCCAATCTGCTCCAGCATGTGGTCGAAGAATCCCAGACCCGTAGAGATGTTGCAGCGGCCAGTACCGTCCAGGTCGAGAGCGATATGGATGTCGGTCTCCTTGGTAGTGCGGGTTACCTCTGCACGGCGGTCGCCGGCAAAGAGGAAAGCGGCCACCTGGTCCCAGTCCTCGGCTATCAGGGCGCAGTCTGAAAGTAGATTGGCCTCCTGCAACCACTCGCGGCAGTCCTCAACAGGACCGTTCTGTGCCAGCATGATGCCGCGGCAACCCAGATTGTGTGCCAGCTCGATGTCCGATACACGGTCGCCGATGACATAACTGTGTTCCAAATCATAGCGAGTACCTGCACCAGCGATGTAGTCACGGAGCATGCCCGTACCGGGTTTGCGGTCGGGGTGTCCATCCTCGGGACGATGTGGGTCGAAGTGCATGTCGTCGAACTCCACACCCTCGGTACGGAAGACGCGCAGCATCAGGTCATTGATGGCCGTGAAGCGCTCCATGGGATAGTCCGGTGTACCAAGTCCGTCCTGATTGCTCACGATGACGAGGTTGTAGTCCAACTTCTGACGGATGAAGGCGAGGTTCTGTATGACGCGGGGCAGGAACTCGAGTTGCTCGAAGCTATCGACCTGCTCAGTGACAGGCGGTTCGACAATGAGTGTGCCGTCACGATCGATGAAGAGGACAGGCACGGGGCGCGACTGACTGGCAGAGGCGGTAGGATTATTTGTTTCCATAGTCTTTCAGGAGGTTATAGAGTTGGGCATTCTCCTCGGGAGTACCAATGGTGATGCGCAGACAGTTGGCGCATAGCTGCACCTTGTGGCGATTGCGCACGATGACACCCTCAGACTGCAGATACTGATAGGTAGCCATGGCATCGTTCACCTTGACAAGCAGGAAATTGGCATCCGATGGATAGACATGCTGCACGATGGGCAATGGCTCCAACAACTGGCGCAGGATATCACGCTGAGAGAGAACCTCGGCCACCTGACGGCGCATGCGGTCCACATTCTCCAACACACGGACAGCCTCCTGCTGAGTCAGTTCATTGACATTGTAGGGGTACTTGACATTGTTGAAGAAGGCTATGATGGCAGGCGACGACATGGCTATGCCCAATCGCATGGCTGCATGGCCCCATGCCTTGGAGAAGGTCTGCAGTACGATGAGATTGTCATGGCGGTCGAGCTGATCGGTCATGGATGGCTGAGCAGCAAAATCGATGTATGCCTCGTCAATGACTACAATCTGATCGTGGAAACGCTCCACGATGCTGATGAGCTGCTCGCGGCTATAGGCATTGCCCGAAGGATTATTGGGCGAACAAACCCAGATGACCTTGGTATGATCATCAACCTGTGCTGCCATGGCCTCTACGTCGAGCGCAAAGGTCTCGGCCTGCATGGGTACTGCACGATACTCGACATCATTGACCTCGGCACATACCTGGTACATTCCGTAGGTAGGCGCGGGTGCAACGACATTGTCTATGCCCGGACGGCAGAAGATGCGGTACACGAGGTCGATGGCCTCGTCCGAACCGTTGCCGAGGAAGATCTGCTCCTCTTTCACCCCCTTGATGGGGGCAAGCAGCGCCTTGACCTTCAGCTGACGTGGGTCGGGATAACGGTTCAGTCCGTTGTTGTAGGGATTCTCGTTGGCATCTACATTGATGCGGGCCTCGCCCTTGAACTCGTCACGAGCGCACGAGTATGGGGCAAGGGCCAGTATATTGGGACGAACGACTTTGGATAGATTCATATTAAGAGGGAACGCTGGGATTCTTCCCGACTAACTTTTTATCGAAGACTGACAATCGACAAATACTTCAATAACTAAATAAATAGTAAATTGTAAATCGTCAAATCGTAAATTATATCAATTTTCAATGGTTCACTATGACTTTGCCTTACTGGCGGATCTTGCTCAACCTTACTGTAACGGCATTCTTGTGAGCATCGAGCTGCTCATTCTGGGCCATTACCTCGATGATAGGACCGAGTTGACGGAGACCGTCGGCCGAGAGTTCCTGGAAGGTGACCTTGCGCATATAGCTGTCCAGATTGACGCCGTTGTATGCCTTGGCATAGCCATTGGTAGGGAGCGTATGGTTGGTGCCCGATGCATAGTCTCCGGCGCTCTCAGGACTGAATGGGCCCATGAAGACCGAACCTGCATTGCGCACCTGTTCTGCCAACTCACGGTAATTGACCGTGTTGAGGATGAGGTGCTCCGGTGCATACTCGTTGACCAGATCCATCACCTCCTGCTGCGTATGGAGCACGACGACCTTGCTGTGCTCGAGCGACTTGCGGGTCAACTCCTGACGCTTGAGGCGAGTGAGCTGATCGGCCATTACGACCTCAAAACGCTTGGCGAGATCTTCGCTGTCGGTAACCAGGATAGCCTGGCTGTCGGCACCGTGTTCAGCCTGACTCAGGAAGTCTGAAGCCACATATTCAGGGTCAGCTGCAGCATCGGCCACCACACACACCTCCGATGGACCGGCAGGCATATCGATAGCCACGTCGCGGAGAGAGACCAACTGCTTCGCCATCTGGACGAACTGATTGCCTGGACCAAAGATCTTATAGACCTTGGGCACCGACTCAGTGCCATAGGCCATAGCGCCAATAGCCTGGACACCACCCACCTTGAAGACGCGGGTCACACCTGCGACCGTAGCGGCATAGAGGATGGCAGGATTGACCTTGCCCTGGGCATTGGGAGGCGTGCAGAGCACAATCTCGCCGCAGCCTGCTATCTTGGCAGGGATGGCCAACATCAGTACGGTGCTGAAGAGCGGCGCTGTGCCGCCTGGGATGTACAGACCTACCTTGTCGATAGGGATGCTGCGCTGCCAACAGCATACGCCGGGCTGCGTCTCCACCTTTTCGCCGACGAAACGCTGTGACTCATGAAACCGTGCTATGTTGTGATAGGCCTGGTCTATGGCCTGGGCCAACTGTGGGTCTATCTCCTGGCGAGCCTCGGCAAACTCAGCCTCGCTCACCTGCAAGTCTGTCAATGTGCAATGGTCGAACTTGGCTTCCAGTTGGCGGAGTACCTGGTCTCCACCCTCACGGATCTGCTGCAGCAGTCCAGACACGAGGTCGCGCAGTTCGCTATTGTCGAAAGTGGGGCGCTTGATAATCTCGCCCCACTTATCTTTGCTTGGATATATGAAAGTAGTCACGTTTCAAATTGAAAATTGAAAGTTGAAAATTGAAAATACCCACCGATGGGGGATTTCGGGGAGTTTAATCCCTGTATGACTTTGTCTTCTGAACTTGACAATGGAAAATTGTCAATTACAGGACCATCTTCTCGATGTTGAGGGCGAGGATGCCCTCGGCGCCAGCAGCCTTGAGTTTGCCGACCAACTCCCAGAAGGTCTTCTCCTTGATGACCGTGTGGATGCTGTGCCAACCTTGGGTGGCCAACGGAATGACAGTAGGAGCCTTGCTGGCAGGCAACAGAGCCAAGACGGTATCGATTGATGCATCGGGCACGTTCATCATGACGTACTTCTTGTCCTCGGCCGAACGGACAGCATCGAAGCGGAAGATCAGTTCGTCAAGTACCTCCTGCTTCTCGGCATCGAGGTTGTTGTTGGCAATCAGCACTGCCTCGCTCTCCACAACGACTTCAACCTCCTTCAGGCGGTTGCTGACCAATGTAGAACCGGATGACACGATGTCGAAGATAGCATCGCCCAGACCGATGTTAGGAGAAATCTCGACCGAACCGGTGATGACGTGGATGTCGGCCTTGATGTTGTTCTGGTCCAACCACTCGCGGAGAATACCTGGATAGCTGGTAGCAATCTTCTTGCCGTTGAACCACTCAATGCCAGGATAGTCGATGAGCTGAGGGATGGCCAATGACAGGCGGCACTTGGAGAAGCCGAGGCCCTTGACAATCTTAGCATCCTTCTGGCGCTCCTTGAACTCATTGAGGCCTACTATTCCGATGTCGGCTACACCATTAGCCACACACTCGGGGATATCATCATCACGGAGGTAGAGTACCTCGATGGGGAAATTACTGGATGGAATGAGAAGGGTACGCTTCGCATTGCTGAGTTTGATGCCTGACTCCTTGAGCAGGTCCATGCAATCCTCAAACAGGCGACCCTTAGATTGAATAGCAATTCGCAACATATTATGAAATTAATTAAAATAAAGTACAAAGAAACAATGATAAGTACAAAGGGACTAAGTACAAAGGGACTAAATACAAAGTGACAAAGGAACAAAGTACAAAGGGACAAAGGTTGAGTTACAATCGGCGATTGAAAACTCACCATGTAGGTTAACCCTTAACCACTTAACCCGTAACCATTAACCTTTAACCGTTAATCCGTAACCGTTAACCATTAACCGTTTAACCCTTAACCGTTTAACCCTTACTTCGGGTCAAACGATTTAGGCATGGCCATAGGTTTCTCCATGCCAGCCAGGACAAGTTCACCCAGGTTGTATTTGGAGGCAGCCTCAACGTCACGAGGGTTGTACTGCAGGGCGGTCTTGTAGTTGTCGCTCGCTTCCTGATAGTATTTGGTCACCTCCTTGACGCGTTTCTTGTTGGCATCGAGATATTTCTGGTAGGCCAATGCCCACAGACAGTTGCCGATATACTTGTGGCAATAGGCGAGATTGAGTTTGCGGTGTTCCTCGTCGTGCAGGGCACAGTTCTCGACCATGGTGAGTACCTTGCGGTTCATGGCAAGAGCCTCGTCGATGCGGTCCTGGGCATAGTAGAGCGATGCCTGATTGAAGTATAGGTTCTCAAACTTTTCTACATTCTGACCAGGAGCCATCTGCTCCAGTTCGTCCAGCACGGCCGATGCCTGGGAGAAATACATCTCGGCCTCGTCGAACTTTCCGACTCGATAAGCCACCAGACCACGCAAGCGACGGGAATCGAACACGAACGATGACTGCTGGAACTTGTTGCCGTCAAAGAGCCAGTTACCCAGTTCATCGACCTCCTGATAGATGGAATCAGCCAGGAAGAAGGCACCATTGTCGGCAGCCAGCGGAGCCATACCGTTCAGCGTCTGGATGCGTTCCAGCAGGTACTTAGAGTCGGAATCGTCGTTAGCATAGCAGTCTCGGCACTGGCGTAAGGCGTTCACGCAGCGTTCATTCTGTCCCATACGGTTGTAGATGCGTGCCAAACTATACAAGTTCTGTCCTCGATAGTTGATGTAATGATAGCCCTTGGGCTGCTCACTGGAATGCTTGTCAAACAGGGCTGCGGCAGCCTGTGCATAGTTGAGCGCCTCGTTGGGGCGGCTGCGGCGGAATGCTACCATGGCTCGGGCATAGAGCACCATAGCCTGTTTCATTTCGTCATCTGCCCGTCGCTGGAACATATCGAGATAGCCATCGGCCACCGACTGCATCTGCAGGTCGAGCGCGACGTTGATCAATAGCAGCATCGGCACTAGCGACGCGGAGTCTATGCGAGCCACTCGGTCCAGCATCTCCAGTCCCTCGCGAGCCTGGTCTCGGACTCCCGACAACTGCAGGAGCATCACATTTCGCTCTATCGAACCGTAGAGGTCGCTGCCCGGGGTATATTTCTCGACGAGGTTCTGCTCTGCATACAGATCGAGCGCCTCGTCCAGTTCGCCATGAGTATAGACAGTCAGGGCGCGAAGCTCCCATGCTGGCTTGTCAGAGTAGTCTTGCGAGGCGAAATAATCCAAATACATATCGGCAGAATTCATCACATGGGCCACCTGCTCTTCCTTCCCGTCGAGCAACTTGCCATAATAGACCTCTGCACCGTCCTTGAATGCCTGACGCAATGCCTTGACGTCATTCTCCTTGAAGCAATCGGCACAATCCTGTTCGGTATCGTCTGGATTTGACTCTGCGTGCACTGATGATATACCCCAAAGACAACAAAAAAGCATTGCACTGTAAAAGTGGTTTTTTACAAGTTTCATTTTGTCTCAAAATTTCTAACGCGTGCAAAGATAATGATTTTATACAAATTACAGCACTTTTTCGCAACAAAAATTCATATTTTGCATTTTTTTTAAACAATTATCCGTCCTTTAACAACTTTGCTTACACTTAACGACTCACTCACAGCCCGTCAGGACGAACGAATCCTCTGCATATTATTTGCATTTTAGTACTGAAATATTTTGCAATTTCGCATTTATTCTGTATCTTTGCGGCGCTAATCCAGCCCAGCTGCTTCGGCAGGCCTCCGGCTGGGACTGCACTATCTTCTCATCAGCTAATCAATTATTGCCAATGTACCGCCAACGAGCCAAACGCAGCGACGAGGTCCACATGGAGTATGGTGACAAGGTCAAGGCCAAGAAGAACCTGGGCCAGCACTTCCTCACCGACCTCTCGATAGCCGAAAAGATAGCCGACACAGTACAGCCGTACTGCACCGGCCCCGATGCCATACCATGCCTCGAAGTGGGCCCCGGTATGGGTGTACTCACGCAGTTCCTGGTCGAAAAGGGCTATGACCTCAAGGTGGTCGAACTGGATGGAGAGTCGGTCTCGTACCTGCGACTGCACTATCCTGCCACGCTGGAGCGACGCATCATCGAGGCCGATTTCCTCAAACTGGACCTCGCCTCGGAACAGGTCTTCGGTCCACGGCCATTCTGTCTGATCGGCAATTACCCATACAATATCTCGAGCCAGATTTTCTTCAAGGTCATCGACTACCGCGACCAGATTCCATGCTGCAGCGGCATGATACAGAAGGAGGTGGCTGAACGTATGGCTGCTGCACCGGGCAGTAAGGCATACGGTATTCTCTCGGTTCTGGTTCAGGTGTGGTACAATATCGAATACTGCTTCACGGTGGGTAATCACGTCTTCAACCCGCCGCCCAAGGTTCAGAGCGCCGTTATCCGCATGGTGCGCAATGATGTAAAGAAACTGCCCTGCAGCGAGAAGGATCTCCGCACATTGGTCAAGAATGCCTTTGGCATGCGCCGCAAGACTCTCCGCAACTGCCTGCGTAACCTGATTCACGAGTGGCAACCCGAACAGGCTGACGCTATCCTGGCTGACTCATTCTTTGACCGCCGTGCTGAACAGGTCTCTGTCCAGGAGTTTATCGACCTCACTGTCAAGTTGAGAGGGAAGTAATGGCGTAGTAAAAAGGTAGTAAAAGAGTAGTAAAAGGGTAGTGAAAAGGACGTATGTTATTGCTGTCGGAATTTGTTGATAGCGTATGTTTCCTCTTTGACCCCTCCTGAAGTTTGTCAATTATCAATTGGCACTTTTCACTTTTCATTTTTAATTTTTAATTTTTAATTTATAATTCGGACTTCGTCTCATGATCGACCCCATAACGATAGAAAAGATACGCGACACTGCACAGATTCTGGATGTAGTGTCCGAATTTGTATCGCTGCGCCGGCGTGGCCAGAACTACGTGGGGCTCTGTCCGTTCCATTCCGACAAGAATCCATCCTTCTACGTCTCGCCTGCCAAGAACGTCTGCAAATGTTTCTCCTGCGGCGAAGGTGGCGACCCGATTCACTTCATCATGAAGCACGAACAGATCGGGTACCTGGAGGCCCTCCGGTGGTTGGCCAAAAGATATGGAATCGAGATACAAGAGAAGGAGATGACGGCCGAGGAACGTGCCGCCCAGAATGCCCGCGAGGGAATGATACGCCTCAATGAGTTCGCGATGCAGGCCTTCGAACAGGATCTGTACGAGAGCGAGGAGGGCAAGACCGTGGGTCTCACTTACTTCCGCGAACGTGGACTACAGGACGAGACCATCAAACGCTATCACCTGGGTTATGCATTGGAGAACAAGACCGACCTCGCTACCCGCGCCATTAAGGCCGGACACAACCGGTCCTATCTACTTGACCCCACCGAGACCATCAAGGAGGGCGTCGGTCTGTGCTATGCGGACAATGACCACCAGACGCCGATATGCCGGTTCCACGGCCGCGTCATCTTCCCCTTCATGTCGCTGTCTGGCAAGCCGGTAGCCTTCGGCGGTCGTATCCTGCAGCGTGTGGATCATGCCTTCAAGAAGTACGTCAATTCGCCCGAATCGATCATCTATCACAAGGGCAACATGCTGTATGGTATCTATCAGGCCAAGCAGTCTATCGCCCAGAGGGACAAGTGTTACATCGTGGAGGGCAATGTCGATGTGTTGAGCATGGCTCAAGCGGGATTCGGCAATGTCGTGGCTTCGGCAGGTACGGCATTGACCACCAACCAGATTCATATCATCAAGCGCTTCACGAACAATGTCACGTTGATGTTCGACGGCGATGAGGCAGGCATACGCGCCAGTCTGAAGAGCATCGACCTGCTGCTGCTGGAGGGGATGAAGGTCAAGCTGCTGCTCTTCCCGGACGGTGACGACCCGGACAGCTTCTGCCGCAAACATACGAGCGAGGAGATTCAGGCTTTCTTCGACCGCTCGGAACAGGACTTCATATCTTACAAGACTAACCTGCTCCTGCGCGGAGCGGGTACGGACCCACAGAAACGCTCGGCAGTGCTGCAGAACATCGTGCAGAGCATCGCCCTGATTGATGACCCCATCATGTCGTCGCTCTACCTGCGACAGACGGCTCAGTCGCTCAATGTCTCGGAACAGGCGCTGATGCAGGCTCTGCAGAACCAACGGCGCTCGAACTATGCCGCCGAACTGCGCCGCTGGGAGATAGAACAACGCCGCGCCGAGGCGCAAGCCCAACTGCAGGCACAGGCACAGATGGAGCAGTTGGAACGAGGCACCGAAGGCAATGCTGCTGCAGTCTCTACATCTGTTGCCAGTGCGCCCGAAGGTGCAGCCCCAGCCACCACTTCGGACTCGCCTCGGGACGATGCTCAGGATTATGCCGACGCTATGGCCGATATGTACGGCGAACCATTGGCCCCTGTCTCCAATCCGCCCGCAGCACCCGTCTCGCCGGTTGCTACGCCTGCTACCGCCGATGCTGCCCCTGGTTATACGCCGCAGCTCACGGACCGCTTCGAGCGCAACATCATCCGTTATGTGATGCGCTATGGAGGCGAGTGCTTCGACTACTCGTTTACCGACGAAAATGGGGAAGAGAAAGTGGAGCGTTGGCGCGTCATCGACTTCATCGGTTCGGTATTGGCCAATGAACAAATTGAGTTCCACCATCCGCTCTATGCGCGCATCTTGCTGTTGGCGTACGATGCAACGGCCGATCCTAACGTCGAGTTCAACAGCATTCGTTTCTTCTCCTGCCACGAGGATCCTGCCATCAGCCAGTTGGCTCTGGACCTCATCACGGACCGCAACGAGGCCATCGTGTCGGTCAAAGTTGATCTTTCGACCGAAGTACCTCGCGCCCTGCTCGAACTGCAGGAATGCATCATCCGCCAGCAGATTGCCGACCTGAACCTACAACTGCGCAACCGCATCGGCGATCCCCTTGCGTTGATGCAGCAGCTCAATGAGTTGACGCAGATCAAGAAGGACATCGACAAGTGCCTCGGCGAACGAATCATCACTGGCTAAAGAGCCCCTGTGCTTAGGTCTCATCCAGTACACGCACTACTCGCTTTATCATATAAAAAAATTAAAAACAGCTGACTTGCTTCGTGCAAATCAGCTGTTTTTTTATTGGATATTGTAAATAGTCAAATAGTAAATATATTCAATTTGACGGGCAATAGCCAAATGACAAAATGACTAAATAAATTGTAAATCGTAAATAGTCAAATAGTAAATCAATAGACTTCGAGACATTCGTCCAGAGCCTGGCAGATGGCCTTCTTGTCCATGTGTTGGCCGATGAAGACCAACTTCTGCATACGGTCTCCGTAAGTCTCATCCCAGTCGCGCTGCAACTGCTGATCCACTGCCAACTGAGCCTCCAGTTCAGCAGCCGGCATAGTGGCATACCACTTGCCCGCATTGCGCAGATTGACCTGACTACCAGCCTGTTCGAAGACGTAGCAAGTATCGCGCTCATCGCCGAAGTAGCACATACCCTTGCAGCGGATTATGCTCTTAGGCCACTTGCGACCCACAAACTCGTCGAAACGGCCCAGGTTGAACGGTTCGCGGCGCTGACAGACGAAGGTGCCGATGCCGTATTCCTCGACCTCGCCCTCCTCTTCATTCTCCAGTCCGTGGTGATGATGGTGGTGGTGGCAGTGGTGATGATGTCCGTGATGCTCGTGCTCTTCATCGTCATCATCATCGTCATCGTGATGGTGATGATGCTCTTCGTGCTCGTCGTCTTCATCATCGTCATCGTGGTGGTGATGGTGGTGCTCGTCGTCATCATCATCGTCGTCTTCGTCGAAGTGGTTGCCGCCCTCTACCTCCTGAATCCATTTGGCAGAAGTTGCTACCTTGTCGAAATCGAATATTCCGGTATTGATGATCTTGTCCAGATCAACCTCGCCGTAGTCGCACTCGATGATTTGAGCCACAGGCTGGATGGTCTCGATGATCTTGCGGATGCGGCCCAGTTCCTCCTTGCTCACTTCGCTTGCCTTGTTGAGCAGGATGATATTGCAGAACTCAATCTGCTGGATGACCAGATTCTCTATGTCGTCCTCTGCCATGTTCTCCTTCATCAGGCCGTGACCGCAACCGAACTCATCCTTCATGCGCAGGGCATCGACCACAGTGGTGATGCAGTCCAGTCGAGGGTAACCGTTCTTAGTCATCTCCTGTGGTACTACCTGTGGGATAGCATATATGGTCTGGGCGATAGGACCTGGCTCGCAGATGCCCGAAGCCTCGATGACGATATAGTCGAAGCGGCCCTGATTGTTGATCTCCATCAACTGCTTCACCAGGTCCATCTTGAGCGTACAGCATATACAGCCGTTCTGCAGTGCTACCAGGCTGTCGTCGTTTTGTCCAACGACACCGCCCTTCTGAATGAGGCTGGCGTCGATGTTCACTTCGCCTATGTCATTGACGATGACGGCGAACTTGATACCTTTCTTGTTCGATAGAATTTTATTGACCAATGTGGTCTTACCGCTGCCTAAATATCCTGTAAGCAGCAAAACTGGTACTGACTGTTTCATAATCATACACTATTTAGGTCAAAAATTGACGTGCAAATATAGTGATTTTAAATGATTATTACAAGGTTGCAACTAAATTTTGAACTTTTTTGACAAAATATTTGGTTTTTTAGCACTAAAACACTATCTTTGCGGCGCTTTTGACGAGTCCTTTATCATGTTCCGTCTTCAGCTTCTGGTCCGGTAGCTCAGCTGGATAGAGCAACAGCCTTCTAAGCTGTGGGTCTTGGGTTCGAATCCCAACCGGATCACAAAGACGATTGGGATGCCAATCCAAAACCAACACCGGTTTTGTGATTGGGTGCACCACAACCGGATCACTATATTTTATAAGGATTATTGAAAAATAGTCCTTATTTTTTTATTAAGAGGTTGAGAAATCACCACTTAATATATTAAAGGTCAGTTTTTTTCGATAATAAGCTATTTTCAGTTCGCGGTAAAAATTTCCGTACTGTCCGGTTAAAAAGTCAGCTGTTTAAACAATAAGTTGCCAAAATCTCCGTTGTCATAAAAAACGATACGACAATGGGAAAGGCAAAGTTGGAGTTCATAGCTCGTATTACGACAGAAGACGGCAGTGTAGTAGAACGCAAAGTGAGTGCTGGAGAGAGCATCATATCACCATCAGAAGTGGACCAAAGCAGTCTTGA
>JAILKE010000016.1 GCA_024694125.1 Bacteroidales bacterium
GGCTCTGTGACAGCAACTATTGACAACCATCTCTTGTATGGCGTACTTTGAGTAGTTGCGACGAGTAACGAAAACACCATGCTCTCCGAGGAATGAGTGTTCACTGACTTGCGTTTCCAAATAGCTGATAGTGCTTCGAACCTGCTGAAGTATGGCACCCTCGAATGTCACATCCTTGATAACATTCATGTCTCTGCCAACTTTCTCCTCTTTTCCTTCATAACGGATGAAGCGAGTGCGGGCACGAGGGAAGAAACGCTGTGGATTCTTGCCAAAGAGAAGAATGCATGCAGTACTTACTTTCTGCTGCCCATCTGCCTCTATAACGAAATCATTATTCTCTCGCAGATACTCCATGCCAGACTTCCCATAGTCGATGACACTAATATAATCATTGACAAGAGTCATGTCAATATCATCGATGGTAGCACCATAAACATCCTTGTCTTCGTAATATCGTTCGCCCTTATCATAGAGGAGTTGCATGCGTTCGTCAAAGTTGAGTTTCTTGCTCTTGTCGCCAATACGCATGAAACATTCGTCCGCCTGATTGGTATGAAGTTGTCCGCTTGCAGGAATGTGCATCAGAAGAATGCGATTCTCCTTACCACTATAATCTGTACAAGGAAGATACTCGCACCTAACTTTTACAGACGGATTGCAGAAATCAAAAGGGACGCGAAGCAACTCATTGAGCCGTTCCTCGTTTCCATCAACCCCTTCTATTCTGCGAGTCTTGTCAGAAACGCCAATGGCAAGCACGCCACCATCGGCATTAGCCATAGCCACAATGGGTATTGCTAATGACTTGGGGTCAATCTGAATGCTCTTACAATCGAATGTCTGGCATTCTTTGCGAGCCTGTATTTCTTCTATTGTCATCGTTTAGGCTTATTTCTCTTGATTGAACTCTTCTTGTCTTACCAACTCCTGTACCGGCACTTCAAGCGCATTTGCTATTGCAATAAGTGCTTCAAGGCTTGGCTGGGTGGTATTGGTGACCCACTTGGAGATAGTAGCCTGATCCTTTCCCAACTTATCCGCCAACCACTTGTTGTTTAGGTCGTGTTCTGCTAGAACGATTCTTATCCGATTTAATTTTGCCATGATAGTTTTCTCTTGTTCGAGAGCAAAGATACAAAAATTAATTCTTAATTCAGCAGAATACACTTAATTTTTATTGTATATGGTGAATTTTTGACGATTTCATCAAGTATTTGGTGTCGTTACTTGCACAAACAAATCATTTTGACAACGTAATCGCATTACTCTTCGAACATAATTTAATTTGCTGGCAACTTGCTGAAACAATCAAAATGCGAATACAGACTTATCTAACATACTGATAGTCAGCAACAATTAAATCATGTTTAATTTGCTGGTAATTTGCAAAGGAAATAGACAATAGAGTTCTTTTACAGGTATTCTTGAATAAGAAAGTGCCAATAGTGGCAGTTAAAGTTGTTTCCGAGGAAGTCATCATTGATTTTACGAACAAAGGTTATCTTGGTTCTGCAAAGGACTTTTCTGATTCATACGCGAAGCCTATGCAGGTGCCTCTTCTGGGAGTCAAAGCCTATCTGTTCTTCACAATGGTATATTCTTCTACTGCCTCTTCACAGAGTATCTCAGTCTTCTTTATTTTGAATGTTTATGTATCCCTCCTGATCATAACACCTATGATATACATTTATTGTATCAATAAGATGTTGAAGAGCGGGAATATCAGTAGTTAAGCTATTGAATTTGAGGTATTGTGCATTATACCTTTCCAAGGAACCGGCAGCCAACTTTCGTTCTATATCTCCAGGTATAAAGAAGGAGCTTCGATTACCTAAAAATGGGTGAAATTCGGTAAGGAAAATGTGTATTCCAGCCAAATCGAAATCGCCGAAATGGATATAGCGATTGGGGATAGTCTGCAACCAGGAACGAAGGTCAGTGGATTGCGGATAACGGGAAACGAACAATAAACGGCCAGGACCTATCGTTCGCTCAAACAAGCTTCGTTGTTGTCGAATCAAACGAAAGTTTTCCATATTCTCAATGCCTACGACAATGATTTCCCTGGGGATAAAGAACGACTGCCAATCCGTAATAAACAAGAAGCTTCCTTCCTCCGGGGCGACTGTAACGCTACGACCTTGCAGCGTACATTGTATTGGCTCATAAGCATTGACAGGAAAGCCAGGACATGAACGAACGGAGACAAGTTTTGAATTACCCGTAGCAGAAGCCTGGTCAGAACGAGTAGCACCGTCGTTGAGGAATGTGTCACGCATCAAATCCAAATCGGACAACCTTTCGTCAATGGCAGACAAGGCTTGTAAGAATGCCGCCGACTGCGGTGCAAACAGAATGCGACGGCTGCCATGAGAAGTGCTCACAATCATACCATCACGCACAAGTTCATCGACCCACTCTCCACGTAGTTGGCTGGCGGGTATGCTTTCTCCATTTCGAAGACGGATGAGTTTGTCGATGAGAGATGCTGTTATCTTCATTTCTGCGCGATTAACGGATGGACAATCGTCTTGGACTTGCCATCCTTCTGCAAGAGATAGGTATAGCGATAGTCCGAGACATTATAGGTCGTAGGAGAAGAATTTATGAGCAGGATGTTGCGAGCGTTGGCAAAGTCGAGTATTCCCTTGATATTCTGTGGGTGCAGTTTGCCAATCTCATCCATCATGCAATGGATATAGAAGTCACCGAACTTGCGACTCACTTTCTCCTTGAACACATTGATGAGCATGATGTTGATCATAGCTTTGACCAATGTATCGGTTCCCTCACTACCTACGTGCGAAAGTTTGTCAGCCCACCCAGTGTCGTTGTCGTTCTCGATGATGCGGAACTGCAACTGGAACAGGTCAGAAAGAGTCAGATACTGACGTGATGGATTATCCATCAGCGACTTCATGAAGTCGAGCAAATGACCGACTGCCTTCTGGTTCACCTCGTCACGGTTGACTGTCGAGAACAGGTTCATCTCTCCCATGGCAAACTGGTTCTCGTCGTTGAACTCCTTGATACACTTCATCAGTTGCACCATCTTGTCGGTCGAGGGGACAGACTGCAGGGCGATGAGTTTGATAACGCCGACAAAGTTGCGCTCCTTGAAGTCTCTATTGATATCGTGAATGATCTTGTCAACGTCCGACTCATGGCGCGTCAGTTCACCCATTTCCTTCGATACGCGTGCCAGGATGTCCACATACCGTTCACTGGTACGACGGCGATACTCTTCCAGTTTGTTGTTTATGAGGAAGTCGTCAAGGTTATTGGCGAAATCCAGATAGTCATCGTCCGTTGTCAGTTCTGTCCTGAAACTGAACGTGTTCTTAGCCGAGAAATTGCCCTTGAACACATTGATGCTTTGCTTGAACTGATCATATCGCGTCTGACGTTGAACAATGATACCCGTCAGTTCGTCAACAGCCTGTCCGGGTGTACGCAACGTCTTTTTCTCCTTTGCTTCGGCCAACATGGGAGGACATAGTTTCTCATCATGAGCGAAACGGTCACCCTTCTGTAATTCTTCTTCCAGATGCTTCCGTTCGTCAATGCGTTCTGCCAGTTCCTTGCCTATGGCAACCAACTGCTGGTCGTACTTCAGCTTACGTTGCTGGTATTTCTCATTCAGTTGCAACAGTTTTTCCGCGAGCACTTTCTTCTGATTCTTCAGGGTATCCTCTTGGTCAAAGAGTTCTTCCTTGTCCCGCTGATAGTCGTACACCAGTTTGCGGTGCTCGTCGATATAGTGCAATTCATCTTCAGCCGTCTTTATCTTCGCCTTGCAGTCCTCTACCCGCGACGTATCAGCACCTCGGCCTTTCAGTTCGACCAACTCCTGTTGCTTCAACTTCAGCAGGTCAGCCTCGGCATTCTTTTCAGCAATAGCCGTTTCAGCTTTGATTCCTGCTATACGCTCTGTATGGGCTTTGACATTTCCAGCCTTCGCATCATTATATTTTTTCTCAGCACCGTTCAGCTGTTTTTGCTTGTCGGCGATTATCTTTTCATGAGCAATCAGTGCCGATGACAATTTGTGGGCCAATTCATGCTGACGGGCAATGAGTTCCTGCTGGCTTTGCTCGATGATCTGTTTCGCTTTAGCATCATAGTCCTCGATGCTCACAGCAATCGTCTTGCGCCGCTGTGGTATCATCCCGAGCTCCGTCTCCGCCAGAGATTTCTGCTGGCGGAGCTCTTTGAACCGGGGCGTGAACTGCCGCTTCAACTCTTCGATGGCCTTCTCCTGCTGTTGCTGAATCTGTTGCCATTCAGCCTTAGCCTGTTTCAGTTCTTTCTCCAAACTTGACTTTTCTTCCTGAAGTTGTTTCGGCTTCCTGACATCAAGCGGGAGGTCCGTCAAGTCCAGTTTCACACCATACAACGAGGCTCCGTCAGTCTTCTGCGGATGCAAGCCCGTCTGATAGAGCACCTTCTCCTCATTGATGACCTTGCCAATATTCTGTTCCCAGTCGGGCTGGTTTTCTTCGAGCCATTCATATAGCGATCCCTTTGTGCGATCGAGCAACTTCTGGATGGCAGTAATCTGTTCTGAAAGTCTCTCAATATCGGTCTGCTTCTCGTCCAACTTTCGCTGATAGTCTGCCATTGTTTCAGCCTCATCCTTGTCATATTCAGCCTGCACACGGTTAATATCGGATGCTATTGAGGAGAGTTTACCCGCCAGTTCTTTTTCCTTCAGTTGCAGTTCATTCAGTTGTTGATTCAGTGCCTCCTTTTCATTTTTGAACGGAACAAGATATTTTAGTTTCAGGAGTTCCTTCTCGCAATCGTTCTGCTCAGTCTTCACCGATTCTATAGTATTTGAAGCAGCTGCAATTTTCTCTTCAAAAGACTGTTCAATCCCGGTTCTTGCATCGGTATATTCTTTCAGCAATCGTTCGTCAGTCTTTTGCTTCTCCTGACCCTCCGCCAGGACACGCTGCTGCTGTGTCTGTCGGAACGATTCCAATTGATATGTGATATTCTGGCTCAGGACCTTATATTTCGTGGTGACATCGTTGAATCGTGCCGTCAGGTCAGCCAGCTCCTCCTTATAGCCTTCCAGAGTAGCCTTCACGCCCGGTTCCTTCTCGCAGTGGGCAATCACGCTGTCTATCTGGTGCGTCAGGTAGTATTCCTTCCGATCCTTCAGCCGCTTCATTCTATCATTCACCGCACCCTGATCCTGATTCAAGACAGTTTTCTCCGCATCATGCTTTTGCTGAATTTCCGACAAGAGACGTTTCTGCCTATCTTGTTCCTGCGTCAGCTCTGCCACTCTTGTTTCAATCAAGGGCAATTTCTCCCGGGAAACTCGTTCTGCATATTTCAGTTCGCCGCACAACTCCTCTATTTGCTGTTTCATGTACAGCAGTTCATGGTAGGCCTTCACGACGGCATCGGCTTGTTTCCGGACTGTCGATTCTCCCTTCTGATTCAGTTTATACCAACAGGAAATATCCTTGTACTCCTGCTCGAAGTCAGCCACCTGTCTGCGGAAATAGCCCAAGTCGATATTAGCCTCCTCATCGCTCATCGAACGGATGATGATGTCCTTGATGAAATCTGCATCCAATCGAGAGTTGAGGAACACGTTCTGTATGCTTCGCGGGATATTCTGATAACTGCCGGTCTCCAGCAACCGGAAGCGTGCGAACTCCTTCCCTACTGTCTGGGAGTTGCCATAGAGTATGTCTCGATATTGCTCATAGCGGTCAATGACCTTGCTCATATAGGCTCCACCCAGCCGCTCGCGTATCACCTTCCACTCTGCTGTCACCTCACCATGTTCGTCCACCAACCATTCTTTGCTGTAGGCAGCATCCACAAATCTGTAACATGCCCTGCCCGACGAACGGAGCACAAGGATGCAGAACGGACCATGCTCGTGTTCGACCTCATAGACCATGTATGAATTGGCATGAGGCAAATAGAACTCGTCGAACGACTTCATCTCCTTGGGTATGCCGAGGTGCTGTTTGTCGGCATTATAGAAAAAAAGGATGGCTCTGAGCAAAGTACTCTTGCCCACACCCTGTGTGCCGATGAAGTGTACGTTACCATCCAACTTTACCTCTGCATAGCGTATGTTGGCGCTGTTGATAAAGACTATCTTGCGTAATGCTCTCATGACTCTTCCGTTTCAATGATGGTGAGACAATCTATCAGTTCCTCGATGTAATGGAAGGCAGCAGTCACCTTGTAGGTACCGTCCAACTCATTCTCCAGTTCCACGAATCCCATTCGTTCCAGGTCACCTACCAACTTCTCTATCTTCTCATCGTTGGTCTTCACCTCCGTATAGAGATTACGTGCCTTTTCCTTCAGTTCGATGTCGCTGGAGAACTTTTCGAGGATGTTTGACTTGCGGAATGTAAAGCCTGACGAAAAGGTATTGTTGAAAGTCTTAAGGAAATCCACTCTGTCAATCCACTGTGCCAGTCGTTGTACCTTGTCCGTCAGCTCCACTCGGTTCTCACTCCTTGAGAAATAATAGTATCCATTACCTCCCTCCAGCAGGAAACCTATGCCGCTGAAGTACTCTTGGTAGTCGCTGAAGTCATCCTCTATGGCATCGTACAAGTGGGAACGCTGCTGCGAGATTGAGTTTTGGGAGATAAAGCCTCCCTTGCTCAGTATATCGAATATTTCTTTGGTATAACGCATATTCTTTACATCTTCTTTGCTTGTGGATAGATAACAGGATACTCAAAGGTTCCATACTGGCGGTATTCTTCGCCAATATGCAATTCGTCCAGATATTGTGTGGCAATCTGGCAGAAAAGCACCAGTTTAGCCTCATCGTCCAACTTGATATTGTAGCCTGAATAGTTCATCACAAAGTGGAACAAATGATCGCCCGAAGCCATGAAGGCATTCTTCACCTCGTTCACATCGACCATCGGCAACACCGCTTGTTGCTCTGTCAGTTCGCTCTCCGTGAGAGGTTCTGCCAGATTGCCTTTCTGCAACCGGCTGTTGCCCTTGCCATGGGAGATATCCTGCAACACACGGAGTCCTTCTTCCGAATTGCGGAGCATGGAGAGCGACACCTTCAGCGCATATCGTGGACGGGGCTCCATCCATAAAGGATTCCGTGTCTGCAACTTGGCCTGTATGTCCGTATTCGTATCGAACAGCATCTGGTCCCGCAAGTATTTCAGTTTCTGCACCTTCTGAAACAGACGACTTTGGTATTCTATCAGGTTCAGGTAGGTAATGATTTGTCGGTCAAGCTCCAACAGGTTATGATACACTTCGCGCAATTGCAACTTCACATCCGTAACGATGTCCTTCAACTGTACGTCCATCGCCACCATAAAGAATGTGGTCTGCTTCTCGTCTATTACCCTCTCACACTCGTTGATGAGGGCTGCAATGTCCTGACGTTTCTCATCCAGATGCACAAGTTTCTTTTTCTTGATTGCAAAGGTCGGCTCGTTCTTGTAGGTATTGTCTATGTTGCGTTTCAAATCAATCACATTCCTCAGTGTCGTGAGCGCAATATTCCGCAATATTCGTTTCACGTCTCGCAGATAGCCGTACTTTCGGCTGGGATTATTCTCGCTGAGATAGTAGTCGATGGCATTATTCAGGTTACCTATGCTCTCCTTGACGCTGGCCACATTGATTTCTTCGTTCACCTCCAGCACATCCTCGAAGAACTTCAGGTACACATCTTCCAGTTCCACGAAGTCGGCATTCTCTCGGATGATGCCATATCGCCGCAGGAACTCGATGCTTTCATCACGCTTACTCGCCAACTCTCGTGCCAGGTCATATCTGAACGACAGTTTCTTCCTATCCTGAAACAGCGCATGAAGCAACTTACGCTCCCTGTCCAGGGCGCGTATCAATTCTTCTAACGAATGGAAATGAGAAAGATTGTCCATGCCAATAATCGTTAAAACATAAAACCTTTTTTCGCATCTGCGAATGCTTTCATCTTGAGTTTTCTTTATCTCCGAGCAATTGTTTCAATTGCTTGTCGAAGTCGCTCATGATCCCCCCCCAAAAAAAAAGACATATCGACTTCGAAGAGTTCTGCAATCTTGACGAATGTCTACATAGGTGGCTGACTGGAATTGGTGCACCATTTACTCACAGTAGTAGGAGCACAGCCTAACTGCTCGGATAAACACTTATTGGTTCTCTTCTTATCTGCGAGAACTACTTTTATCCGATTTTCCATTCTTCTTCAGATGAGTTGTACCACATTATATGATACGCATGCAAAATTAAATATTTTTTGCCAAAACAAAGAATAAATATCTATATTTTCTGCATTATATCCCATTATAATTGCATTTTCTTCACTTTTATTCACTTTATCCACCTCATTTTTAAGTGTGATAGGCTAAAAATCAAGGAATGTAAGGCGATTGCGCAATATCCATCCATTGCACATTTCTACCAGACGAACTATGTAAGAAACATAGAGGAAGGAGAGAACGAAAGAACCATTTCTTCATATTGGGGAGAAACTACTTTTCCAAATAGGGACATAGAGGCTACATAATCCACTGAAAATCGTTTGTTTTTTTGTGCCCTATATTTGGCAGTACCAATAAAACTGGTTATCTTTGCAGCAGAAAAAAAAGAACAGTATGGCACTATCCAACATAGAGAAGCACTATAACAAGCACCCGGAGGACCTGCGTCTGCTGCGCCGACACGGGATGGTTGAGTTCGAGACCACGATGCACCACCTGCACCGATTCCTGCACCAGGGACAGTCGATACTGGACATAGGGGCAGGAACGGGACGATATACATCGGCTCTGATGGCCGAGGGATACGATGTGAAGGCAGTGGAACTGGTGCGCCGCAACATCGAGGTATTCCTGAAGCGCGAACCTACGGCCAACGTGGTGCAGGGCGATGCGCGCAATATGCCCGACATACCCTCAGCATCGGCCGACGTCACGCTGCTGCTGGGCCCACTCTATCACCTGATAGGCGATGAAGAGAAACTCAAAGCCCTGCGCGAAGCCAAACGTGTGACCAAACCCGGCGGCGTGATCCTGGTGGCCTACCTGATGAATGAATACAGCATCCTCTCCTACTGCTTCGACGAGGAGCGTATGCCGGAACTACGGGCGCGCGGTTTCGTCGATGAGCACTTCCACCTGAAGGTGCAGGAGGGCGAACTGTATGACTATGTCCGACTGGAGGACATAGACCGCCTCAATGCCCAGGCCGGACTGGAACGCGTGACTATCTTCTCGCCCGATGGTGCGGCGGACTACATGCGCACCCGTCTGAACCAGATGAGCGAGGAGTCATTCAACCTATTCATCGAGTACCAGAAGTGCATCTCCGAGCGGCCCGACCTGATCGGTGCCGGCAGCCACGTGGTCGATGTGGTGAGGTGTCCGATGGAGAAACAGTAAATTCATTTACGATTTGACGATTTACTATTTACAATTCAACTATTTACGATTTACAATTTATTGATTTGGCCATTTTCCATTACAGCCAATAAATCATAAAGCGGCGGAGGTGTATCTACAGGATTGCCTCCGCCGCTTTATCTTCCGTTTCTTTTTGCTCGACACCAGGCGGTTTGCTTCTTCCTCCCGATATTGCATTTCATCCAGCCAATCGTGCAGTCCGTCGGACAAAAAGAACGAGAGTGAGGAAAAGTACGTACCTTTGCACCCGTAAAATCAAATGCAATAAGATGAAAATATGACAAGCAAACACTTTCTATTGACGTTATTGGCGTTGCCAGCCATGGCAGGTATGGCTCAGGTGCAAGATTCGACCAATATGATCAAACGGGAATTCAGCCTGGACGAAGTGGTGGTCAGTTCGCAGTCCGCCAACCAGCGCGTCAATATGGCCAAGTTAGGAGAACAGAAGATAGACCTGCTGCAATTGAACCATATCCCATCGCTGTTCGGTGAGAAGGACATCTTCCGCTCCCTGCAGCTGCTGCCGGGTGTCAAGTCCGAGGGCGAGGCTTCGAGCGGATTCCAGGTCCGTGGCGGCACATCGAGCCAGAACCAGATCCTGCTGGACAAGACGACACTCTACCAGGCAGGACACCTGATGGGCCTCTTCTCCACCTTCAACGACGATGCCATCACCAACGCCACGTTGTACAAGGGCATGATCCCGGCGCAGTACGGCGGCGCCACATCGTCGGTACTGACCGTCGATACCCGTCCGGGCGATATGTACGAGTATCACTACGGCGGTACGCTGGGCCTGCTGTCGGCCAAGGTGTTTGCCGAGGGTCCCATCAAGGAGGACGTGTCATCGTTCCTGATCACGGCACGCCGCAGTTATGCCGACATGTTCATGCAGTCGGGCGACCTGAAGGACTCCAAGTTCCACTTCTACGACATCAATGCCCGCGTGGACTGGCGACTCAGTTCGAAGGACCGACTGGCATTCTCCGTGCTCAACGGCAAGGACGTGCTGGGCATGGACGACATGATGGACATGGACTGGAGCAATACCTCGCTGTCGGGCAGATGGATGCACTACTTCAGCGACAATATGATGAGCACCTTCACGACCTACTACTCAAGTTTCGACAACGAGATGGGTATGGAGGCCATGGGTATGGACTACGACCAGAACGGATTCATCCGCCACATGGGAGCCAACTACACCTGGCAGTGGTTCCAGACGCCCCGCCTCAAGTGGAATGCCGGTCTGCAGTCGGACCACACCTGGCTGCGGTCCGCCGAATGGACGGTGGGTAACACCACCGAGCGTGACCAGAACAATGCCTGGGAGCACAGTGCATGGGTGGACACGGAGTGGAAGCCTCTCACGTCGCTCACCCTGTCGGCAGGCGTACGCGGCAGCGTCTTTGCGCCCGAGGATCACAAGACCTATGTCACAGTGGAGCCACGCTTCAGCACCAGCTGGAAGGTCACCTCGAACCACAGCTTCAAGATGGGATACTCCAATACATCGCAGAACATACACGCCATCATGTCCAATGCCACATCAATGCCGTTCAACCGATACACGATGAGCAGCGACGTGGTCAAGCCTCAACGAGCCAATCAGTTCAGCCTGGGATATACGGGCAAGACGGACAACGAGCACTACGACTTCTCGGTCGAAGGATACTACAAGTTCACCAATAACGTCTATGACTACTGCGACGGCAAGAACCACCGGTCGGACATCCATATGGACAACATCATCCTGGGCGGTGACAGCCGTGCATACGGCGTCGAGTTCCAGGCGCACAAGAACAACGGCCGACTGACGGGCTGGGTGAGCTACACGCTGTCGTGGGTAGAGAACCAGATAGAGGGCATCAACGGCGGCAACTGGTACACTGCCAGCAATGACCGACGCCACGACCTGAGCGTGGTCGCCATCTACCTGATCAATAGGAAGTGGGACGTCAGCACGTCGTGGAAATACAATACGGGCCAGGCTCTGACCGCACCGAGCGGCAAGTACCGTCTGACGGACGGCTGGCAATACTACTACGCCGAGCGCAACGGGTACCGCGCTCCGGACTACCACCGTCTGGGCATCAGCTTCAACCGCACGGCTGTGCACGACCGATATACTTCGAAGTGGTCCTTCGGCCTGTACAATGTATATGGTCAGTCCAACCCATTCATGATTCTGTTCGAGGATGACTCGACCAAGCCAACCGGCGTCAAGGCGACCAAGATCTCGCTCCTGAAGTTCATCCCATCGGTTTCTTACTCAATCAAATTCTAATGACAATGATGAAAAAGTTTTTTGTTGCTATATGGACGGTCCTCTCTCTGGCAAGCTGCAAGGAGGAAATGGACTTTGACTATCACACCGTCGCACCCATCGACGTCATCGAGGCTTACCTCACCCAGGACGGCCTGGACATACAGGTGACACAGACCACCGACATGGAGTGCACCACATTGCCGCAGCAGGTCGATGCCCTGGTCACACTGACCGACCAGGATGGCCAGGCCATTGACCCCGATTCCACCGCCGTGCCCGGCCAGACCTACACGCTGCAGGTCCAGGTGGGTGACCGCACCTACTCATCGACAGCCCAGATGTGCCGCCCTGCCACGATTGAGTCAGCCACGCTGACCTGGGACGACGGCAAGACCGACCGCCTCTTCTGCACGCTCCAGATCCAGGACGTCCAGGGCGAGGAGAACCACTACTGCTTCCGTATGTTCCGCAACGGCGAGGTGTACAAGTGGGGCGTATTCACGGACAAGGGATACGAGGACGGGATCATCGAGCGCAACATATCGTGCATGAGCCGCGACACGTACGAGGACAACAAACCCGAGGACCAGCACAAGATCCTGCACGACGGGGACCAACTCCGTGTGGAGGTGCTGACCATCGACCAACATTCGTACGACTATCTGTACAGCCTCAGTCTGAGTAAACGTCAGTCTTACAACCCAATTTGCAACTTCGAGGGTGGTTGTCTGGGCTATTTCATAGCCGGAGGTGCAGTTTCTGTGGAGTTAGTGTTCCACGATAACGAATAATTGTATATCTTTGCCCAATGATGACCGAAACGAAGAAATACCTGATTGTCGAAGACGAATACTTTGCCTACGAAGAGGCGAAGCGCATCATCTCGCACCTGCGCCCTCAGTACCAACTGATGCACTGGACCGAGAGCGTGGCCGAGACCGTAGAGTACCTCAGTCACGAGACGCCCGACTTCATCATCATGGACATACAGTTGTCCGATGGTCTGTCGCTCGACATCTTCCACCGCATCGAGTGTCGGGTTCCGGTCATCTTCACCACCGCCTTTGACGAATATGCCATCCAGGCCTTCAAGACCAGCGGCATCGACTATCTGCTCAAACCCATAGACGAGGAGGAGATGCTGGCCAGCCTGGAGAAGATGGAGCGACTGGCACAACCGGTGCAGCCCGCACTGATCGAACAGCAGCTGGCGCGCCACTACACCAAGAACCGCTTCCTGCTGCAGATAGGCGACGAGTACCGCTATGTACCTACCAGCGAGATAGCCTGCTTCTGGAGCGAGGACAAGGCCAACTATGTCATCACGCGCAATGGACGGAGATACGTGATAGACTACTCGCTCGACATGCTCGAGGAGATGGTGGCGCACAATGAATTCTGCCGCATATCGCGCGGTTGCATCGCCAATATATCGGCCGTGACGAAGTGCTACAAGCTCTTTGCCGGCAAGCTGGGCATCAACCTGCTGCCCGACTGTCCGCAGGGTATCGTGGTGAGCCGCAGCCGCGCGGAGAACGTACTAAAATGGATGGATGGATATGAATCGTAAGACCCGACTATGGCTGATAGCCTTCGTGAGCATGATGCTGTTCGGCTCGGTATCGACCTTCGTCTTCATCAGTGACGGAGGCTTCGAGCCTGCCATCATCTTCAGGCACTTTCTGTTCAACCTGCCTGTCGTGATCGGCATCGCCGCTGTCGATGTCCGCATCGTGCACACACTCTCCAAGCGCGCCCCTGCACTGCACAAGCGCTACATGTACGAACTGCTGCTGTCGGTCATCTTCATCGTCAGCGTACTGGGCTTAGCCAAGGTGGCACACGTCGCCGACGTGGTTCCGGGGCTGGACTACGACCCGCTGCAGTTGCGCGTCATCATCCCGGCAGTCTTCACCAACTTCATCATCCTGATGCTGGTCGAGTCCTTCATCAACCAGGAGCACATAGCACGCATGAAGCAGGAGCAGGCGGAGTTCCAGCTGATGGCACTCAAGGCGCAGATCAACCCGCACTTCCTCTTCAACAGCCTCAACGTCCTGTCGTCCCTCACCTACCAGTCGCCCGAGATGGCCAACCGGTTCACCAAGAAACTGGCGCAGGTGTATCGTTACCTGCTGGACAGCGCCAAGGAGCGGGCAGTCCCACTACGCGACGAGGTTGCCTTCACCCAGAACTACATCTACCTGCAGCAGATCCGACACCAGAACGGCCTGACCGTCGATTCGGACCTGGAGGAATCGGACCTGGGCCAACGCCTTGTCATACCCACCAGCCTGCAGATGGCCATCGAGAATGCCATCAAGCACAACGTCGTCTCGTCCCGCGCCCCGCTGCACATCTCCATCCGCGATATGGGCACGGTAATTCGCATCGAGAACAACATCCAGCTCAAGGACCACGTCGAGAGCCACGGCATCGGGCTGCAGAACCTGGACCGCCAGTTGTCGTACTACAACCTCGCCCTATCCATCCACAATGACGGCAAGGTGTACCGCATTGACATCCCCACGCTGAAGGAGGCACGCGAGTGAGCCGCCTCGCTTCGGTCCCCCACCGCCTGCATCGGCCCTGAACCCATGGGCACATCGGCATGGGCAGTAGGTATTCCGAGGGTACCATACGGATACCATGAGCGCATGTGTAGGAACCGTCCAGCGTAAGTGCAGCGTAAGACCAGCGTAAGTGGAGAGTAAGACATTTCACTTACGCTGGTCTTACGCTGCACCTCTCTTCTACCTCCCCTCCCGCTGACCTGACAGTTGTCCCAAGCATACAGGACAGACAGCCGGTCGGGGACGGACTCGCCCGAGTTTCTCTTTTTCCCATCCGGAAATCGGGCTGATATGTTAACTATACTTAATCCACACGCTTTTTCTACCTTTTGTTTGGTAGTAAACTAAAAAATGCATACATTTGCGCAAACAAAAACAACAATGACACTAAGGCTAAAACTTTTCTTATTGTTCAATATGCTGTTTCTCATGACATGGGCAGACGGGACAGCTCAGAACATTTCCATTGGACAAAACATCACGCAGCAGACCGCAACCCAGCCGGGAAAAGTCTGTCGCCCCAAAGTGGCTTTGGCCCTGAGTGGCGGTGGCGCCAAGGCTGCAGCTACCATCGGCGCACTGAAGTACATCGAGAAGGCCGGCATCCCCATCGACTACATCGTAGGCACATCGTCGGGCGCAGTGGTCGGTTCGCTCTATGCCTACGGGTACAGGGCTGCGGAGATCGAGAAAATCTACCACGAACTGGACTGGAGGGAGATATTCTCGGACCTGGCGCCGCTGCGCCGCAAGTCGCCCCGCCCAGACCGATATGTGCCTGGGATGTTGAGCGGCGAGGACCTGACCCATGCCCTGGACTCGCTCTTCGGGCACTACGACGGACAGTTCGACTCGCTGCCCATCCCCTTCCGCGCCATGGCGGTCGATGCTGCCGAACTGAACGAGGTCTGTCTGGACAGCGGCAACCTGGCGCAGGCTGTCCGGGCCAGCATATCGGTCCCTATAGCCTTCCGCCCCGTCGAGAAGGAGGAGATGGTGCTGGTGGATGGCGGCATACTGAACAATCTCCCGGTCGATGTCGCCTACCGTATGGGCGCCGACATCGTGATAGCCATAGACCTGATGAAGGACTGCCGCGCCACGCAGCACGGACGGGACTCGATCTCCAGCCGTGGTCTGGGCGCCATTCTGGTGTGGAAATTTGCACGACCGGACCTAAAGAAGTATCAGGAGAACCGTAAACGGGCATCGCTGCTGATACACCCTGACATATCGGGCTACTCCTCCACCAGCTTCGACCCCGAGGAGACCGACAGCCTGGTGCACCGTGGCGAAATGGAGGGTCAGAAGGTATGGACCGAACTGCAGGAGATTGCCAAACTGTGCCACAATGTTGGTCACGACAAAGAACAAAAAAATAACTTGGGCAAGTAACCCAAGTTATTTTTTTGTATTTGGACAATGTAATATATTATCTTGAATTTCGAGATTCCGAGTATAAAGAACCCGATTCTATAATTGTATTATTACATTATTTTTTATAGCTTTGTCGTACCTTTTATATAGCTTTTACCAGCAGCGAGGGAACTATCCGTCTTGTGCTTTTGACCATACTTACCCTCTGGCATATCGGACAATACATACATATTACAAGCACGTCCTGCTACGACTTTATCTGTCGCTGCAGTACTGATTGCCGTGGCTGCTATGTTTACCAAGGCGCCAAGCAAAGAATTGGATCCAACATTTACACTGGTGTCAACGGTTATCAAGCCCTCCCTTTTGTATAGTATCTCTCCTGTTTTGGTAGAACGGAGAATATACTCCACACCACAAGTCAAGGTACCTCCTATCTTGCTACGTTGCCATGACTTAATGATTGTAAACATGGCTGCGTCAGCATTCAGTATCTTATTAAATGCTGTCAAGTCTGCTTCAATAAACATTTCGCTATCATACGCACTTTCTTCCTCCAACATTTGCAAAGTCATATATGGAGAATAGACATAGTATCCCTTTTCTACCAATGGCACATACAACGTTGTGTAGAAATAATCCTTTGCTTCCACAAAAGTAGTTCTATTGATAGGAGGCATAATCAAAATTGTAGTCGGATCTTCTTCATACAATTTAGCATATTGTGTTCCTCTTGTAATTACAGGAGCACAGGATGTCAGCATACAAACCAATATGGATAGAGAAATTATGTAGTTTTTCATTTTTCTAACTGTTTAATAATCCTGGAAATGTAGATTGTTGATTCAGGATACAATTCTATTTCTTTTTTAAGCATAGCTACACCTTCTTCGGTCTTTCCTTCCTTTACAAGCAGGAATCCATATTCTGCATAGTATCCAGGAGGAACCGTTTTCCTAAGGCCAGTTTGCTTTTTCATTTTCTCAAACTGTTTGATCAACTTCTCTTTCTGCTCCTCACTTCCTACCTTACTATACTCATAAGAAGCATCTTCGTAATCGTTCCACGAATACAGCGTAGAGGTTGCACACGAAGACAACGACATCATACCGACACAAATCGTGAAAAATAAAATAACCTTCTTCATGGCAATTGTATTTGTTTTGTTTCTTGAGTTGATAAAAATATCTTCTTGCTATAAATAACATTCCCTTGTTCATCCTTAACTGTAATTGAACGTGTACCAGGAGCTACACTATAGGCGATTCCTTTTCGCGTTGCCTTTTTATAAGACACAGTCTTGGCCTCAAATGAAGTATTATCCAACTGAACCGACACCATTTCACCTACATGCTGTCCTTGACTTACAAAGACCAACGAACATGTATCTTCCTTACCACTCTGTTGCGCAATAGGCATAGAGCCACATGCCGTCATTGAAATGGATGCAATTGCTACTAATAAATATAAAATCAAATTTTTCATTTTTCCTCGATTATATAGTTTGACAGATTGTTGGCATCAATCTCTACATCCGATTTAACCTCCACAAAAGAATACTCAGTTTCTGGGGTATCACCTGCAGTTGCGACGACAGACAATGTTCCTATCTTCTTGCCAGGAAGTTCAATCACAACTCCCGTTTGTGGGTTCTTTACTTCCTTTCCTTTTGTCTTGATGAGAAACTCATCTCCAGCTGCAATACCTTGACTTGCCCCACCTGCTATCAAGATAGCATCTGCATCATAATTCAAGAAGTAGGTTCTCCACGGCTTATCTGTACACTTATTAATAATATTCTCTACCAATTGACCAATAGCTTCAGAGATAGCTTTGTCACTCAAAGTTGCATCATATGTCGCTTTAGAACCAATACCCAAGGTCTGTTTTGAAGTAAGTTCTGCAGTTCCCTTGGCCTCATCTGAATAAATAATAAGACCAGTGGAAACCTCAACCAATCGAATAGCAACAGCTGCTTCTACTACTTGGGTAACAGATGAAGAAAAAGCACCCTGTTTTCCAACGTTCTTTCGACCAAATTCTGTAACTGACCCAATAATCATGTAATCTGCACCAATGGTAGCTTTTGTACCCTCTCCCTTTTGACATTCCGATAGCAACGCAGACAAATCACTACGCTCTAACAACAAGAATTTTCCACTTGCAGCCAACTTCGATGAAAGAATGTCAAGTGCCTGTTTCCCCATTGGATCATTCTCTTTGTCGTAAAAAATACCCTTTGCATACTGGGTCTCATTCGAGAATCGTCCAATAGCAACCTTTCTCTTGATGACTTTAGATTCAATAGTATCGACTGACGAAACTGTATTTTCTACTACCTGGATCTTTCTTTGTGAAAAACCAGGTAATACCATCGTCAATAAAAATAATGAAATAATTACCTTTTTCATAGATTAATGGATTAAAGACGGAACAAAGGTAGTATTTATTTTTATAAAATATGCAAACAATTGTCCAAAAAAGGGAAATCGCAGGGTAATCATCCTTTTTTATCAAAAGAAATGGAGATTACAAATATCAAAAATAGACACAATAAACGAAAAAAAACTCAATCACCTCACGATAGAAGGCGATTGAGTTCTCGGTCACTTCGTCACAAAAGCAAAAGCTAACGGATATGTGAGCATCTGTCTTATTCTATGTGCTCAATTATTATGAACAGGGGTATTTGTCAGTTATCCGACTTCGAGCCTGAAGGCCGAAACAAGGTCCTGTACGGCATGATTGGCCTCGATCATATCCTCCATCTTCTCTCTCGGAGTGAAGGCGTGACGGACTTCGCGCGATTCGGAAACGACGTAGTCAATAGAGATGTGCGAATTGTGCAACTGCAGGCACAGGTAGCGACGGATATCTTCACGACGACTCTCGATGATGTCTTGCTGAGCCTTGCTGGCCAATGTCACAACGTACTGCGTACCCTCTACCAGCTGCGGCAGATATCCGACCATGACATTGAGCAGCAACTTCTCAGTCGGGATGGTACTGGTAAATTCTTTCCACGTGCGCCGAAGCGCGTCGGGCTGTACCGGTTCATTCATCTCGGGCAACTCCTGAACCACGTTGGCCTCAGGTTTGGCCTGTGCGCCGCTGTGCAGTGCGCTGAGGCGTGCTCCTCCGGGCGCCTGCCGGAAGCGGTCAGCTCCTCCTCCCAGCACCACTCGCTGCGGTTGGGCACCGGCTGGCTGCGCTGGGGCTGCCTGTGGGGTCGGTTGAGGGGCAGGAGGAACAGGCTGTCGGACCTGCTGTGGCTGAACGGGCGCCGGACGGGCAGGCTGTGGTGGCGCTGCAGGGCGTTGCGGTTGCGGGGCTGCAGCCTGCGGTGCCTGGGGCCGATAGGCAGGTTGCGGTTGCGCCTGGGGCGCAGCAGGGCGCTGTGGAGCGGCTGTCTGGGGTGCGGCTGCGGGTGCTGACGTCGTTGCTCCGGGCAAGGATGCAGGATGCAGGAGCAGGCAGACCTTGACGATGGCGAGCTCTACGCTGAGGCGTTTGTTGCGCGAATTACGATAATTGAAGTCGCACTCATTGGCAATCTGCAATGCCTGGTACAGGAACGCGGGCGGGCACTGGGCTGCCTGCTGCTGATAGCGGGCTGCCACGTCGGCTCCTGCCTCGACCAGCGAGAGCGTGGCTGGATCCTGGCTGACCATCAGGTCGCGCAGGTGACTGGCCCAACCGGCTATCAGGGTCTGGGCATCGAAGCCCCGTCGGATGACCTCATCCAGCACGACGAGCGCTGCAGGGATATTGCCCGCCAGTGCATCGGCCGTGAGTCGGAAGAAGAGCTCGTAATCCAGTATATTGAGATTGTCGATGGTGGCCTGGCGCGTGACATGACCCTCGGTGAACGATACAATCTGGTCGAAGACCGAAAGGGCATCGCGCATACCACCATCCGCCTTGCGTGCTATGACCTGCAGCGCCTCGGGCTCGAACTCTATATGTTCGGCCGTAGCTATGTGCTGCAACTGCTCGGCAATGTCCTGCACGGTGATGCGCTGGAAATCGTATGTCTGACAACGGCTGAGGATGGTAGGCAGAATCTTCTGCTTCTCGGTGGTACAGAGCACGAAGATGGCGTGATGCGGCGGTTCCTCGAGCGTCTTGAGGAAGGCATTGAACGCCGCCGTCGAGAGCATGTGCACCTCATCGATGATGAACACCTTGTACTGACCTACCTGCGGAGGAACCTGCACCTGGTCAATGAGTTCGCGGATGTTATCTACCGAGTTATTGGAGGCGGCATCGAGTTCATATACATTGTACGAACGCTGCTCGTCGAACGAACGGCAGCTGTCGCACTCGCAACAAGCCTCTCCATCGGCTGTGATGTGCTGGCAGTTGATGGTCTTGGCAAAGATTCGGGCGCAGGTAGTCTTGCCCACTCCGCGCGGACCGCAGAAGAGGTAGGCATGTGCCAGTTTGCCTGTATGGATGGCATTCTTGAGCGTCTGTACCAGGGCCTTCTGTCCCACCACAGTGGCAAAGGAGTGCGGCCTGTACTTGCGGGCGCTAACTATATAATCGGACATTGCGGTTATGTTTTTTTATATATTGTTCTATTTCTTGGTCGATGTAGTTGTCTGGCTGACCCTCAGCACGACCAGGCTGTAGGCTGGCACCTCGAGACTGAGTTGATTGCCATCGGCCTGAACTCCCTGCAACGGGGCAGGTACGGCGCGGGTATCGGACAACTGTCCCGTCAGCACCGTGGCCGACACGACTGCCGGAGCATCGAGCGGCAAGGTGTACTGGATGCTGTTGGCGACAGGCAGGTAATTGACCAACTTGAGAATCAGGTCTCCTGTAGCAGGGTCAATGACTGCACTGCTGCCTACGCGCTTGCGTACCTGGGCATCGGGGTGCTCCAGTCGGACTTGCGATGGCAGATAGGTGGTACCTGAATTGGTGCCGAACAGGCGCTGCACCTGGTAGCCCGTCGTAGGCTTCACCTCATTGTTGTTGAAGTAAATCATATCGGGGTTCCACTGGGTGTGCTTCTCCTTGGCAAAGAGGGGTGCATAACTGGTCATCGAGACGATATCGCCGTTGCGCTCTACCGAGCAGAGATAGAGCGCCTCGCTGAGTGCCGTCTCCAGACAGTTCTTGCGCCCGTTGATATGACTGGCATACTCGCCGAGATAGACCTTGGTCGATGGTTTGCCATTGTAAGTACGGGCATAGCGGTCATAGAAATCCTGATTGTTGATGAACCAACCGGGAGAATTGTAATAATGCTCGTCGATATGGTCCAGATTCAACTCGCGGGCCAGACGCCATCCATACTCGTAGTCCGAGCCCTCGTAGAACGGGCCTGCCGTGCCGACCACCTCGATGTCTGGATACTTGGACTGCACAGCCTTGCATATCATCTTGTAGCGCTCGGTGAAGACGTCGCTGATCAGGTCTTCGTTGCCTATGCCAATCATCTTGAGACCAAATGGCTTGGGGTGTCCTGCCTCGGCACGCATCTTGGCCCACTGTGAGGTCTTGGGATCGCCATTGGCATACTCGATCAGATCAAGCACGTCCTGAATGTATTCGTCCATCTGGTCCATGGGGAGACCGCCCTGCTGGCCATTGCCGCCCACACCTGAGTTCTGACATGGCACGCCAGCTGCCAGTACGGGCAGTGGACGGGCACCGAGATCTTCGCACAACTGGAAATACTCGTAGAAGCCGAGGCCAAAGGACTGATGATAGTGCCAGATGTTCCAATCGGGCTTGCGCGCCTCGAGTGGACCGATGGTATTCTTCCAGCGATACATATTGTCCAATCCATTGCCGTGAGCGACACAACCGCCAGGAAAACGGACGAACTGTGGATGCAGAGCCTCGAGGGCCTCGGCCAGGTCACGACGCATACCGTTGATACGGCCCTTGTAGGTATCGAACGGGAAGAGACTCACCATGTCCAACTGATAGGTACCGGCATTGGCCATCACCAGACGAAGGACTGCATCCTGGGCATCGGCTGTAGCACGGAGCGTGGCATTGACCTTTTTCCACGACTGCCCCTTGGAGAGCGATACCTTGCTCGATGCGAGGACGGTGCCATCCTTACTGACCAGTTGGACCTGAACGGACGAAGCCTTGCCCTCAGGCACACGGCCGAAGAGCGAGAAGCGATACTTGGCACCCGCCTTGACCGGGATGCCCTCCCAGCCTAAGTTGGTCACCTCGGTCTGCTCCTGCCCCACTTGCAGCGAGAGATAATGAGGATTGTTGGGATGGATGGGATTGTCGGTCAATATCTGGGCCGAAGCGCCCTTGACCTGCCACCAGGACATTGGCTCCCAACCACGGCCGTCCTTGGCATTGTATTCGAAATCGCGGTTCTGGAGCAACTCTGCATAGAGTCCGCCGTCGGCCGCATAATTGATGTCTTCGAAGAATATACCGATCAGCTTGTCCGATATCTGCTTGCGTCCCTCAGTCTGCACATTGATGGAGATATGCTGCGGCTCGAGATGGGCAAAACGCCCCTTCAGGTCATCAATGGCGCGCTCGCTGTGCAGTGCTGCACGTTGGGCCTGCACCTGCTGGCTCTCGATCAACTTATAGACCACTGGCCATGCCACACGGTGCATCTGTCCGCGGACCGTTCCACTGAAATCGAGGGTCAATGTCGTGGTATCGGACTGAATCAATTCCTGGGGAATACGGGTGGCAGGATAGTAGTCCTGCGGCTTCCAGAGCACCATATCGGTACTGCGAGTCAAGGCACGGAGGTCTTCACGCTCGTTCAGTCGCCACGTAGCCTCCCACTGCCGGGTGGCTGCATTGTACCGCACGCGGGGATCGAGCATACGCTTCTGTGCTCCCCAGGGACCATAATCACTCTTGACGGGTGCCCACTCCGGACCTATCTCGTGCCATTTGGAACAATCGGTACTCCAGGCAAAATGGAGTCCGTTGTGACCTGCATTCTTGGTGGTAGCGTAGGTGAAGAGCCAGGCGCTATCGGCCTGAGATGTGGGTACCTGGGCGGACATTGTCGTCACACCCGCCAGAAGAGATAGGAACAAGTGGATTGTTTTCATTTATCGCTTAGATTTAAATAATTCTTTCAACAGGGAGAGGCACTCATCGGCCAATACTCCCGAGATGACCTCCGCCTTGGGATGTAACGCCCGCGGCGCGTAGGTCTGGAACCCTCGACGCGGATCAGGCGTACCATATACGATGCGCGAACATTGGGACCAACCTAATGCCCCGGCACACATCACACAGGGTTCTACGGTCACATAGAGTGTGCAGTCCTGCAGATACTTGCCTCCGAGCCACTCTGTCGCTGCCGTGATGGCCTGCATCTCGGCATGGGCAGTCACATCGTGCAGAGTCTCAGTCAGATTGTGCCCACGGCCGATGATTCGGTCCCGACACACGACCACTGCCCCGATAGGAATCTCGCCCTCTTCGAGTGCGGCTCGTGCCTCGCGCAATGCCTCGCGCATATATTTGATATCTTTTTCGTTTTCTGACATTGTACGAGAGTATGTTGTGAGGTTATATAGTTGGGAGGGGTTAGCGTTGGGAGGGATTACCGCGCAGCCTTTAGCGTGAGCGCAGCGAACTTTTACCGCGCAGCTTTTATCGTGAGCGCAGCGAACTTCCCTTTTATTCTTTCGTCACGCCACAAGGCAAGACGAAGTGGACCTCCTTGAAACCATAGACGCGGACCTCGCCGGTCTTGTACTCCATCTGCAGTCTGCCAGAAGGCTCAATCTCACGGATCTTGCCCATAAAGGGCTCGCCCGACTTGACATCCACATAGGGGTGGAAGCCCTTGCGGCGATACAGATGAGCAACAAAGTCATCGTGCACCTTGGCTGCCATAGCCTCGGGGTTGGCGCACAGAGCCTCGGATGCAGTCACAATGCGGCTGACCACCTCGTCCAGGATTGGTTCGATAGGAGCATCCTTGCCCGACAGCAGTTTGACACTGGTCGGATTAGGGGCGCCTCCCACCCACTTCTCCTGGTTGATGTTGATGCCGATGCCGATGATGCTGTAGGCAAATTCAGTGCCTTGCAGCTGGTTCTCGATCAACATACCACAGATCTTGTCATCGCCCACGTAGATGTCGTTGGGCCACTTGACCGACAGATGCTTGGCGTAACGCGAAGGTAAGATCGAGCATAGGGTCTTGAGTACAGACAATGCTGCTATCTCACTGATGGCAAACTGGTCACGGGGTGCCAGATAAGTGGGACGCAACACGAGCGAGAAGGTCAGATTCTTGTCAGCCTCCGACTCCCACGTATTGCCCACCTGGCCACGACCTGCAGTCTGCCTGGTTGTCCATATGACGGTACCGTCTTGCAGGTTTTTACCGTCTTTGAGTTGTTCTAAAGCCCAAGTATTGGTGCTAAGTACTTCGTCCAAATGAATCTTCATTGCTAAAATATAAACAAGTCTCTATTAACGCATTATTATATGGGAACCTCTGGTCAATCTAAGGTTGGTTCCATTCAATTCAATAGCTGCTGGCAGGCTCTACAGATGGCCTGCCCAGCAGTAAGTATTTTCCTTATTCTAGATAGGTCAGTAGTAGTTTATTTGCCGTCAACGTGCACACGTTCAGTACGCGGCAGATTGGCATTGCGCAGGTTGGTCTGCGTTACGACGGCTTGTGCCAGGCTGAGGAACGACTGACCCACCATCGAGTCGTAGTTCATCACGATCGGTTTGCCGTCATCTCCACTCTCGCAGATGCTCTGTACCACAGGCACCTGGGCCAACAGCGGCAGTTGCATCTCCTCGGCCAACTGCTTGACGCCCTCCTTGCCGAAGAGGTAATAACGGTTATTGGGCAACTCAGCTGGAGTGAACCAAGCCATATTCTCGACCAATCCGAGTACAGGCACGTTGATGCTGTCATTCTTGAACATATCGATACCCTTGCGTGCATCGGCCAATGCAACCTGCTGTGGCGTAGAGACAACCACGGCGCCGGTCAGTCCCAGGGTCTGCACTACGGTCAGATGGATGTCCGACGTTCCTGGAGGCATATCGATGAGGAGGTAGTCCAATTCGCCCCAGTTGGTATCGCCGATGAGCTGCTTGATGGCGCTCGAAGCCATACCGCCACGCCAGATGGTGGCGCTGCCCGGATCGACGAAGAATCCGACACTGAGCAACTTAATGCCATACTGCTCGGCTGGGATGAGCAGGTCACGACCATCAATGCGCTCTGCATAAGGCTTGAAGTCCTCGAGGTGGAACATCTTCGGGACCGATGGACCGAACACATCGGCATCGAGCAGACCTACCTTGTAGCCCAACATGGAGAGACCCACAGCGAGGTTGGCCGAAACAGTGCTCTTGCCCACGCCGCCCTTGCCCGATGCAATGGCGATGATGTTCTTGACCTGTGGCAGGAGTTTGTCTGGTTCAGGACGTGGAGCCTGACGAGTCACAGTCTTGATCTCCACCTCCACGGGTTCGTCTGCCTGCTGGCATACATATTTGATATTGGCCTCAGCAGCCTTGCATACTGATTTGATGAATGGGTCAGTCTCCTTCTCGAAGACCAAGGTGAAACTGACCTTGCTGCCTGCGATACGAATGTCGCCCTGCAGCATATCACTGTCTAAAATATTCTTCTTCGTTCCTGGATAGATAACCTGTGCCAGGGCCTCTTTGATGAGATTAGGATATAAAGCCATAATGATTTATTTGTCGAGAGCCTCTTACGGACGACTCCCACTGCGTTTATTGCGATTAATTATTTTTCCATTGTCAACGCTATGGCCGATAAGCTGCGACGGAATGTCAGACATGCTTGTCGAGCGACGAGTTCTTGTCGCGGCCATACGAACGGTAGGAATCGAGTTCAATCTCCACGTCCGGCTCAGTCCATTGTTCACGGGACTGTGGTTCGAACTCCATGTACTTGATGTCGATGCCGCGGGCCAGCCACTGCTTCTCGTACGCCGTCTGGATATTGCGCAACGCCTCGATGGTCGATGCCGGAGCAAATCCCTCGTCAGCATACAGATTGCGCGTAGCGGCACGCACAGGCAACTGATTGGCCTTGGCCATCTCCTCGGTATAGGTGTAGAGGAAGTTCGAATCGGTCTTGAGCTGCACCGTACCCTGCGGCTTCAGAATCTGCAGGTAACGCTGCATGAACATCGTACAGGTCAAACGCTTGTTGACCTTCTTCATCTGTGGGTCGGCAAAGGTAATCCATATCTCCGACACCTCACCCGGTGCGAAGAAATGGGTAATCAACTCGATACGGGTACGGACGAATGCAACATTGTTCAATCCCTGCTCCAGGGCAGCAGTGGCTCCAGTCCACATACGGGCTCCCTTGATGTCGAAACCGATGAAGTTCTTGTCCGGATAGCGCTGAGCCAGGCCTACGGTGTACTCTCCCTTACCACAGCCCAACTCAATCACGATAGGATGATCGTTGCCGAAGTACTCAGCGCCCCACTTGCCACGCAACGGAAATCCCGTCTCCTGCAGTTGTTCGAAGGCATACTGAAAGACATTGCTGTAGCCAGCCATATCGTCGAACTTCATCAATTTATTTTTCTTTGCCATAAAAACATACTAAATAATAGCGGTGCAAATTTACTGTTTTTTTTGTGACTGACCAAACAAATATTAAACATTTTTCATGTCTTACAGCCTCAATCTCTTTGTTCTGCACTAAAAATGAAGATTTTGCACCTGCACAGTCCAGTCTCATTCCTGCTCTTTACGATCACTTGCTATTGTACAATATGTCATTACACGGACTCAAATATTGTATAATAACAGCATAAAAAACCTACTTTCAGAATAAAAATTGAGAAAAATAGAAAAAAATACGCATAAAACCACAAGAATCTTCCATTTTTTTATTATCTTTGCGCTCATTCAATGCCCAACTAACTCAAAACTGTCTGCAAAACAGCCTACTAATTTATGTCAGATAGAGATGACAATTATCAATGCTTTATATGAGACATCGCCTTATTGCCTTTAGTGGATTTTCTATACTGGCCGTGACGACACTCTTGGGCGCGTCCGACAGTCTGTCCATCGCCAACGACATTGAGAAATACCGTTCCGCCACCGTTCAGGAGAAAGTTCACATCGCACAAAAACTATTTGATACCGACCTGCAAGAATACGCAGACACCACCTTCGCCATCAGCGAGAGGTGCGATGTCACCTACCTGAATGGTCTGGTTTACTACAGTGCAGCCAATTACATGTACGACAACAGCCACTATCAACCAGCCATCAACTACAACATGCAGGCCGAGCGCAGTCTAACCGGATCGGACAGTCTGAGTCTGCTGTCGGACTGTCTCTCGCTCACGTCGTGCATCTATGTGAGACTGAGTGACTTCACATCGGCTGCGGCCTATTCAGAACGTTCATTGGCCCTGGACCGACAGACGGGTGACAGCGCCCGCATCAGTTCGTCGCTCAACACGATGGCTGCCATCTGGATATATGCCAATCAGCCGCAGGAGTCCGAGAAGTACATCGTCGAGGGCCTGCAGATAGAGCGGCGTCTCAACCGTCCCCGCTTCCTCGCCGTGCGTCTGGGCATGGCATCGGAGGTATTCGTACAGGAGGGCAAGTATGCCGAGGGGCTGCAATTCGCCCGCGAGGCTGTCGAGGTCGAGACACAACATGGCGATCCGCGCAAGATACCCGTCCGCCGTTCTCAATTGGCTGCTGCCCTGTATGGTCTGGGCCAATACGAGGAGGCTCGCGCCCAAGCCCTCGAAGCCAACGATTCACTACGCACATTGGGCAATGTCACCTCGATGTTGATCAACTGCCGCCTCCTGGCCAACATCGAACGACAGCTGGGCAACTACCGCAATGCCGAGTCTTTCCTCAAGGAATGTATTTCGCTCAGCCAGCAGACCCACAACCGCTACCAGGAGTCGCAGGCCAATCATCAGTTGGCGGAACTATACAGCCTACACAATGCCGAGAAAGCCATCGAATACTGGCGCGAGTACGCCCGACTGAACGAATTGATATACAACGACAAGATGGCACGCCAACTGCAGTCGTTCAATGTCAAGTACCAGATGAGCGAGCAGCAACACCAACTCGAGGAGCAGGAGCGACGACTGTCGTACAATCACATCATCCTCGCAGCCTGCATCTTCCTGTTGCTGGTCAGCGCCGCACTGGTCGTGGTCCTGGCGCGTATGATGAAGGTACGCGGAGAGAACAATGAACTATTGCGCAAAGCCAACGAGGACAAGGACGAACTGCTCAATCAGGCCAACGAACAATACCTACAGGCCGAAACGGCACGTCAGCAGATGCTCGAAGCTACCGAACACTTTGACTCGCTCGGCAAGGACGATGATGACATCGAACTGACCGGACGCGAACTGCAGGTCATACAGCTGCTCAGCAAGGGTCTGCTCAGCAAGGAAGTGGCCGATCAGTTGCACATCTCAGTGCGCACGGTCGATACGCACAAGAATCACATCTACCGCAAACTCGGCATCAGCACCACGATCGAACTGCTCAAGTATGCCCAACAGAAGGGCATCATCAAGGAGGAATAAAGAGATTCATCCACCCTGTTGCTGCTACAGCCATTGGCCCTACTCCGTCATCGAAACAGAAACCTGCCATTCGTGGACAAATAAGGAGCGCTCATCACTACAATGGGCGCTCCTCGTTTATTGTCTTTCAGACTGTAGTCCGCTGCTTACTTCAAAAGCTCCTGGCTGCGGGCAATGAACTTGGCCAATGCCTCACCCTTGAGCATACCGCCCTCGAGCAGAGCCAGGTCGATGAGCTGACGCAGTGTGGTGTCCGTTGCGGCATACTTGCCGACAGCCTCGGTCTCCTGCTTCTTGAGGTTCTCCACATCCTTGCGGAGTGAGTCGAGCAACTGATCCTTGTCCTGAGGGAACTCGCCGGCCTTAGCCTTGTATTTCTCCTCCTCGAGTGGCTTGACTTGAGCCTCCTTGTCCTCGATCTCCTTGCTCATAGCGCTGAGTGATGACGAGAGGGCATCCTTGGCTGCAGCGAGAATCTTCTTGATGGTTGGAGCCTCGGTATTGACGACGAGGTTCATCTGGTCTGGCATTTGGCCATAGAAGTTCATGCCGCCGCCCTGTACTTTGCTCATCTCCTTCATACGGCGCATCCACTCGTTCTGTGCAACCATGACTGGCTTGTCGGTCTCGTCCATTGCCTGGAAGTCGATGGTCCACTCGACCTTCTTGCCATCCTGGCCCGAGGTCTCAGGAATCTGGCTCTGGAAGAGAGCGTTGTTCTCACGACGTTCAGCCTCACTGAACTCAACCTTCTTGGCATCTGCCTTCTTGATCAGGTTGGTCAATGTGTCGGCATCAATGCGATTGAAGTGGCACTTCTCCTGCTTCTGCTCCTGCTGGTTCATCCATGGGGTATCCAGTTGGCCGCCAGTCTCGATGACGTCGTAACCCTTGACCTTGGCAGCCTCGATGTAGCTGTACTGAGCCACCTTGTCGTCCGAATAGAGATAGCAGAGCTGACCGTCCTTGTCGGTCTGGTTGCCCTCTACGAGTTTGCGGTACTCGTCGGCGGTATAGTAGTGACCCTCGGTGTTCTTGATGAGGGCGAAGTTGATAGCCTTCTCGTAGAACTTCTCGTCGCTCAACATACCATACTGGATGAAGATCTTGAGGTCATCCCACTTCTCCTCGTACTTGGTACGGTCCTCGTTGAATATCTCCTGGAGACGGTCAGCGACCTTCTT
>JAILKE010000039.1 GCA_024694125.1 Bacteroidales bacterium
TATGAAGGTTATACCGAGATTACACTCACTTCAGATAAGGCTGACAGTATCTTCTTCAGCTTTGCAGGTAGTGAGAGTACTGCTACTTCGCAGCTCTATACTGAGCCAATCATCCTCAAGGAACCTGCTACTATCACAGCGTTCGCTAATGGTGAGAAGCTTTTCATGTCTGAGATTGTCAGCCAATATTGTCCTGTATATGGCATTCCTGCTGTCAAGGACACCATTGCCCACTTCACTTCCAACCAAGAAGACTGGTTCACCAATGCCGTCATCTACAACAGTGCAATGGAGGTTCAGGAGACCCCGACCAGCAACTGGTCTGAGAAGGCTGCTTACTACTGGGACAAGTATGCATGGAGCTGCTATTCGACTACGGAGGTTGATCACACCGAAACCGTTTATGAAGAGGATGGTGTTACTCCAGTCAAGTCTCTTGTCAATCCAGAGCAGGATTCAATCAAGACTGTTTATAAGCTCGATCCTGCCGCTGTCAAGTATGTCTATTCTACTTCCGACACTCAGTGGCGTCTCCGTTCTCAGGGCCAGGTATTCACCGGCGAGACCAATGCCGATGCACTTACAGGCGTAGGTAACGGTGCTAAAGGTTACTATGCCGAGACCGCACTTGATGGGATTGGTTTACCATCAAAGGGTAAGCTCACTTACGGTGGCAAGGCCAGTGGTGAGAGCTACACTGGTAGCGTTGAATCGACTGTCAAGTTCGAAGGCGAATTGGATATTGTTACCTATTTGACCAATGGTGGTACATCGACCATCATCCTGGAACTCCAGACTTCTGCCGATGGCGAGACTTGGGCTACAGTCGATACTTTGAGCTCGGCTGGCACTCAGCGTTACTACAAGAAGAATCGCTTCCATATCTCTGCAACTGAGCCTGTCTATGTGCGCGTTGCTCAGACTGGTGGTGGTAGCAAGGGCCAGCTCTATGACATCTACGTCATCCAGACTGAGGGTACCACTGGCATCGAGGCTATCTCTGCCAAGGAGAGCGTTGTCGCTGATGACCGTATCTTCGACCTGATGGGCCGTCGTGTCAACTCTAAGGTTGCTGGTCAGTTGTACATCCAGAATGGCAAGAAAGTGGTCGTTCGCTAATCGTACGTTAATCTAATAAAAAAAACGGAGCGGATTCGAAAGAATTCGCTCTGTTTTTTTTGAGCCTCAAGATTATTTGAGTATCTTTGCAGCATGAAAGAAGTTTTCTACTACAACCTGCATGGTTCGCTCGCATCGAGCGAACAGATGCATGCACTGGCCCAGGAACTGCAGGCTCGGGGGGCAGAGTATCTGTTGCTTCAGTTGCAGGAGGGCGAGTGCGTCATGTCCGACAGCGAACTGAGCCGATTGGTCAATGTCCTGACGGATGCCCATGTGCCGATGGTCTATGCGGACTACCGGCTCAGTGAGGGGGAGGAGTGTACCGCGGTCCCGCTCATCGACTACCAGTACGGCAGTCTGCGTGACGACTTCGACTTCGGTCCTGTGGTGCTGCTCCGTGCCGATGCTGTGCTCGAGGCCGATGGCTTCGTGCATGGTGACTGGGTGGACGAGGAGGATGCCATCGCCTACCGCAATGACCTGCATCATGCAGCCTGGTACCAGCTGCGACTCATCCTCTCGCTGCGGGCGTTGCCCCTGCATCTGAATGAGTTCGGCTACACTTTCGTGCCGGGCAGGAGGGACAAAGGGGAGTCCGACGACAGTCAGTTCGCCTATGTCGATCCACGCAACCGCGAGGTGCAGATTGAGTTCGAACAGGTGGTGACGCAGCATCTGCGCGACCTGGATGCCCTGATCGATGTCCGCAGCCTGAAGAGTGCTGCTCCCATCGATCCTGATGGCGCTGAGGGTCGTGTGACGGCATCGGTGGTCATTCCTGTCTATAATCGTGTACGTACGGTGGCGGATGCTGTGCGGTCCGCCCTGTCACAGCAGACCTCTTTCCCCTACAATGTCATTGTGGTGGATAATCACAGTACCGACGGAACTACCCAGGTGCTGGCGGAACTGGCCCAGCAGGACAGCCGCGTGTGCCACATCGTACCGCAGGAGCAGACGTTGCTCATAGGTGGATGTTGGAATGCGGCTGTCGCCTCCGGCCAGTGTGGCCAGTATGTGGTGCAACTGGACAGCGACGATATGTATGCGGGACCGGACACGTTGCAGCAGATTGTCGATGCCTTCGGCGAGCAGGACTGTATGGCGGTAGTGGGCAGTTATAGTCTGACGGACTTTGACCTCCGTCCGCTTCCTCCCGGACTGATTGACCATCGTGAGTGGACGCCGGACAACGGTATGAACAATGCGCTGCGCATCAATGGTCTGGGTGCTCCGCGTGCCTTTCGCCGCGACTTGCTGCTCGCTCATCCGTTGCCCAATACGAGCTACGGAGAGGACTACGCCGCCATGCTGCGTATCTCGCGCGAGTACCGCATCGGTCGCATCTATTCCTCGCTCTACAACTGCCGTCGCTGGAGCGGAAACTCGGATGCTAACCTGTCCCGCGACAAGGTGAACCGAAATAACCTATACAAGGACCGCATCCGAACGATCGAGTTGCAGGCGAGGATGGAGAAATAGACCCCCTAAATCCCCCTGCTTAGGGGGACTTTTTCCCCCCCAGTCGTTGTCAATGCCTCCGAATTGGGTGTTTGGGTAATCTCTTTGACCCGTTTGTCAAAGAGTTGAAAAATCAATATGTCAAAGAACGTTTGCGTAAGCCGAATGTAGAAGAGTTTACTCTTATACTGAGGCGAGAAAACGTCAGTTGAAAACTAACGTGTGTGCCTCGGATTCCTCTGAGGCGGTGCAAAGGTAGCGACTTTCTGCATCCCATACAAATTTTACCCCCCTATACTTTTGCCTATACTTGACTATAGTTGTTGAGGGATAATGAGTTAAGATGTTGTATGGTCGTGCGTTCGTCCCCAATCATCGGATCTGACCACTGATTCCAACGTCCCTTTTCTCCCTTTTTTCTCCCCTTTTACTCCCCTTTTTTACTTGAATTAAAAACCCTCCATGAATATAGAACAATTCTTCGACGAACAGTTGGCCGAATGGCCCGATGCCCGTCAACGCTATATGGACCTGAAGTCAGCACAGCACAAACAGGTGCTGGTGCAGGGTCGTCCGTACGATATGATGTTCAATCCAGCGCGCATACGGAGTGCCGTGGCGCAGGTGGATGGCGGTCGGGTGGAACGCCCCTGTTTCCTATGTCCCGACGCCTTGCCGCGCGAGCAATGCCACATCCCGCTCACGGCGGTGCCATCGGGCAGACAATATAAACTGATGGTCAATCCCTTCCCGATCGTGGATAGGCACTTCACCATAGTGAGCCAGCAGCACGAGCGGCAGAGCATCGTGGGCAGGGTGTGGGACATGGCCTATCTGGCGGACCTGATGCCGGACTACCTGATCTTCTTCAACGGAGCGTGCAGCGGAGCATCGGCCCCTGACCACATGCACTTCCAGGCGGTGCCCAAGGCTGCTGTGCCATTGACCCACTGGACCTGGGACCAATGGCAGGATATGGGTGTGACCGAGACGATGCCCACCTTCACCACCCAACAGCAGTCGGACCACGCCAATGTGGTGTGCTGGACCGATGGGACGGCTTGCCACTGGTTGGTCATAGAACGCAAGTGCCACCGCCCCGCCGAATATGCGCTGCAGGGCGAGGAACAGGTCATCATCAGTCCTGCTGCATTGGAGTTCTGCGGCCTGGTACCTATGGTGCGGATGGAGGACTACGACAAGGTGGATGGCGCCTGGCTGGGCGATATGTTGGGCCAATGTCGCCGACAGGAGCCGATGCTGCACGTGGGCGTGATGGAGGGCCAGCAGATCCGCTTCTCGGCGGACGAACGCACGCACGCCCTCAATTATGTGGGGGAGGAGCGGATGCTGGAGGTGCTGGACTATGGCACCAACCGCGCTGAGAAACAGGAGATAGCGGAGTACCACACGGCGACATCTCCCTTCACGCTGGAGGGTGTGACGATAGGCAAGCAGTTCCACTGGCAGCAGCAGGAGGACCAGACTTTCCGCGGCGCACTGCGTGTCATAGCCCGCGAGGGTACGCTCCACGCCATCAATATCATCCCGGTCGAGGAGTACCTCAAGTCGGTCATCTCGTCCGAGATGTCGGCCACCAATAACCTCGAACTGCTCAAGACGCACGCCATCATCAGCCGCAGCTGGGTGCTGAGGCAGATAGCGGGTTCCGTAGCCGCAGAGGGGAACAAAGTGGAGTGTGTAGAGGGTAAGGTGGAGTGTGGCGCTGCCCCCGATACCTATATCCGCATCTGGGACCACTCGGACCACACGCTGTACGATGTCTGTGCCGATGACCACTGCCAGCGGTACCAGGGTATCACGCGCCAGGTCTCGCCGCTGGTGGCCCAGGCCATCGAGGAGACGCGCGGCATGGTCCTGGTCGATGCCGATGGGCAGATATGTGATGCCCGGTTCTCGAAGTGCTGTGGCGGCAAGTCGGAACTGTTCAGCACCTGCTGGCAGGATGTCGATTTCCACTATCTGCAGCCGGTCGATGACCCCTGGTGTGACACGAAGGACGAGAAGGTGCTCCGCCTGGTGCTCAATGACTATGACCAGCAGACGCACGACTTCCACGACTGGGAGGCCTCCTACGACCAGCAGGCTCTCACGGACCTCATCAACCGCCGTATGTCGGCGGAATATCCTGACTTCGCTCCGCTTGACCTCGTCACGGACTTGGTTCCTGTGCTGCGTGGTCCGTCTGGCCGTATCTACCAACTGCGCATCGTGGCGAATAACCGCTCTATCTCTCTGGGCAAGGAACTGCTGATTCGTAAGGCGCTCTCGGAGTCGCACCTCTACAGCTCGGCCTTCGATGTCCGCCGCGAGGTTGACCCCTCCTCGGGCCGTACTTCGTTTGTCCTGTCTGGCCGCGGCTGGGGCCATGGTGTCGGCCTCTGCCAGATCGGCGCCGCCAATATGAGCCAACACGGCTTCGACTATCAGCAGATCCTGTCGCACTATTTCGTAGGCGCCAAGATTGTAAAGCGCTATTGACCTCTGTCTCCATTAACTCTTAAACTTTATAAAGTTCTCCATTAATTGACATTAATAGGCATTAATTCAGTCAGTTGAGATTTTTTTATTCTCCATTAATTGACATTAATAGACATTAATTCAGTCAGTTGAGATTTTTTATTCTCCGTTAATTGACATTAATAAACATAAATTCAGTCAGTTGATTTTTTTATTCTCCATTAATTGACATTAATAGACATTAATTCAGTCAGTTGAGATTTTTTTATTCTCCGTTAATTGACATTAATAGACATTAAATCAGTCAGTTGAGATTTTTTATTCTCCATTAATTGACATTAATAGGCATTAATTCAGTCAGTTGATTTTTTTATTCTCCGTTAATTGACATTAATAGACATTAATTCAGTCAGTTGAGATTTTTATTCTCCATTAATTGACATTAATAGGCATTAATTCAGTCAGTTGAGATTTTTTATTCTCCGTTAATTGACATTAATAGGCATTAATTCAGTCAGTTGAGATTTTTTATTCTCCATTAATTGACATTAATAGACATTAATTCAGTCAGTTGAGGAAAAATTCAATAAACATTAATTCAGTCAGTTGAGATTTAGGACCTCAACTTTAGCCAGACGAAATGCTTTTTCGTTTTCGTCTTCGTTTTGGTACGAAGTTAGGCAGCGGGCCGAAGGTCCGCGGGAATACAGGCGGGGGCGTGAGCCCCCGCTTTCGACAGTAGCACGTAGGAGATTGTATCGAGCGCCGAAGGTGCGACAGAATTTATAGGGGGCGTAAGTCCCCGTAACGCTGGTGACACAAGTAGCACAAAGTGGAAAACAGGTTCAACTGACGGCGGAAACTCTATGATTTGTAACCTCCCATTACCCCATAAACCATAACCATTAACCCATTTTTATCGCTTCCATCAAGCGATAATTTGCGATGGGTCAGTGAAGCTTCAGCGAAAGTGCAGCGTAAGACATTTCACTTACTCTTCACTTACGCTGGTCTTACTCTCACCCTATTCTCCGCTTGTACTGACAGTACCTTTATAATATCAAGAATCAGAGAATTAAGATAATGCCATCGCGTCGAGGAATTGATAAGAATTAGAGAACCCAACCGGAGAAGTTCTGTTGGATGGAGTCCACGTTAAATCTGCTGCACTTTCAGTGCGACTTTCCCCTGGCTACAGGGTACCCAGGACGTTGTCCTGGGCTATGATCTATTGCACTTTCAGTGCGAACTCCACCTGGCAACGAGGTACCCGGACGTTGTCCTGGGCTATGATCTATTGCACTTTCAGTGCGACTTTACCCTGGCTACAGAAAGGGGTGCCCTCCGCACAGGAGAAAATAATACCCCGAGCATCACGTCTAATGCTCGGGGTATAAATTATATGTAGGTATCAAGGGTAGGTAGGGAAGGAGATAGGAACTCCCTAAACTTTAACGTACGACCCTTAAACAGAAAAGCTTAAACAATAAACGTTACTGTCCGCCGAACTCCATCAGGTAGGCCTTGATGAAGCCGTCAATCTTGCCATCCATGACGCCGGTGACGTCGCTGGTCTGGAAGCCGGTGCGGTGATCCTTGACGCGGCGGTCGTCGAAGACATACGAGCGGATCTGCGAGCCCCACTCAATCTTCTTCTTGCCGGCCTCGATGGCTGCCTGCTTCTCGCGCTTGTGCTCCATCTCGATATTGTAGATCTGAGACTTGAGGAGCTGGAGGGCCATCTCGCGGTTCTTGGGCTGGTCACGCGTCACGGTACAAGCCTGGAGGAGTTCCTGCTCCTGGCCAGTGTATGGGTCCAGATACATATATCGGGCACGGACACCGGACTCGACCTTGTTGACGTTCTGACCACCGGCGCCACCGCTTCGGAAGGTATCCCATGTGAGGCGGCCTGGGTCAATGGTAATCTCGATGGTGTCGTCAATCATTGGGAAAGCAAAGACCGATGCAAACGAGGTCATACGCTTGCCCTGAGCATTGTAGGGCGATACGCGCACCAGACGGTGCACACCGTTCTCCGACTTGAGGTAGCCGAAAGCCATGTCGCCCTCAATCTCGAGCGTGCAGGACTTGATACCGGCGTCATCGCCATCGACCAGGTCCTGGACGGTAACCTTGTATCCGTGATCCTCGGCATAGCGCATGTAGAGGCGCATCAGCTGCTGGGCCCAGTCGTTGGCTTCGGTACCACCGGCACCGGCATTGATCTTGAGCACGCAGTTCAGGTGGTCCTCTTCGCCCTGCAGCATGTTGCGCAGCTCGATGTCCTCGAAGAGGTCAATGGTCTTCTTGTATTGAGCATCGACCTCCTCCTCGGTGACGAGTTCCTCCTTGTAGAAGTCGAAGGCCGTGGTGAGTTCGTCCACGTTGGTCTTGGCCTCATTGTAAGCCTCAATCCAAGAGCGGATGCCTTTCACCACCTTCATCTGTGCCTCGGCGGCTTTCTGGTCGTCCCAGAAACCCGGCACCTGCGTGCGGAGTTCCTCCTCCTCGAGCTGGATGATTTTGTTGTCGATGTCAAGATAGCGCTTCAGGTCAGAGAGTCGATCCTGAGTAGCTTTTAGTTGTTCAATTGTAATCACAAATATGTAGTTTAGGGGCAGAATTGCCCTTGAATTGTTGTATTTCGGGCGCAAAGATATACAAATTATATGAATTTTACAAAAATATTAGATAATAATCTTGTTTTTTCGTGAAAAAGTGCTATCTTTGCGCCCAAAATTTAATACAATGATAACTGACCTGAACATTTCTGAAGCTGCAACAACGTTGCTCAAACAGATGATTGCGACTCCCTCGGTGAGTCGCGACGAGGCCGCAGTGGCTGATCTGCTTGAGGCGTATATGCGTAGGGTCAGTTCGGCCGATGTGCACCGCCAGGGCAACAACATCTGGATGATTGATCCCCGCTACGACGCCAGTAGGCCTACATTGTTGCTCAATGCCCACATTGACACGGTCCGCCCGGTCGAATCGTGGACCTACGACCCCTTCACACCTACCGAGGTGGACGGCCGCATATATGGTCTGGGTGCCAACGACGACGGCGCATCGCTCGTCTCGTTGATGCACGTCTATCTGCTCCTGACCGGCGCCATCGCCGAACCAGGGATGGAGGCTGTAGAGCCGCTGTCGTACAACCTGGTTTTCCTCGCCTCGTGCGAGGAGGAGGTATCGGGCAAGAACGGCATATCGAGCGCACTGCCGCTGCTGCCGCACATCGACGTGGCTCTGGTGGGCGAACCGACCGGGATGAACCCCTCGGTGCCGGGTGGCGTCCGCGTGGCTGTGGCTGAGAAGGGGCTGATGGTGCTGGACGGTACCGCGCACGGCAAGTCGGGCCACGCTGCCCGTCAGGAGGGCATCAATGCGCTCTACCTCGCCATCGACGCCATCGACCGTCTGCGCCAATATCACTTCGACCGTGAGTCGGCCACCCTCGGCCCAATCAAGGTCACCACAACCGTGATTCAGGCGGGTACGGTGCACAATGTCATCCCGGACACATGCACCTTCGTGGTCGATGTGCGCACCACCGATGCCTACAGCAATCAGGAGGTGGCACGACAACTGCAGGAGGCTGTTGCCCCTGTCAAACTCACTCCGCGCAGCACCCGTCTGCAGCCATCGGGCATCGACCCTGCCCACCCGCTGCTGCGCCGCATCGTGGAGGTTGTGCCCGATGCCACACTGTTCGGTTCCCCTACTCTGAGTGACCAGGCGCTGCTCTCGTGCCCGAGCCTCAAGATGGGACCAGGCGACTCGGCCCGTTCGCATACGGCCAATGAATATATTGAGCGCCAAGAGATAATTGATGCAATACACCTTTATACTGATATCCTGAAAAACCTTAAATTATGACATCCAAAAAGAAAATCAAAGACTATATCCGTAGAGGGGTGCGCAAGTTGAAGCACCGAAAGGGTTATGGCGTACACTCGCCATTCGCCTACGCCATCATCACCGAGGTGATAGAGGAGAAGACTCCCTACTATGCCTACCGCAAGATGCAGCCCCTATATACGGCCAACGCCCCTGTGCGTTTCAAGGTAGCTACGCTGCTGTTCCGTCTGGCTAACCGCTTCCGTGCCCGACGCATCGTCGAGATAGGAACCGATACGGGTTACTCCCTGTTGCCACTGTTGATGGTGGATAGCCGCAACGAGGTATATGTCGTGGCGGACGAGGCGCAGCAGCAGAGCACACGACAGCATCTGTCGCTCTTCCCGGGCTTTGCAGACCGTGTGACTTTCGTCGATTCGATTGACGCCCTGCCTGCCGACTATGTGGCCGATATGATAGTCGTCAATGGTCAACCCGAGCCTATGTCGCATACAGATTTCGTGGAGTGGCTTAAGTCTCACCTCAGCGAACGGGGACTCTTCTTCGTACGTGGCATACAGCCCGACCACCAGATGGAGGCCTACTGGGACGAGATCTGTGAGTGCGACCAGATAGAGGTGACGATGGATCTGTACGACTACGGATTGGCTATCAGACAGCCCCACTTCTTCAAACAGCACTATGTGGTGGCTTTCTGATGCTGAAGAAAAAGGTAAAGTAAGTAAATTTTGAATGACTACTTATTATTCTAAGAATAAATAAATTTTAATTAACTTATGTATTGGACTCTTGAATTGGCCTCTAAGCTGGAAGATGCTCCTTGGCCAGCAACACGCGATGAACTGCTCGATTATGCTAACCGCTCGGGTGCTCCGCTCGAAGTGATTGAAAATCTGCAAGAGATGGAGGATGAAGGCGAAATCTACGAATCAATCGAAGACCTCTGGCCTGATTACCCCTCCAAGGAGGATTTCTTCTTCAACGAAGAGGAGTATTAAAGCTTGCATTAATGATTGATAATTGAATATAAATGGGATGAGATAAAGAAATTTTCTTGTCCCTTTGTTTTTTTTACGACCTCCGATAGTCAGTCCCCCCCCTTGGCTGACCTTCAGCACTTACACACAAGCCCGTTGCCTGTAATAGTGTATAGACTAAAACAAACATAATACAATGAAGACCCTACAACTTATTATCACGGCCATGCTGCTCTGTCTGTCCTCGGTGGTACAGGCTACAGGTATTTATAATGTCCGAGACTTCGGCGCCAAGGGCGATGGAAAGGCTCTGGATTCGCCGGCTATCAATGCAGCCATCGAGGCTGCTGTGAAGGATGGAGGCGGACAGGTACTGCTTCCTGCAGGCACCTATCTTTCTGGTTCCATCCGTCTGAAGTCGAATATCGACCTGCATCTGTCTGCCGGTTGTACGTTGCTGGCTGCTCCTGCATCGATGAAAGCCTATGACGAGAGTGAGTCGTTCGGTGGTTTTCCAGAGTATCAGGATGGTGGCCATACCTACTTTCATAACTCGCTCATCTGGGCCGAGGGTGAGAAGAACATCTCCATCACCGGTCACGGCATGATAGACGGTAAGGGATTGACCAGGAAAGATACCGAGCGGGCCGGCAATGTACAGGGCGGCTCGATAGGTACAGGCGACAAAGCGATTGCTTTGAAACTATGCCGTCAGGTGACGCTACGCGACATCACCATCTATCGTGGCGGCCATTTCGGTATCATCATGACCGGCTGCGACCTTTCCACCATCGACAATGTGACCATCGATACTAACCGTGATGGTTTTGATATAGACTGCTGTAAATACATGACCATCACCAACTGCCGCATCAACACCCCCTCCGACGATGCCTTGGTGCTGAAGTCATCCTATGCCTTGAAGAAACCCGTGCTCTGCGAGCATATCGCCATCTCCAATTGCAACATTACTGGTTATAAGTGTGGTACGCTGCTCGATGGTACCTATGTCCCCGAACCCGTAGGGTGGGTGTGTGGCCGCTTTAAGTTAGGTACTGAGTCGAATGGCGGTTACCGTAATATCTCTCTGACTAATTGTACTTTCATGTACTCCTCTGGTCTGGCCTTCGAGGAAGTGGACCAGGGACGCATGGAGAATGTGGTGGTGTCTAATATCACCATGTCTCACGTCCACCACTATCCTATTTATATCACGACCGGTTGTCGTAATCGTGGGCCGAAGGAGGTGACACGCCACTCGAGCGCCCGTGACATCCAAATATCCAATGTGATTGCCGACGATTGCGACTCGCTTTGCTCCATCATCGTCACAGGTATGAAGGAAGAACCCGTTCGGAATGTCTGGCTTTCCAATATCCGACTTTATTTCAAGGGTGGCGGAACCAAGGACCTGGTGAACAAAGACTATCGGGAACAGGGCACCAACTATCCTGAACCGAAGTTTGCTGGGTGGACACCCGCCTATGGCCTCTATGCCCGCCATGTGGAGGGCCTTCATGTCAGCGATGTGACTTTCCGCTATGAACGTCCTGACTACCGTCCGGCAGTTGTCCTGGATGATGTTCACGGAGCAGCCCTCAGGGCTATCGATGCACCGACGGAGCCAGGCGTAAGGAAAATCGTCCAATTCCGTTCTGAGAATATCCAGTATGATTAAATGAACATATCAAGTTTGATTCAATGAGAAAGCATATTTTATTTCTATTGGTCCTTGTCTGCAATATGGCTTTTGCCCAGCAGGTGACCTATAACGAAGG
>JAILKE010000046.1 GCA_024694125.1 Bacteroidales bacterium
AGGCCGTTATAGCGCAAGGGCTCCACCTCTTACCATTCCGAACAGAGAAGTTAAACCTTGCAACGCCGATGGTACTGCCAACGCGGGAGAGTAGGAAGCGGCCACCTTACGAGAGAGTTGAATCTTCGGATTTGACTCTCTCTTTTTTATAGTAGCCGCTTCCAACGTTGCATAGACGTTGGGCGGCTCTTTTTTCTATAGCTTCTATAGTTTCTATAGCATCTATAGTCTCTATAGTCTCTATAGTCTCTATAGTTTCTATAGCTTCTATAGCTTCTATAGTCTCTATAGTTTCTATTCAGCTTTCTTCTCCTTTCTCTTTAGGTATTATTGTCTTTATTATGTGCTATTTTGCTATATGCGACCTGAAGAATATGCTAATTAAATATAATTATTGATAACAAAAATAAATAAAATTTGTATTTCTCAAATTATTTCACTAAATTTGCACCGCTAAATTGGCTAATTGTGCCAATGAAGTAATAAATTACTGAGATAATGCAACTTAAAAAATTACTGATTGGTTTACCTGTCCTCATGGTGTTGGTATCAGGATGCTCGGAATACAGCAAGATCCTGAAGAGTACCGATGTGGATGAGAAGTATGAATATGCCAAGAAGTATTATTCCGAAGGTCTTTATACCCGTTCTGCAACTCTGCTTTCCGATGTTGTACCTATCTATCGAGGTACGGAGAAGGCAGAAGAGGCTTTATATCTGTTGGCGATGAGTTACTTCAAGATGACGGACTATATGTCATCGAGTGAGTATTTCCAGCGATATTGCAACTCCTATCCCCGTGGAAGCAAGGTGCAGGAGTGTCGATTCAATCTCGCTTACGGTGATTACAAGGATTCGCCCGATGCCCGACTGGATCAGAGTACGACACGTAAGGCTATCAAGGAACTGGATGACTTCATCGATCTCTATCCCCGCACGGAGTTGGCTGACAGCGCCACGGCAATGCGCATAGAACTGAGTGACAAACTCTGCTACAAGGAGTATTTGAGCGCCAAGCTCTATCTGGATCTCGGTACCTACATGTACGCCAACAACTATGAGTCGGCTGTAATCGTGGCGCGCAATGCGCAGAATGAATATCCATACTCGAAATATCGCGAGGATTTGGGCTTCGTTATCTTCAAGGCTCGTTATGAGGCCGCTGTGAAGAGTGTCGAGGAGAAAGCCGAGGAGCGCTATCGTGCCGCCTATGATGAATACTTCACATTCACCAACGAGTATCCCGAGACTGTATATGCCAAGGAGACTCAGAAGATGTACGAGAAACTCAAGAAGAAGATGGCAGAATACGGTGAATAACCGCTTGGCTCATCATTGAACAGGAAACAATAATCAGGGAGTTGATTAAGGGGCTCCCTAATAAAAGCTTTTATAAGTTATGGATTACAAGAAATCAAATGCTCCGGGCAACACCGTGACTCGTGACGTCATCGCTCTGTGCGAGGATACCGGCAACATCTACGAGACCGTTGAAATCATCGCTCGTCGTGCTAATCAGATTGCAAGCGAGATGAAGCACGATCTGGACAAGAAACTCCAGGAATTTGCTACTTCTAACGACAATCTGGATGAGGTAGTTGAGAACCGTGAGCAGATCGAGATCAGCCGCTACTACGAGAAGTTGCCTAAACCATCTCTTATTGCAACTCAGGAGTATATCGATGGCAATGTTTACTGGCGTCTGAACGCTCCTCGTCAGCAGGACCAGAATAATCAGCCACAGATTAACTTCTGATATGATCCAACGCGTACAGACCGTATATATGCTCGCCAGTGTCATCGCCATATTGATGATGCTGATTATGCCGTTGGGCGTGATAGAGTCGTCCGATGCCTACTTTGACGTGTCGGCGCTGGGTGTGACCAGTGTGACCGAAGGGGTAGTGCTGGACAGAATGTGTTATGACCTGCTGCTGGTGCTGCTGTGCATGTTCGCGCTGCCATTGGTCTGCATCTTCCTCTACAATAAGCGCAAAGTGCAGTTGCGTATTCTGATTTATACAGCTGTGCTTGACGTATTGTTCTACGTCTATTTCTTCTGCTACATGTCGGGTTCCGTGCAGAGTATTGCTGCCCGTACGTTGGAGTTGTGCGGCTATGCGACCGACGTGACAGCATCGTATTCGATGGTGCTGTATTGCATGCCGGCACTCAGTGCAGTATGCTGTGTGATGGCTATGCGCGGCGTAATGTACGATATAGCATTGCTTGCGTCGGCTGACAGACTCCGTTCCAGCCGTAAGAAGTAACCGTTGAGCATAGAACAGATTGTATTGAACTATAAAATATAAACGAAGCAGAACGCCTGAAGGTCAGTTCTGCTTCGTTTTTTTATTGTTTACTGATATGAATTCGCGAGCTCATTTAGAGGTTTGCTCAATGAGTCGGGGAGGGGGTCATCGTCTCATTGCACTGGTTGGGCATCGGTATAGCGGTTCTTGATGACCCAGCAGCCGATGCGGCAGTTGAGGCACTTGTGCGGTTCGCAATACTCGCGGTAGAGGTGCAGCAGGGCTTGGGTATCGAATGCGTTGCGTGAGGGTATTCCTGCGCGTGTCCAGAAGTCTATGTAGCGATTGTTCTCGGCGGGAATGGATTCGAGCATGCGGAGCGCCTTGTCACACAGGTCTGCGTCCGAGTTCCATTGGCCATAAGCAAGCAGAATGGGAATGACCGCATTGATGATGATGGAGTTGGCAGTCTGTATGCCTGTGCAATAGGGCAGGATGAAGATATGCTGCAGCGTGGCAATGTCGGGCGCCTCGAGAATCTCGGAGAACAGGTTGCGGTGATTGGTCAACAGGGTGGCAAGTGCTTCGATACGTCGGTCGGGAGCTGCCTGTGGACGACGGCGTGCCATCTTCCAGTCCGAAGCTGCCAGAGGTTTGAGTTGGAACTTGGCACGGAGGAAGTCATATTCCTGCTGCATCCGGACCTCGTTCTGCGGGATGAGGGATGCCTGCCCCAGCAGCAGTGCCCGTACCTGGAGAGGGTCATCAATATGCTTGAGCAGGTAGGAGAAGGGCAATGAACGGGCGAGCCGCTCGAAGGTATCGCTGTTGATGCCTGTGCCCAGGCTGCGTGACAGGATTACGTAGAGAGCCTCCTGCCAGCTCTCGTTGTCCGCCTCGGTAAGATTGAGCATACGGCGGGCCTTGGCCAACATACGTTGGGTGGCGAGGGCCGTGAGCCAGTCCTGGATGATGAGCGATGGAACAGCCGGCAGATGATTGAAGCAACGTATGGCACAGTAGTAGGGTGCAGGTGCGTCGGTCAGGGCATGGTACTGCTCGATGATCTGTTGCGGAATGCGCATCACGACCGTCTTGATGGGGTCGCCCGAGGGATAGCGGATCACGGCGTCGGCCTGGAGTACGACGTGCAGTATGACGTTGTTGTAGGCAGGGTCCGAGTCGTGATGATGGCGGTACCAGTCGCTGGCCTTGATGTGCATCTCGACATTGCCTGCCCACATCATGTTGTCGATCTTGATTTTGGCATTGAAGAAGTCCGGTCCTGCATCCAGATTGCGCAGTCCAGGGTGTATGATTTCGATGGGTGTTTCGTCCAGTGTTACTATGGCTGAGAACAGTCTCTGTTGCCATACGTAATACATCAGTTCTTCCATATCTGTGGGGGTGTAGAAATAGGGAATAATGAGTGATGAAAAGTGGGTTCGGAGGAGCTGAAAACCTCCTGTGACTACATAGTAGTACGTTCTGTACAAAGTTCAAATTGCGCTGCAAATATACTAAAAGTAATGACATATCAAACAATAGGCAGATGAAAAACCTTGGTTTTGCTCAATTTTTATGTACTTTGTGCCAATATGTGGAAAAAAAATGTTATCTTTGCGCGCAATATGAATTTTAATAATCATCGAAATATAATGAAAATCGCATTAATCGGATATGGCAAGATGGGCCATATCATCGAAGAGATAGCTTTGAGCCGTGGTCATCAGGTCGTATGCACCATTGACGTAAATAATTTGAATGACTTCGAGAGCGAGGCTTTCCGTTCAGCAGACGTCGCAATAGAGTTTACAACCCCCAAGACTTGCCTCGGAAACGTGGCCAAGTGCCTTGCTGCCAAGGTGCCTGTCGTGGTGGGCAGTACCGGTTGGTACGACCAGTTGGAGCAGGTCAAGGCCGATGTAGCCAAGGCTGACGGCAGCCTCTTCTGGGCTTCGAACTTCTCTATCGGAGTCAATGTCTTCGTCGCCATGCAGAAGTACATCGCCAAAATCATGAACAGCTATCCTCAGTACGACGTAGCTATGCAGGAGACGCACCATATCCACAAACTGGACTCTCCATCGGGCACTGCCATCACCATAGCCGAGGCCATCACCGACAACCTGGAGCGCAAGCAGAACTGGAAGGAGACAGCCTGCATCTGGCAGCACGAGGATGGTCAGACCGACGTGGCTCGCAATGCCGAGGTAGGAACACAGTTCCAGGCTCACAATGACAGCGAACTGGAGGTGGTAGCCTTCCGTCGCGGTGAGGTGCCAGGCATCCACACGGTGGTGTATGACAGCGATGTGGATACCATCACGATGACCCATTCGGCCAAGAGCCGTCGCGGTTTTGCCCTGGGCGCCGTGATTGCAGCCGAATGGATGGGCGATGGCAAGAAGGGCGTCTATACGATGACCGATTTGATGAACTTCTAATCAAAGCCTGAAATGACTGAAAATCAGAATACAGAGAGGGGCTTCGGCCGTAAGATGACATTGAGCGACAAGATCTACTGTACGCTCGGCAGTGTGGGCATAGTGCTCTTCTGCTTCTGGATGTCGTCGGGATGGCCATTGGTACTGTTGCCATTCTGCATCGATATCTATTGGACCCGATTCATACCCTGGTCATGGTGGAAGAACATCAACAATGGTGTGGTCCGCTGGATCATGTCCTGGGTCGATGCCATCGTCTTCGCCATCCTGGCTGTGTGGGTGCTGCAGAACTTCTTCTTCCAGAACTTCCAGATTCCGACCACTTCGCTCGAGAAGACGATGATGGCGGGCGACTATCTGCTGGTGAGCAAGTTCCACTATGGACCCCGCGTGCCGATGACTCCCCTGTCGCTCCCTATCTTTGACCACACCATCACGATAGGCGGCAAGGACATCTGCAAGAGCTACATCGAACATCCACAGCTGGAGTACAGCCGTATGCCTGGTTTGACCAATGTGAAGCGTGGTGACATCGTGGTCTTCAACTACCCGATGGGAGACAGCATCATCAAGCAGTATCCTATGGCCGATTACTATCAGATCAAGAACTACAAGATGAACGTGCAGGGTATGAGCCAGAAGCAGTTCGACCTCTTCACGGGACCGGTTTTCAGTCGTCCGATGGACCGTTGCGCCAACTACGTGAAGCGTTGCATCGGCCTGCCGGGTGATACCCTCCAGATAGTGGAACGTCAGGTCTATATCAACGGCGAGGCCATGCAGAACCCGTCCGAGATGCAGCACTGGCGTCTGGTCTATACTACTGAGCCTAATGCCGTCCTGACCAATGCCTACTGGCACAGCCTGGGCGTATATACCAAGGGCAACGGCACGACGCTCAGCCCCGATGTAGATGAGTTCAGGGACCAGTATCTGGTCAGTTGTGCCAAGTCACTCGGCATTGAGCCTGACAGCGTGACCGGTAAGTACAATCACTTGTACAGAGTTAATCTGACCGAGGAGAAAGCCCGCCGCGTGGCACAGCGCAAGGATGTGGCGTGGGTGATATATGAGCCTGCCAGTATGCAGAGCTCCGAAGGTATTTACCCACAGAGTCCGCTCTTCGACTGGAAGCAGAATGATTTCGGTCCATTGTGGATTCCATTCAAGGGTGCCACCATCGACCTCAACCCGATGAACGAGGCACTCTATGGCCGCTGCATCCGTGTCTATGAGCACAATACCCTGGTGCGCGATGCCCAGGGCCAGTATCTGCTCAACGGTCAGCCAGCCACTACCTATACGTTTACGCTCGATTACTACTGGATGATGGGTGACAACCGCGACAATTCGCTCGACTCTCGTTTCTGGGGCTTTGTGCCCGAGAGCCATATCGTGGGTACTCCGCTCTTCATCTGGATATCTATTGACCAGGAGACTGGTGAGTGGCGCTGGGACCGCCTCTTCAAGCGTGTGAGTGGTCTGTAACGAAAGGAGAGGAGTAATGATTGTATTACCTACTACTTATTTCGGCCCAGTCAGTTACTATGCTGCCCTGATGCACTCCGACGATGTGGTCATCGAGGCCAACGAGTACTACGTGAAGCAGACTCTCCGCAATCGTTGCCTGATAGCTACCAACCAAGGTGTGCAGACATTGAGCATCAATGTACAGAAAGTCAACCGTCCGCAGGCTCCCATCCGCTCGGTGATGCTCAGTGACCACGGCAACTGGATGCACCAGCATCTCTATTCATTGGCTACCTATTACGGCAATTCTCCTTTCTACGAGTTCTATATTGACGAACTGCGAGAGGTGATGCAACATGGGCACGATGGGTCGCTCTTCGGACTGAATGAGGCATTGCGCCAGAAACTATGTGAGTGGATAGGCATTCAGCCCCAGGTGCGTTATTCGGAGCAATGGATGGGTCAGACTTTCGACAAGGGGCCATTGAACATTCCGGGATTCGTCCCCGAGCCTTATTATCAGGTAGCAGTAGCAGAGGGTTATACTGCTTTCGAGCCCGATATGAGCATACTGGATTTGCTCTTCAATATGGGGCCAGAGAGCATCCTTGTCCTGAAGAATTCTTGGCAAACACCCGCCACAGAGTGAGCCATCGGACTATTGTGAAGTACTGAACAATGCAAGAGAAACTGCAAGAAATATTGAATCATATAGGATATCCTTCCGACTTGCGACAGTTGCCCGTCGAGCAGCTGCCGGGTGTTTGTGAGGCTATCCGCCAATTTATCATTACCCAGATAGCGGTTCATCCTGGACATTTTGCCTCCAGCCTGGGCGCTATCGAACTGACCGTGGCGCTGCACTACGTTTACAATACGCCCGAGGACCGACTGGTGTGGGACGTCGGACACCAAGCCTATGCCCACAAGGTCCTGACCGGACGCAAGGATCAGTTCGCTACGCTGCGACAGAAGGGCGGTCTGCGCGGCTTCCCGTTCCCAGCTGAGAGCGAGTATGATACGTTCTCTGCCGGACATGCCAGCAACAGCATATCGGCTGCACTCGGTATGGCTGTGGCCAATAACCTGTCGGGCAACAATCGCAAGGTAGTCGCCATCATCGGCGATGCCTCGATTTCGGGCGGTCTGGCATTCGAGGGACTCAACAACGCTTCGTCGCAGCCCAACGACCTGCTCATCGTGCTCAATGACAACAAGATGGCGATCGACAATAACGTCGGTGCCCTATACCATTATCTGCTGCATATCACGACCAGCGAGCGCTACAACCAGATGCGCTACAAGGCCTACCGTACATTGCGCAAACACAAACTGATGAGCGATGGTCTGCGCCGAGCCTTGATACGATTCACCAATGCGGTCAAGTCGCTCTTCTCGCACAGACAGAACATCTTTGAGGGTCTCGACATCCGATACTTCGGCCCAGTGGATGGACACGATGTGGTCAAGCTGGTTCACATCCTGCGCAAGATCAAGGATATGAAGGGACCCAAGATGTTGCACGTATGTACCATCAAGGGTAAGGGCTTCGCTCCAGCCGAGGACCAGGCAACCATCTGGCACGCACCGGGTAAGTTCAACCCGATGACGGGCGAGCGCATCAAGGAGGATACATCGGGCATGCCGCCCAAGTTCCAGGATGTGTTCGGCGAGACGATGATAGAACTGGCAGAGAAGGACAAGCGCATAGTCGGCATTACTCCTGCAATGCCTACTGGATGCAGCCTCAACAAGATGATGGCTCGATTCCCAAGCCGCACATTCGATGTGGGCATAGCCGAGGAACACGCCGTGACCTTCAGTGGCGGATTGGCCAAGGAGGGACGCATCCCGTTCTGCAATATCTATAGTTCGTTCATGCAGCGTGCCATTGACGAGGTGATTCACGACGTCGCATTGATGAATCTGCACGTCATCTTCTGCCTGGACCGAGCCGGTCTGGTGGGTGCTGATGGTCCGACGCATCATGGCGCCTTTGACCTGGCTTTCTTCCGCGTCATCCCTAATATGATAGTGGCTTCGCCTATCGACGAGCACGCTTTGCGCCGCTTGATGTACACGGCGGCTCATGCAGAAGAGACAGGTCCTTGGTGCATACGCTATCCCCGTGGCCGTGGTTCTTTGGTCGATTGGCATTGCCCGCTGGAGGCTCTTCCTGTGGGTCGTGGTTACTGCCTGCGCGAAGGCAAGGGCGACACGGCAGTGCTCTCCCTGGGTCCAATAGGTCGTGAAGCTGCCCGTGGCATTGAGTTGTCCGGAATGGATGTGGCACACTACGATATGGTCTTCTGCAAGCCGCTCGATGTGGAACTCCTTACTGAGGTTTTCGGTCGATTCAAGCGCATCGTCACTGTCGAGGATGGTGTGCGCAACGGCGGCTTCGGTTCTGCCGTACTGGAGGAGGCAAGCCGCCAGCATTACTCGGGCGAAATTGTCCGCCTGGGCTTGCCCGACGAATTTGTCGAACAGGGTACCTGTCTGGAACTCTACGAACTGTGCGGCATCAATGCCGAGAGTATTGCAAAGGAAATATTAAAAAAGAAGTGACAGGGAAGTGACAGGGAAGTGACAGGGATAATACCCATGACGATAGAGGCTATGAAAGGCTTTTTGCGTGGTCAATATGAATTGATAATCAATTAACCTTCAAACCTCACAACCTTCAAACCTCATAATCGTACAACCTTACAACCTCACATCTTATCGCGTATGAAGATTATCATTGCTGGTGCCGCCGAGGTTGGCACACACTTGGCCAAGTTGCTGTCGCGCGAGAATATGGACGTCACGTTGATGGACGAAGAATCGGAGCGCATATCGCAACTTACTTACCTCAACCTGATGACGGTTGTGGGCAGTCCTACGTCGATAGCGGCGCTCCGTGAGGCGGAGGTTCCCAAGGCCGACCTGTTCATTGCCGTCACTCCGCAGGAGAGCGTCAATATCCATGCCTGCATCCTGGCTGCCAATTTAGGCGCGCGTCGCACGATGGCGCGCATAGACAACTACGAGATGCAGAAGCCCGAGAACCGTGAGTTCTACAAGAAGATTGGTATCAATCGACTTGTCTATCCGGAGTTGTTGGGTGGTGAGGCAGTAGCGCAGGCCATTGGTCGCCCCTGGGCACGAATGTCGTTCGAGTTGTGCGAGGGCCAGTTGCTTCTGCTCACCGTCAAGGTTCACAATGGAGCTCCGATCGTTGGGCAGAAACTCAAGGACATTGGCCAGCAACATTCACAGTACCATATTGCTGCAATCAAGCGCGGCGAAGACCTGATTATCCCTGGTGGTCAGGACGAGATTCAGAGCGAGGATATCGTCTATTTCGTCGTGGCACCGGAGCACACCGAGTCTGTTCGTATGATATGTGGCAAGAAGGACCGCAACCTGAAGCGCGTCGTCATCATGGGCGGTACGCGACTCGGCATCCAGGCCTGTCATTCATTGCACGAACATTATGATATCATGTTCATCGTCCAGGACCGTCGCGCTGCCGAGATGCTGATGGAACGTGTCCCCGAAGCAAAGGTTGTTCATGGCGATTCGTCCGACATGCAGTTCCTCTCTGAGTTAGGTCTGCAAAGCAGCGATGCCTTCGTGGCTCTGGGCGAGGATTCGGGCAATAATGTACTGGCGTGCCTCACAGCCAAGAAACTGGGCGTAGGCAAGACTGTCGCCGAAGTTGAAGATGTGGCATATATTGCTCTTGCGGCCAATCTGAATATCGGTTCGACCATCAACAAGAAACTGCTCAGCGCCAGCAGCATCTATCAGCTCTTGCTCGATGCAGACAAGACGTCGGCCAAGTGTTTCAGTCTGGTCGATGCCGAGGTTGCCGATCTGGTGGCTCAACCTGGCTCGCACATTACACAGAAGAGGGTCAAGGACCTGGCTCTGCCTCGTGGCATTACCCTGGGCGGTATGGTCCGTGACGGCAAGGGTCAGACCATCACCGGCGATACGGTTCTGCTGCCAGGCGACCACGTGGTCGTCGTCTGTATGAATGAACTTATCGGCAGAGTCGAGAAATTGTTTTTAAAATAAAGGTCTTTAAAGGGAAGTGACAGGGAAGTGACAAAGAATTGACAGGGAAGTGACAAGGAAGTGACAAGGAAGTGACAGGGACGACACTAAATACTATTGAGAACAGGGTTTTGTTTTGTTCAATAGAATATGGTAATTAACTATATTCCTATTTTGACCAAACAACCTTACCTTCACAATATTACTCCCTCATAACCCTCACATCGACCTCTTAGGCAACAATGAAACAGAACTGGAAACTGATCAGATATATACTCGGGCTATTGCTCTTGATGGAGGCCACATTCCTGTGGGCTTCGGCTGGCGTGGGCGTATATTATCACTTCACGCTGGGCGAGAGTGACTGGCAGACCTTCCTGTTGTGCGGTTTGTTGTCGGGAGTGCTAGGAGCGATTTTGTATTGGACCAATCGTCATCATTCGCGGCAGATATTGACACGTGAGGGATTTCTGGTTGTCTCGCTTACGTGGGTAGTCTTTTCGTTGTTCGGCATGTTACCCTATTTGATGGAGGGTACACTTACATCAACGGCCGATGCTTTTCTCGAGACAATGTCCGGTTTTACCACCACAGGTTGTACCACCATACTCAATCTCGAGGAGCAACCCCACGCCATACTCTTCTGGCGCAGCCTCTCGCAGTGGTTAGGCGGCCTGGGTATAGTCGTCTTCTCGTTGGCCCTGATGCCCATGATCGGTACGGGCGCCACACAGATATTCGGTGCCGAGACCAATGGACTGCAGGTCGATAAACTCCGTCCCAAGATCCAGCAGACAGCCCGTCGTCTGTGGGGCATCTACTTGACTCTGTCATTGCTCAATGCCATACTCTACTGGCTGGCGGGGATGTCGCCGTTCGATGCTGTCTGTCACATGTTCACGACGATGGCCAGTGGCGGTTTCTCCAATTATTCCGACTCCATCGGACATTTCCATTCTGCCACCATCGAGTATATCTGCATCGTGTTCCTCTTCTTGACCAGTGTCAACTTCAATCTGTACTATTTCATTGGGCGCGGGCAGATACGCTATTGCTTCAAGAATGACGAGTTCCGTTGGTTCTTCTTCATCGTGTTGGGGTTCACGGCGCTCTTCATGATACTGGATGGTTCAATGCGCTGGTGGAACCAGTCCGCCACCCCCGAACAGTTGGCTGCATTGGGCGACGGTACGTTGGAATGTTCCTTCCGTACAGCCCTGTTCCACACGCTGACCATCTGTTCCTCCGCCGGTTACCAGGCGCAGTACTTCGACTACGTCCTGTGGGGCCCGCTCTTCTGGTTGCCCACCCTGATGCTGATGGTGATGGGAGGGTGCAGCAGTTCGACGGCAGGTGGTCTGAAGGTAGTCCGCATCGTGGTGCTCATCAAGAATGCCAAGAACGAGTTTCTCCAGGCGCTCGATCCCCGATCCTACACATCGGTCCGGCTCAATGGACACATCCTGCGCAGCGAGGCTGTATATAAGATCCTGGCGATGTTGAGCATCTACCTCATCCTCATCGTGCTCAGCGTCTTTGCCCTGCAGTGCATGGGGTTGTCGTTCGATACCTCGATAGGCACAGCCATCTCGGCTTTCGGCAATACAGGTCCGGCGTTGGGCAGTACAGGTCCAGCTTTTACTTGGGCGGCATTGCCCGATATGGCCAAGTGGTACCTGAGCATCTGTATGCTCATCGGTCGATTGGAGATCTTCACAGTTATCTTGATCTTCACCCCGATGTTCTGGCGTCGATGAGGCAATCTCTATAATCCGTAACAATTAAAACAGCATAAATCTCCCTACAATATCTATGGCAAAAGAAGAAAAGAAAGCAACCAATAAGCCACAAGGGCCCAATCGCCTCTTGGTTTTCCTGCGCGACGACCGTACACGTTTCATCGTGGGTCTGTTGTTCCTACTGGTCGGCGCCCTCCTGGCGTTGGCTTTTTGCAGTTTCCTGGGCTATGCAGGCAAGGCCGATGCCTCGGTCATCGCCAATGGTGCAGTGATGCAGCAGGGGGCTACCAACTGGGCAGGTTCGTTCGGTGCGCTTGCCTCCGAGTTCTGTATCAATCAGTGGCTCGGTGTGGCATCTTTCCTTTATGTCTTCCTTTGCATCCGACTGGGCTTCAGTCTGACGCGCAATGTCTCCATCCGTCCTCTGTTCAGTGTCTTCGTCCACTATGCGTTGTGGAGCATATGGATCTCGCTGGCGTGCGGATTCTTCTTCGTCGATAGTTATCAGGACAGCTACATCTACCTGGGCGGACATCATGGTTATGACCTGGAGCAATACCTGGAGCGGCTCATAGGCTGGCCTGGCGTACTGCTGTTGCTCATCATCTCGTTCCTCATCCTGTTGGTCTTCCTCACCCGTACCGTGATACAGCGTTTCCGTGCCACCTTCGGTCTGATGGGTGCCGTCGGGCATAAGTTGCGCGAAGGAATGCGCTCGCACCATACCGAGGGCGAGGAGGATACCGATGACGATGAAGCCGCTGTTGTTGCTCCTGTTGATGACGTTCCACAGCCGATGGAGGAGGAGGTTCAGGCCGATGCCACTGTGACCTATGCCCCAGTGGATGATGTCCCAGTTGAGCATGCTCCCGCTGCTGCCTATGAGCCTGAGCCACACATCGATCCATTGCCGTTCGACGATGAGCAGGAACAGCCAGAAGTCGATCCCTATGCTGCCGATGACGAACCAGTAGCCGAAACCGGAGCGCAGTACATTGCTCCCGATGACGATATGGGACAGGACGGCGATGAGGATATGCCCGAACCGACTTCGGACGATGAGGTAGCGACCTACAACACGGACGATCCGAACTTCGTCATCAGTACCAATCAGACCGATGTCGTGGACGAGCCTCTCCAGATGCCGATGGAGGATTATGACCCAACCAAGGACCTGGAGTACTACAAGTTCCCGACATTTGACCTGCTCAAGGAGTATGACAGCAATATCCCGGTCGATATGGCCGAGCAGAACGAGAACAAGGAGAAGATTCGTCGCACGCTGTCCGATTATGGAGTAGAGATTCAGAGTATATCTGCTACTGTCGGTCCGACCATCACCCTGTTCGAGATTGTCCTGGTGAGCGGTACTAAGATCAATGCCATCAAGCGCCTGAGCGACGAGATTGCCATGAGTATTGCATCGCGCACCGGCGTCCGCATCATTGCTCCTATACCGGGCAAGAGTGCCATCGGTATCGAGGTGCCGAACAAGGATCCACAGACAGTCTCTATGCGTGAGTGCATCCAGAGCCGCGCCTTCCAGGAGAGCAAGGCTGCCCTCCCTGTGGCGTTGGGCAAGACCATCACGAACGAGGTCTTCACCTTCGACCTCGCCAAGGCTCCGCACATGCTGGTGGCAGGTGCTACGGGTCAGGGTAAGTCCGTCGGCCTGAATGCCATCATCACCTCACTGCTGTACAAGAAACATCCGTCGCAGCTCAAGATTGTTCTGGTCGATCCCAAGATGGTTGAGTTCTCCGTATATGCCAATATCGACAAGCATTATCTGGCCAAGTTGCCCGATGCCGAGGACCCTATCATCACCGATGTATCGAAGGTGGTACAGACGCTCAAGAGCCTGTGTGCCGAGATGGAGGACCGTTACGCCCTGCTGCGTGAGGCTGGTTGCCGTAAGTTGGAGGAGTACAACGACAAGTTTATCCACCGCAAACTCAATCCGAACAAGCATATTGATGCTCCGATCGGTTCCAAGGAGGGTACTCACCATCATTACTTGCCCTACATCGTGGCTATCATCGACGAGTATGGTGACTTGATTATGACAGCTGGCAAGGAGGTCGAACTACCTATTGCCCGTATTGCGCAGAAGGCCCGTGCCGTCGGCATCCACATGATCATTGCGACCCAGCGTCCGTCAGCCAAGATTGTGACCGGTATCATCAAGGCCAATTTCCCTGCCCGTATCGCTTTCCGCGTCTCTTCGGCTACCGACTCGAGCATCATCCTCGATCAGTCGGGCGCCCAGAACCTGGTTGGCCGTGGCGATCTCTTTGTCTCATTGGGTGACAAGTTCGCCCGTGTGCAGTGTGCCTTTGTCGATACGCCCGAGGTCATCCGCATCAACGAGTATATCCATTCACAGCAGGGTTATCCTACCTGCTACATATTGCCAGAGCCTAAACCTGATCCCAGCGAGGGAGGCGGTGCTGACGATGGTGGTGGCAGTGGTACGGTCGATCTGCATCAGCTGGATCCGCTCTTCGATGAGTGTGCCGAGTTGGTTGTGGCTACGGGCCAGGGCTCGACCTCTATGATTCAGCGCAAGTTCGGTATCGGCTACAATCGTGCCGGTCGTATCATGGATCAGCTTGAGGCAGCCGGTGTTGTCGGTCCATACCAGGGCAGCAAGGCCCGTGCCGTCCTTGTCGAGGGTCCGTCCGAACTACAGAATATCATCGATGGACTGAAGAACGAGTAAAGACATTTACTATTTGACGATTTACTATTTACAATTTATTTGGTCATTTAGTTATTTGATTATTTTCAGCCAACTGGATACAGTGGAGTTTTTCAACGTTCAATTGGTCGTTTTTCAATTTTCAACTTTCAATTTTCAATTAGATAATTTTATCAATTATCAATTATCAATTGTCAATTAACTAACGATGTTTGCAGCTTTTTTCCGTCTCAGTTTAGTGCTACGCATATCCATAGGTCTGGTCGTAGGAGCAGTGTTAGGACTGCTGTGCCCGGGCATCTATTGGATAGGGTTGCCGGGAACGTTGTTCGTCTCGGCGCTCAAGGCCATAGCGCCCGTGCTGGTGGCAGTGCTGGTTGCATCATCCGTCGCCAATGCAGGGAGCAATCTGGGACCCAGGTTCCGCACCGTCATTGGGCTGTATCTGCTCTCCACCATGCTGGCAGCTGTTACGGCAGTAACCGCCAGTTTCCTATTTCCCGTACAGATGGAGTTGAGAGGGGCAGAGCAGATGGAGTCTACCGGGGGAGGACTGCAGGACATCTTCACCACATTGCTCACCAATATGGTGTCCAATCCGCTGCAGTCTGTCACATCGGCCAATTATATCGGCGTGCTGTTCTGGGCGGTCATAGTTGGACTGGCGCTCAAGCGCGTAGCTTCGCCCCAGACCCTGCAGTTGGTCACCGACTTCAGTGCAGCCATGACCCGCGTGGTACGTTGGGTCATACAGTTCGCTCCCTTCGGCATACTGGGTCTGGTCTATAGTTCCGTGGGGGAGAGCGGCATCGAGATCTTCACCGTCTATGGCTCCTTGCTTTTGGTCCTGGTGGGTACGATGCTGGTGTGCGCCCTGGTGGTCAATCCGCTCATCGTGGCCGTTTTCCTGCGCCGCAATCCCTATCCGCTCGTATGGCAGTGTCTGCGTGAGAGCGGGCTCAATGCCTTCTTCACCCGTTCGTCTGCAGCCAATATACCCATCAACATGGTCCTGTGCCAACGTTTGGGATTGAATCGGGACTTCTATTCCGTCTCTATTCCACTGGGCGCCACCATCAATATGAACGGTGCAGCCGTCACCATAACCGTGATGACGTTGGCTGTGTGCCACACTCTGTGCGTGGAGGTCAGTTTTGTCTCGGCATTGGTATTGAGTCTCATTGCTACGCTGGCGGCGTGTGGTGCTTCGGGCGTGGCGGGCGGTTCGCTGCTGCTCATTCCTATTGCCTGTTCTCTGTTCGGCATAGGCAGTGACATCTCCATGCAGGCGGTAGCCGTCGGTTTCATCATCGGTGTGGTGCAAGATTCGGTCGAAACGGCCGTCAATTCCAGTGCTGACGCGCTCTTCACTGCCACAGCCGAGATGTACAACAATAAATAAGTTCTATAGCCGGGGATTTGCACCTGTGTTTCCGCGTGTATTTTGGGGGATTTGCACCGGATTTCCATCAGGTATCTGCAGTCTCCGGTTATTTTTTTCACTATAGTTGTCGAGGATTGTCCATCAATCTTCGGCAATTTTTTTTTTCTCCGTCAAACAGTCCTTTCATTCTCCATCAGTTGAATTTAATAGACAATAATTCTGTCAGTAGAGGGATGCTTCGTCAGTTTTTATGTCTATTCTATTCTATCGTTACAGTCTTTGGGAGGCAAGGCTCAGATGTGCTTCAGCGTAAGTGGAGTGTAAGTGATTTCACTTACGCTGGTCTTACGCTGCACTTATGCTGAGGGTACGCTGGACAATACGAAATAATACCCTCAGTATTGCTAGTAAATAGGTAAAGCGGACCAAACTGAGTGTTTGTATATTTTATTCTCCCTCCCTCATAGGGAGGGTCGGGGAGAGTCCTTACATCAACATTGCTACGCAGAGCAATATCGCCAGGACCGACATGTTGAGGCTCGTCTCGCCCAGACAGGCATTGAGGGCACGGCCGTGGTCGATGAGTGCCATGTGGTTGGTGGTGCGAGTATTGAGCCAAGTGAAGGCGCCGCCAGCGAGGATGAAGAGCGGCAGTTCGGTCCACGAGCTATCGGTCAAGAACCATAGAACCACGCAGAGAGCGAAGACCGACCAACCGATGGAACGGTGCAGGGCGAGGGCTACATGACCGCCCAGGCGGACCACGATGGTGCGTTTGCCCGATATGCGGTCCTGTTCGCGGTCACGGAAATTGTTGACGATAAGCAATGCATCGATGGCAATGCCACTGATCAGTCCCAAGATGATGGATGATATGGGCAGGGTGAGGCACATCAGGTAGTAAGTGCCGCACACAGGCACCAGACCGAAGAAGATGAGGACCATCACATCGCCCCATCCCAGATAGGAGAGCCGCGTGGTGTAGAGGAAGGCTCCAGCCACACACAGGGCTCCCAGTGCGACGAACTTCCATCCGCCCCAGGGCAATCGGTCCCACACCCATGCCACGGTGAGCAGTCCCACCAGGCAGGCTGCTACGGTTACTATGCCAATAGCCACTCGCATCTGCCGTGGCGTGACCCATCCCTGGGCACAGGCTCGTTCGGGACCAAGACGGTCGGCGCGGTCTGTTCCCTTGAGGTAGTCGTATATGTCGTTGATGAAATTGGCATCTATCTGCATCAGCATCGCAAAGAGCAGGCAACCTGCCCACACGCCATAGGGGAGGTCGTAGCCCATTTGATTGATGGCCAATGCTCCTGCCAGTACTACCGGGATGGCAGCACCGGTCAATGTCTTGGGGCGGGCAGCAAGTGTCCAAATTCGGAATGATGGCATGGAAAAATTTTTTAATTTTTAATTAAAAGTTAAAAGTTAAAAATGAAAAATGGAGAGTTACAATTGTAAATCGGTATTAATTATCAATTGACCTTGGGTCTGTTATCAATTATCAATTGCACATCGTGCTTGGTTTCAATTTTCAATTTTCAACTTTCAATTTTCAATTTTCAACTTTCAATTTTCAACTTTCAATTTTCAACTTTCAATTTTCAACTTTCAATTTTCAACTTTCAATTTTCAATTATATTTAGTTCCCGTGAACATTCGGCACAGGCCGAAGGTGAAGCTCTTGGCCTTGACGTCGGAGAAGCCAGCCTGACGGAGCATGTCGCAGAAGGCGGCAGGTTTGGGGAAATTGAGCACCGATTGAGGCAGGTACTTGTAGGCACCGCTGTTGCCCGATATCATACCGCCTATCCAGGGCAGGATGTGGAGGAAATAGAGCTTGTACAGAGCCAGTAGGATGGCATTGCTCGGGACAGAGAGTTCCAGCACACAGACCATGCCGCCGGGACGAATCACGCGGTGCATCTCGTTCAACCCCTGTTGCAGATGTTCGAAGTTGCGCACGCCGAAGGCAACACTTACCGCATCGAACGAGTCATCGGGGAAAGAGAGCGCCTCCGAGTCATCGACCTGCATGGTGATGGGCAGTCCGAGGGCCTGGACCTTCTGTCGGCCCACCTGGAGCATACCCTCCGAGATGTCTATGCCCATGACGTGCGGCACGCCCGCCTGAGCAATGGCTATGGCAAAGTCGCCCGTGCCGCTCGCGATGTCGAGCACATCCTTGGGCTGACGGCTGCAGATGGTCTGTACGGCTTTGCGGCGCCAGCTCTTGTCGATGTTGAGCGACAGGATATGGTTCAGTTTGTCGTATGTAGGAGCAATGTCGTTGAACAGTTGTACGATAAATTTCTTTTTGGCCATAGGAGAGAGTTATTAGGTCGGCACCGGGAGGGCGCCGGGGTTTCACATTGTGGAGTGGGGCAGGTCCGACAGCGAGGCGGGGACCTGGATATCGTGCGTGGGGATGTGCGCCCAGTCGAAGAGCGGAATCAGTTCCTGGGCAGAGAGGGGAGTGGTACGGTCGATGAGCCCGGCATAGTAGGCGATGAGGCCCAACAGTTGCTGCGGGGTATATCGGTCGCGCAGCACACCCATGTGGAGAGACTGGTCGCGTTTGCACAGCCGTTGGCCCTGCTCGTTGCAGAGCAATGGAATGTGGGCAAAGACAGGAGCCTGCAGGTCGAGCAGCTGGTACAACCACAACTGCTGGGGGACGGAGAGCAGAAGGTCGCGTCCGCGCACCACCTCGGTCACACCCATCAGGGCATCGTCAACGACTACCGCCAACTGGTACGCCCAGGCTCCGTCCGCACGCCGCAGGATGAAGTCGCCGCATGCCTCGGCCAGATTGACCCGCTGCGCGCCGTAGTGCAGGTCCGTGTAGCAGATGTCGCGGTCGGGAACCTGCAGCCGTATGGCAGGGGCATGGGGGCACGATGCTGCCCGATGTGCCAGCCAGGCAGCGCGTTCGGGTGTGCCGTCCGGGCGGCAGGTACCCTGATACACGATGCGTCCGTCGCTCTCGTGCGGCGCCTGGGTCGCCATGATGTCGGCGCGGCTGCAGTAGCAGGGATAGGTCAACCCGAGGGCGGTGAGCTTGTCCAGATAGGTCTGGTAGATGTCGTAACGTTGGCTCTGGACGTAGCGAGCATCCTCTATGCCGCCAGCATCCCAATCGAGTCCGAGCCAGCGCAGGTCATCTTCGAGCTGCACGGCATACTCCCGTTTGCATCGCTGAGGGTCCAGGTCCTCTATGCGCAATATCCACTCTCCGCCCTGACTGCGGGCGGAGAGCCACGAAAGCAGGGCGCTATAGACGTTGCCTAAATGCATACGTCCAGATGGAGATGGGGCGAAACGGGATTTTATTTTTTTCATTGGAAATGCAAAAAATAAAATAATTGATAATTGACAACAGACAGTAGTCAATTGATAATTGACAATTGATAATTGATAAAATTATCTAATTGAAAATTGAAAGTTGAAAATTGAAAAAACTACCTATTGAAAATTGAAAAAACTCTACTGTACCCAGTTGGCCGAAAATAATTAAATTACTAAATGACTAAATAAATTGTAAATAGTAAATAGTCAAATAGTAAATTATTTTGTTTTTTCCTTATTGAACATGGGTAGCATGAAGATATTGGCCAATATGGTGCCCGAGATGCTGTGGTAGGCACAAGAGATGGCGCAAGGCAGGACGGACAGAGGGTCGAAGAACTGAGGTGCCAGGTTGGTGGCAAGACCGGCGTTCTGCATGCCCACCTCGATGCTGATGGTGCGGCGGCGTGCCGTGTCGAAGTGTGCCAACCAGCCGATGAAGTAGCCCAGCGCATAGCCAAGCGTGTTGTGACAGAAGACGACGGCCAGCGTCAGTCCCAGCATCGCCCATCCATTACCCGCCAACTGCAGACTGGGCAGGGCTGCACGTACGGCATTGCCCACGATGCAGGCGAGGCACAGGACCGATATGCCCGGCATGCACGACTGTATGTCGCGGAAGTTGCGGCGTCGGCCAAACAGGTAGTTGAACAGACAACCCACAGCCACAGGCAGCAGGGTCACTACCAGGATATTCTGGAACATGCCCCAGGCATCGACCGCTATATGTTCACCTGCCAACCACCACACCAGCAGGGGCGTGGCGATAGGAGCCAGCAGCGTACTGACCGTGGTCATGCCCACCGAGAAGGCAACGTCGCCCTTGCACAGGAACGACATGATGTTGCTCGATACGCCGCCAGGACAACAACCCACCAGGATGATGCCGATGGAGAGTTCCGGTGAGAGGTGGAACGCACGGCTCAGTCCCCAGGCAACGAAAGGCATCACGGTGAACTGTGCCAACGTGCCCAGCAGTATGTCCGTGGGTCGGCGCAGGAGAATCTTGAAGTCGTCGGTCGAGAGTGTACATCCCATGGTGAGCATGATGATGCCCAATATCACATTGGCGAGCCCCAGGGTGCTCACCCAGGCAAAGGCATCGGGCCAGATGGCGGCTATGACAGCTGCCAGAATCACTACGGCCGATGTGTAGTGCCCCATAAAGTGGCTTATGGCCTGAAAAACTTTCAGCATATTGTATATTTTAGTAGGTCTCAATGCATAAAGATGCAGCAAATTGTGTGCAAAGTTAATCAATTTCGGTCAATTTGTGCAAAAAATGTGTCGAAAAATTGCATTTCAATAGAAAAAACACTAACTTTGCGCCGCAAAAATTACAATAGCCATAGTCGGTCGTCACACAGACGTTACCTGCCGAGTGGCACAACTATTATTATTTAATCAACGGGGAGTATGTTGTTGTCCCCTATATCTATTTTTAATGAGAAAAACATCCGCAAGTGCTGCGGAGGCCCCTATCGAGGAGGAGAAGAAAGTCGTCAAACGTACGACTCGCTCCCGCAAGAAGGTTGATGCCCCACAGCCCGAACAAGCGGTCCAGGATGAAGCCAGCGAAGTTGCAGCCCCTGCCCCCGAGCAGGAGGCGCCCGCAGCAGAGGCTCCTAAGACCCAACCAGAGACTGTAAAAAAAGTAAAGAAAACGACCATCCCACCCATGCCACGCAATCTGGTCATACGCGATATCGTCGATTTGTGGAACTCGCGTATCCCATTGCTCAACGATCAGCAGATTCAGCAGATTACGTTGGCCGATGCCCAGGAACGTCACCTCCTGTTCGAGGCTATCCTGGCTCAGGTGTTGGACTACGACATCGTACTGAGTGACACCAATATCTGGCTCGAACTGTTGGTGGGCCATACCTCCAGCCACAGCGACCCGAAGGTGAACGCCCGTCTTATGTTCGAACGTCAATTGGAGTTCATCTCCAGGATGATGAAGAAGAAAGGTGGCCGTTTCGTCATCATGGCCGAGACCTACGAGGAGATCGACCGTTTCGCCTGCCAGCAGGAACCGACCAACTACCAGGAGGCTGACTGGGATGACCCTGCCCTGTGCCGCAATGTGTCGGCACGTCTGGCCAAGCGCCTCATCCTGTGCCAGCAGCGCGAGAACCGCTTGCGCATTGAGGGCGTGACCAGCGAGTCGCACCATGGCTCGTTCGCTGATCCTGCCATCATCCGCCGCGTGGTCGAACTGTTTGCCGCCGGCCGCAAGGTGCTCCTGATGACCAACGATGCATCGGTCGCTATCCGCTCTCTCGGTATGTGCGATGACCTGCAGCGCATCAACAATATTGATGACCAGACGTGGGACCGTCAGTACGCTCCACTGCGTCCTATGGCCATCACGATGGATGACCTGAAGCAACTGGACAACTATACGCGCCAGTATCATTTCCTACAGTCGGCAGCAGGTGCCGCCTGGATGCAGGACCTCAAGCCTCAGGAACCACGTGAGGCATTCCCACAGATGCAGCTCGACGAGAATGCCTTCCGTCCCGGAGACAAGCACGAGCGTCGCAGCGACCGCGAGGACCGTCTCAAGCTCGAACAACAGAAGGCTCAGCGTCAGCAGGAGCAGCAGAAGATCCAGGAACAGCGTCAGCAACTCAAGGCTGAACAGCAGAAGATGGAGCAGCAGCGCCAGCAGATGAAGTCCGAGCAGCAGAAGATGGAACAGCAGCGCCAGCAACTCAAGGCCGAACAGCAGAAGGCTGACCAGCGCCGTCAGCAGCAACTCAAGGCCGAACAGCAGCGAGCTGAGCGTATGCAGGCTCAACGTCAGCAGCGCCAAGCTATGACCGATGTCCCTCAGGATGAGGCTCCCGTCCAGGAAATGCCCGTACAACCTGTCGAGCCGTCTGCTCAACCTGTAGAACAGGCTCCTGTAGCAGCCGCTCCTGTCGAGGTCAATGTCGCTCCCGAGGCAAATCCTGCCACCGAACCTGTTGCCATCAATGAGACAGCCGCTCCTGCCCCTGCAGAAACCTATGCTCCAGCTCCAGCCGATGCCGAACCAGCAGCCGAACTGCCAGGCTTCTCGCCCGAAGATATGGAACTGCTCTCTTCTGCCCCTAAGAAGCGCACCCACCGTGGTGGTCGTCGCCGTGGCGGCAATGGCAAGAGTGCATCTTGATTGCTCATTTTTGATCTTGATTATTGATTCCGCTTAGGCTTTTCTCCTCAATCTCTGAGTATTGAGCAAAAACGAAATCGACGTAAAAACATATATGCCCAATCATCCTTCCCGGATGGTTGGGCATTTCCTTTCGTTATCTGCCTTTCTCCTCCTGCACCTCCTCCTGTTTTCTTCATGCCCTCCTCCTGTTTTATTCATGCTCAATGACCGTATATTTCTCTTGAAATACCCGAAAATTTGGTGGAAAACGGCAAAACTGGGGTAAAAAATTTGGTGGAAAACGGCAAAAAGGCCAAAATTATTTCTTCCTTATGGTCCAGAGTCCGAATGCGGTGAGGGCGGCATTGTACAGGAGCAGTTCAAAGCCGACTTGGTAGCCGCCGAACCATGCCTCTCTGTGAGTGGCAAGGAGTAGGCAGAGCAGCGGTGACGCCACGCAGATGAAGGGGACCCAATGGTCGCGTACCTGGAGCTTGGTGTAGAGGCCAAAGAGGTAGAGGAGAGGCCCGCGCCGAAGAGAAGAGGCCGTAAGGCGAAGAAAGAATCGGCATAGGCATGAGTTTCCGTATCCTCATTCATAACTAATAACTCTTAAGTAGTTGTTCAAAATTAATTATACCTTGAATCCGCAGAGTCTTTTGTAATGTGAGCATATCACCGTTGAGACGTAATCTTGGCCTGCAAGTCTGAGAAAATCTTGCTTCACATAAGGAAAAGGGTACAATACCCCTTACCCCACAAGGCGACTTGAGGCAATACGCAGCAAGGGAGCAACAAGTCATGGCATTAGCCGAAATCGAGATTGGCATAGGCCGTGTTGGTAGAATAGATGTTCAGGACATCCTGTCTAGCTGCTTTAATCCATTTGGCCGGTACCGAGATGAATTTGAAGATGAAAGTCTTGATTCTGCTGGTAGTTTCCAGATTGAAATCTGAGACCTTGATTTTGGAGAGACCAGAGAACGGATGATTTCGCTATACTGATAGCCGAAAAATTTACTTCTTAAAACGAGAGTTTTTGTCTATCGTTTGGCTCAAAATGCGGTTAAAAAAGTCCATAATTGGAAAAAATCCACCAAAAGGTGTGATTCTTTCTGATTTTATTTGTATCTTTGCCATGTCTTGTTACGAATTTCTTGTTTTTGATTTTTCGCAGCACAAAGATAAGTGAAATTTTTGACATGGCAAAACCCTGGGCAACTTATTGTTGCCCAGATTATTATAAAATATTTTGAAAAACAATGCTGCGGATTCTGGGTCCTACTAAATTTTTTTCCCCCCCCTGAATGAACAAATCACTTGTATTCACACTTCTTGCCACGCTTAGCGTTTTGTCACTCGATGCGCGTGACAACGGGAACCGTCCGTCGTCGACACCGCGCCATGCGTGGGGAACGCCGTTGACCATGGAGGAGTTCGCGTCGGCCAAACCGCAGCGAGATACCTCCTATTTCCAGTTGACTTGGAAGATTCTCAACGAGCGCGAATCCCAGCGGAAAGGGTTGACCCGAGTCATTTACCTCAAGAGCAAACTTTATCTCGACGAGGAGCATTCCTGGATCGATGTTTCCTGCCGGAACGAGAACGTCTTGCATTTTTGTCAGTTGGCGTTCGACTATGCGGAACTCTATCGGCGTAAGGAATTCGAAGAGTGGGCTGGGGGCTACTGCCCCGATTTTGCGGAGCCGGTCTCCACATACCGAGACAAATTTAACGAAAGCATCAAGGTGGCCCGTTCCGTGACGCGATGTGGCGCGGATACTGTCGCTCTCCGTTTCTACGAGACGGAGCTGGCGCACGAACTGTCCGAGACACCCGAAGTCAACTATGTGGACCGTTTGGATCAATACGTGGGCGATTGTGTGGGCTTGTTCCATGCCTCCGTCGGACCCTACGTGGAATGCGGGCAGAACGACTACTTTGACAAGGGGAAACCGTTCGGTCTCTCCATGCGTTGTGGTTTTGAAGGATATCGTCATCTGCTGTTGCTCGACTGCAACGCATCGGTTTCCGATGGCAAATGTAAACGCACCTCGGGGAAAATCAAATACGGCGAGACGATTTCAACCTCTGCAGTTTGGTTTACTTATGGTTATTGCCATACGCCCCAGTCAAGGAACCGTTTCTACTCGACGGCATCGATTGGCAAACGAGCCTTTGTTTCTCGAACTAAGTTGGAGAAAGAGTCGAATGCAAAGTTGCGTTCCAGTTATGGCGTTGACCTCGGCTTCGGTTTCCTGTATGAGGTTCCCATACATCAAACATTCATGCTCAACGGCACGTCGCTCATCAGCGATATCGTTGCCTCCATGCAAGGCCTCTATATCAAGACGCAGTTCAACCTCTATCACATCAAGCAATCCTCCGCCTGGGCTCCTGCCGCCAGCCTCTCCATCGGCTACTGCTGGTCCTGCCGTGCATATCAGAGGAAGAGAAGGTAAAACTTACAGCTTCCCCTTCTCCTTTCCCTTTTGAGACCATCTATCTCACCCTTTCCTTCCCCACAGACTGTTTGTCAATGGAGAGGAAAAGGGTGAGATTATTTTGTTCTCAACTAAACCTTTATACCTTAATCTGCACTTTGGCGATGATGTTGCGAGGACGAATCTGGAAGGAGTAGATGGACTCGGAGAGGGAGCCGAAAGTGGAGTATTGATAGTCGGTGCAGTTGAGGAGGTTGGAGGCTGATAGGGTCAGGTCGATGCTGTTGGAGATGAGCCAGCGGAGGGAGGTATCGAGGAAGGTGATGCGGGCGGTCTGCGACGTGAAGAACCGGGTGCGGTAGTGCTCGGCGCTAAGGGTGAGGTGCCATCTGTCGGTGGGCAGGAGGGTAATGGACAGGTCCTGGCGCAGGGTGTTGCATTTAATGGACTCCGTAGTGACTGAGTATTGGCTGTGTGAGAAGTTCAGGTGATAGTCAGCGGAGAACCAGTTGGATAACTTGCCCGATACCTTAGGAATGATAGCGAAGTCTACGGTCGAGTAGGGCTGCTCGACATCCTGACGCATCATGGTGGCTTGGGAGTGGGACAAGGTGGCATCCACGCCGATGGTGACGCGTGCCGACAACAGGCCTTGGCTGATGCTGCCATGGAGTTGGGTATTTCGAACTTCGTTACTCCGTGCAACGTAGGTGCTCAGGATGCGATTGTCGATGAATAGTTGATGATGCATCAACGGGCGATGGTCCAAGGCATATCTGGCCGAAAGATGGGCAAAGAAAGCCGATATGGGATTGCGGTAGCGTAGTTGGAGCAGGGCAGAGCCGCGTTGCTCGTCCTTAGAAGATGGTATTTGGAGCATGAGGTGACGGAAATCGGTCATCACCACCGTCTCGGTGTAGGCATCTGGCGCGACAGGGAGCAGACTGTATGAGAGACGGGCGATGACGTCGGTCTTGGCCGAGAGTTGCCTACGCAGATACAGAATGGGCGCGAGTGTGAGGTGGTGCTTGCGGAGGGTAGAGCCAGACAGACGGTTGGCTACGCCATAATGCTTGTAGCCGATTGGCAAGGAGATAGATAGATGCCAACGATGGCGCTCGTAGCGCGCTTCGGGCGAAGCAAGTGCATGTAGCACGGAGAAGCCTTTGTCGGCCTCTATGGGATAGTCGGGCAACGAGAGGCCGCGCAGGTAGCTCTCCAGACGGTGCAGGTTGAGGTCGAGACTGCTGTTCAGGTAGAACTGCCAATGGCGCAACATCCAGCCATAACGGGCCTCGGTGTAGGAGCGGAGATCGTCGGCGCAGAGCGCTTGGCTGGCACTATCGGCCCAGAGCGAATGCGGACGGTGGGCATAGCGGAGCTGGGAAGAGACTGAGAGCAGACGTCGGTCGAGGCGCCTCACAAGACGCAGGTCGTTGGAGAGGGTGAACGATGGGCAATCGGACTCTTGGCAGAGCGATTGGCTGCCCCAGACTTGCGACGAGACTTGACTCCACGAGGCATCGGCGCAGAGATTGTCTTTGAGGTAGAGGTCGTGGCTGTTCTGCCTAAGGGACCATTCTCCGCTGAGCTGATGTTGCTGGGAACGCATCTTGTTCTGCTCAACAAAGTCGGGGATAGCAGTATCGAGATAGCGGGTGGTGCTGGCGTTGCGATAGTACAGCCTGTCGGACTGATAGGTAGCATTCAGCTGGATGTCGCGGCCATCGGATAGATGGCGGGCATTGCTTGATTGCGCCAGCAGGGAGAGGTTGTCGCGGGTGCGTTGCTTATCGATAGGTGACGACGTCGTGCCGATAGAGATATCGTCCGACCAATAGTCATCGGGGGAGGAGTCGAACGCCCCGTTGAAGAGGTGCCGCTGGCTCTGTGAGTTAGGATTCCAACCCGTATCGTTGAGGCGTAGAGTCTCCATGTTCTGCCACCGCTTGGCGATGCGCATGGCAAAGAGCGAGGCATCGTACAACAGCGGAGCGCCACCCAAGCCGCCCTGAAGGATAGCAATCCATCGGGCACGCGCCTCCTCTTTGAGACGGATGTTCAGGCCCGCCTGTCGGGACAGATCCAGCCCCTCGAGCGCTTTGATGGGTTGGTGATTCTCCATGATTTCGACGCTCGACACATCGGCAGGCGATATGTTGTTGGTGGCCACACCATAGCGGTCGTTTACGAAGTCCGAACCATCGATATAAAATCGGTTGATAGGTTCGCCATTGTACTTGATGCTGCCATCGTCGGCTATTTCGACGCCAGGCAAGCGTCGGAGTACGTCGGCCATGTTACGGTCCTGCGGCTGTGCCCATTTGTTCATGGCATAGGTCAGCGTATCGCTTCGTTGCAGGATGTCGGGCGCCTTGACCATGACGTCGCGGAGTTGAGTCGCTTCGGGCATCATCTGTATGTGCAATGGACAGCCAGTGGTATCGACCACTACGCTGCGGTAACCCATCGACTGGACGCGAACCTGCTGCGTTTCGGCGGAGAGGGAGAAGCTGCCGTCGTCGCGCGTGAAGGTATAGGCTGAACTCTCTATGGCCTGGACTATGGCACCCGCTAGAGGTTCTCCGTTTGTGGCGTCGGTCACAGTGCCTACTATCTCCTTCTCCTGACCGAAACAGAGGGTCAGGGGAAGGAATAGGATGGATAGTAATGTACAGAGTCTTTTCATCGGTTTATTTGTAGTCACGTTCGATATAGTCATATTTGAGATCTTTGGGCGACATGAGGTCGGTGCGAGGTTGTCCGTCGGGGCCTTTGATTTCCACCTTGACCTGGGCGCTGCTATTCATGGACGAGATATAGCCGATAGGGTCGGTGTCGCAACGTCGCTTGGTGGCATAAAACTTCCGGCGCGAGGTCTTGTTGTACGGCACATCGGGCATAGTGATGGCTTTTTGCGCTTGGGAATTGATGCCCACACAGGTAAACACATATTGTTGCCCCTCGTCATAGATTTGCAAGATGAGCCCTGGCAGACCACCGAACTTCCACGGACCGTTAGGCACGGGTATAGCATCGGTATAGAATGCAGTCCAACGACGGCCACGGAAGTCGCAGAAAGCACTCTTGCATGGGTAGCCCAGAAGAGTGCAGGTGCTATCGGACAACGTCCAGTCCATCACAGGAGTCTCCTCTTCGTAGAGGAACCAGTCGGTTGAAATCTTGTCAGTTACGGTGATGCGGCCTTTGGGGTAGTTCTTGTAGATGCAGAAGGCCTCTCCCCCCACGTAACTGTCTGGGTTGGCCGTAATCTGTTCTGGCGTAGAGATACGTATCAACGAGTCGATGCGCATGGCCGTGTAGCTGGAGAATTTAGAAAGGCCGTTGCCAACCTGCAGCGTCATGCGGTCTTCGGTCACGGACAGGTCGGTCGTATCGGTCATGTACCGGTAGTCGTACACAAACTCCATGGAGGATTGGTCGATTTCTTTCTGCTCGAAAGGGGTGCCTGTGTTGATGCTTACCGATTTGCCAGCCTTGATTACAAATACCTGATTGCTCTGTGCCATGAGGGGGCAGGAGAGGGCGGCGGCGAGGGTGATTGTCAATGCTTTTTTCATGTTAAATAGGGTTTTAATGTGAAAATCGGCCGCAAAGATAGGGCTAATCGCCGCCACAGACGAAAAAAAATATTACTGAATTATTACTGTTCCGATTTTTTAAGATTCTTTTAGATTTTACTCCGCGCAAAAAGTGTATCTTTGCACCCAGTATGGAAAGAAGAATCAAACTTATACACGCTCTGACAATCGGAGTCATTATCGCCTATTGCCTGGTGCAGGGCTATTGGCTGCATGGTCGATACCGAATGTCGCTCGAAGAATATGGGGACGAACTCTACGCCACCATCCTTGCCTGTGGCGACGAAGAGATGGCGGTCCGCAAGGCATTGCCCCTGCCACCACGCGTCTATGGATATAGGTTGGGCAGGAGCTACAAACAGTCGGACGATGCGGCGGTCGAGAGCTGGACGTATGTCGTCTCGGCCTTCGATACGTTGCACCACACCCTACCTGCGGGGAAGAAATCGGCCAGTTCAGTCTGCTATATCGACGACAAGGATATCTTGGCCGACACCCTGCTTTCGGCCTTGCCCGAGGGATTGGAACTGTTCCGATTTACGAGCGATAATCGTCAGGAGGTGCCCAGTAGCCAGTTGGTCGAAGCCCTCAACCGTTTCATTCTGGACCATCAACATCCTTTTGATGTGGCCATGTTGGATAGCATCCTGCGGACGCGAGGCATCGAGGCAGAGAGTATAACAACTATTAAAGCCGACACGATGGTATGGCATCCTACCATGCAGTTGCACCCCACGCTGTGGGGCGCTACGATGACTGTGAACTACCCTTACGACTACTTCGAGGGGCAACAGGTGGTGGTCGAGACATGCATCGGTTTCTCGCCTGTCGTTCGTCGGATGATTTATACCCTGCTGATAGCTATTGTGCTGTCGTCGTTCCTGATTTTCTGCCTAGTCTATCAGATATTGACCATACGCAGGCAGAGGCGCATCGAGGTGGTAAGGCAGGAGTTTATGCACACCATGATACACGAACTGAAGCGTCCCATCTCCACACTCAAGATGTGCGTCTCCTTTATGGACAATGAGCGGATGATGCAGGATGTGGAGGCCAGGCAACGCCTGCTGTCCAGTTCGTACAACGCGTTGGACAACTTGACGGCCTATTTCTCCAAACTGCGCGACATCACTCTAAGCGACGTGTGCGCCGTGCCGTTGAGTAAGTCGCGCTTCTCCCTGCGCGGACTGCTGGCAGAGTGCATTGCCAAGCAGAACGTCCCTGCCGACAAGGAGGTTAAGATGCTTATCGAGACAGAGGAGGATTGCTCGATATGGGCCGACCGCATGCACCTGGCCAACATCGTATGCAACTTGTTGGAGAATGCCATCAAATACTCCCGAGGGGCGGTCGCTGTCCGTATCGCCTATCAGCTATTGGCCGATGGAGCGTTGCAAATCTCGGTAGCCGACAACGGCATCGGCATCCGCAAGGCCGACCAGCCGCATGTGTTCGAGAAGTTCTACCGCAGCGAGGAGGCCAAAGAGAATGCCATCCCAGGCATCGGCCTGGGACTGAGTTATGTCCGACTTTTGGTGGAGGCGCACGGCGGTACGATTGCGTTCGTCAGCCGGGAGGGCCGAGGTACGACATTCACACTAACCATACCGCAGACAGATGGAAAAGATTAAGATACTTCTGGTCGATGATGACCGCCAGAACTCCGAGTTCCTCCAGAAGTTCCTCGAGGTGGAGGACTACGTTGTCACCTATGCCGAGAATGGTTGTACAGGCTGGAAGGCATTTCAGACCGCACGTCCAGATCTTGTATTGCTCGACGTCAATATGCCTGTGATGAACGGCTTTGAACTGGCGCAACTGATCCGTGAGCGGGATCGCGACGTGCTGATATTCTTCCTGACTGACCGCACTGAGAAGGCTGACCGCCTCCGTGGTTTCGACCTGAAAGGGAATGACTATATCCCCAAGCCCTTTTATCCTGAGGAACTTATTGCCAAAATCCACGAGCGGTTCGAGCATCGAAAACCTGCTTCACCTGCCCGCATGACGATAGGCCAGACGGTTTTCGACCGTAATCTCTCCACTATAGAGCATGATGGTATCGTCCATCATCTCTCTGCCCGCCAGTCGGACATCCTCTATCTCTTGGTGCAGCACCTCAACCAGACCATCGCCCGCGATGAAATTCTCCAATCGGTATGGGGCAACGATAGTTATGCCAATTCCTTGGCGCTCAATGTGCAGATTACTTACTTGCGTCGCATGCTCATGGGGGATAAGTCTCTTACCATCCTTTCGCTCAAAAAGAGAGGATATGTGTTGGAGGTGAAGGGAGAGTAAGAGAGATAAGAAATGAAAAGTATTTGCTAAAGTTTGAATAGCATCGATAATGTTAAAAGCCTCAAAAGTGAACAGGTTGGGCTTGCCCTTCTCATCGCAAGTCTCGGTTATGTTGACAGAATAACCTTTCACATTCTTGCCGCCCTTGCTGCGATATGCGGCATCTGGGTCATTCGGATTCTGCACGCTCTTGGAGCTGACGTTTTTCTTTTCGCGTACAGAGACAGTACCGTCTTCTGCCTTTTCGTACTGCTCGCTGAATACACGGCGCAACAGTTTTTTTTAAGCGTAGTCAATGCTTAGTATGGCTCGTTAATTTGGAAAAACGAAAGAAAAAGCGTATCTTTGCTCCGCCTTAGAAGGAGTCGCCGAGATAGTCTTGCAGCCCTCAAATAGGCAGCAAGGTTTTATTATGAACTGGATTCTCTTGTTTGTTGCAGGACTATGCGAGGTGGGTTTTACCTACTGTCTGGGTCGTGCAAAGAGTGTTATGGGATTAGAATGGTGGGCTTGGATTGGAGGCTTTCTTCTTTTCTCTGTTCTGAGTATGGTATTGTTGGCAAAAGCCACGCAGACACTGCCTTTGGGTACTGCTTATCCTGTTTGGACAGGAATTGGAGCCATAGGTACGGTGCTAGTCGGCATTTTTGTATTTCAGGAGCCAGCCACTTTTTGGAGATTATTTTTCATCTCAACACTTATCATATCAATTGTCGGACTTAAAACACTGTCTTAATCATGGAGTTCAGAGAAATGAGGCGTAAGCGCCAACAGCTTTCCGATGCAGAAAGTATTTCGATTTTGGAGCAATCTACTTCAGGTACATTGGCCTTGCTCGGTGATGGAGATTATCCATACGCCGTTCCTATCAGTTATGTTTATAATGATGGAAAACTCTATTTCCATAGTGCTTTGGCAGGTCACAAGGTGGATGCCATTCGCAGATGTGACAAGGCTTCGTTCTGTGTCATAGCCAAAGATGATGTCCAGCCTGAGCGGTACACGACATTCTTCCGTAGCGTCATAGCTTTCGGCAAGATTCATATCATTGACGATGAAGCCGAAAAAATGGAAACTGCCCGTATGTTCGGCAATCGATATAATCCCAATGACGATGAAAGTCTTCGCCAAGAGCTGGAAAAAGGTCTGTCTCACATGTTGATGATTCGATTTGACATAGAGCACCTTACTGGCAAGGAAGCTATAGAGTTGGTTCGAGCAAGACAACAATAATTATTGTCTGTTTAGCAATTATGTCAAAGAACGTAATTTTGTCATTCTGAAAGGATGCAAACGTTCTTTGACATAATTTGTATATTCCTATTTGTTGCCAATAGTCCTGAAAAATTGGTGGAAAACGGCAAAACTGGGGTAAAAAATTTGGTGGAAAACGGCAAATTGACCAAATAAATTTGGTGGAAAACGGCAAAATAGGGGTAAAAAATTTGGTGGGAAAAGAAAATCTTTGTATTTTTGCAGCATTAAACTACTGCAGATATGTCACAGAAATCATTTATTTTCAAGCGAAAAGCCTATGAACGGATGCTCAAGTGGAAGAATGAACGAAAGGGCGAAACTGCTTTGCTGTTGCAGGGAGCACGCCGAATCGGTAAATCTACATTGGCAGAAACGTTCGCAGCACAGGAATATCAATCTTATTTGCTTATAGACTTTTCGGTCGCACCATCCGAGGTTTTTGACCTATTTGAGGATATTTCTGACTTGAATTATGTCTTTTTCAGGTTGCAACTTATCTATCATAAACAATTGATAGAGCGACAGTCTGTGGTTATATTTGATGAGGTCCAACAGTGTCCTAAAGCTCGTCAGGCTATCAAACATCTGGTCAAGGATCATCGGTATGATTATATAGAGACAGGTTCGCTGATTTCGGTGCGCAAGAATAGCGTCGATATTGTTATTCCCAGTGAGGAGACCAAAGTAGATATGTTCCCGATGGATTATGAGGAGTTTAAATGGGCCATTGGCGATAATGTCACTATCCCCTTGCTGCGGGAGGCTTTTATCCGGCGGACTCCGCTCGGGGACAAGGTCCATCGGCGTATGATGCGCGACTTCCGGTTGTACATGATCATAGGCGGTATGCCTCAGGCTGTAGCCAAATATATCGAGACCAATAATCTGAGCGAAGTCGATATGGTCAAGCGGGATATCATTGCCCTATATGAAGAGGATTTCAACAAGATAGACGAAACCGGCAGGGCAACGGCAATGTTCGATGCTATACCCAGTCTGTTGAACAAGAACTATGCCCGTTACCCTGTTGCTCAGGCTATACCGGGTGAGAAAGTGAATCGTGTTACCTCGCTTATCAAGAGTATGGAGGATGCAATGTCGGTCAATGTGGCTTACCAGGCAGGAGACCCTAATGTCGGACTCGCTCTGACTCGGGATAATGAGAGGTTCAAATTGTATGTTGCCGATACGGGGTTGTTTATTACGTTGGCATTCAAGGATAAGGACTTTGTCGATAATGAAATCTATAACAAACTGTTGAATGACAAATTGAGCGCTAACCTCGGATATGTCTATGAGAATATGATTGCACAGATGTTGCGGGCCACCGGTAAGTCGTTGTATTATCACATCATACCTATTGATGACGGTAAGAAATATTACGAAGTGGACTTCCTATTGGTGGAAGGACATAAAGTGTCTCCCATTGAGGTTAAGTCTTCTGGCTACAAGACTCATGCCTCTCTGGACGAGTTCTGCCGCAAATACTCGGACAGGATACAGAATAAGTATCTCCTATACACCAAGGACTTGCAGCGCATAGGTGATGTGAATTATGTGCCTGTCTATATGTCTATGTTTATTTGAAATACCCGAAAATTTGGTGGAAAACGGCAAAACCGGGGTAAAAAATTTGGTGGAAAACGGCAAAAAGGCCAAAATTATTTCTTCCGTATGGTCCAGAGACCGAATGCGGTGAGGGCTGCATTGTACAGGAGCAGTTCAAAGCCGACCTGGTAGCCGCCGAACCACTCTTCGCTGTGAGTGGCCAGGAGCAGGCAGAGCAGTGGCGATGCCACGCAGATGACAGGAACCCAGCGGTCGCGTACCTGTAGCTTGGTGTAGAGGCCGAAGAGGTAGAGGCCCAGCAGAGGGCCATAGGTGTAGCTGGCGATGACATAGACTGCATTGATGACTGAGCCCGACCCGATGACGCGGAACAGGTAGATGAGCAGTCCCATCACGATGCAGTTGACTACATGCACCCACTGACGGGTACGGCGCAGTTGTGCTTCATCTTTTTTCTTGTCGGCTTGGAGCATGTCTATGGTGACCGATGTGGTGAGCGCCGTGACTGCCGAACCTGCACTGGAGAAAGCTGCAGCTATCAGTCCCAGGACGAACAGTACGCCGACTATCATGGGCAGATAGGGTTGGCCCGATGCATCGCACCCTGTGGCTATGGCAGGGAAGAGCTGGTCCGGTTTATCGACCGACAGATGGATATTGTCGGCGAAGTGGTACAAGAGTATGCCGAGGGCGAGGAAGAGCAGGTTCACGGGCAGGAAACCGAAGCCGTAGCTGATGACATTCTTCTTGGCATCATGCAGGTTGCGGCATGAGAGGTTCTTCTGCATCATATCCTGGTCCAGACCCGTCATGGCGATGGTGGTGAACATACCTGCCAGGAACTGCTTCCAGAAGTAACGTTTGTCCAATGGGTCGTCGAAGTACCAGACGCGGCTCATCTCGTCCGATGCAATGGTGTTCCACAGGCCCGATGCATCGAGCCCCATGCTCTGACAGACATAGTAGATGCACAGCACCACGGCGGCAATGAGCGAGAGCGTCTGCAGCATGTCGGTCCACACGAGCGTCTTGACCCCACCGCGGAAGGTATAGAGCCAAACCACGATCATCGTCACTGCGACATTGAGGCCGAAGGGAATGTCCATATCGTCGAACAGTACCAGTTGCAGCACCAATGCCGTCAGGTACATGCGCACGCCGCAGCCCAGGAACTTGCTGAGCAGGAAGAAGAGTGCTCCGGTGCGATAGGAGCGTGGTCCGAAACGCTGGTTGAGGTAGCCGTATATGCTGCTCAGGTTCAATCGGTAGTAGAGGGGCAACAGGACATAGGCAATGGCAAAGTATCCTGCCACGAATCCGAGTACCATCTGCAGATAACTGAACTGGGTACCAGCCACCATGCCTGGAACGGAGATGAAGGTTACGCCCGATATGCTGGTACCGATCATTGCAATGGCTACTACCCACCACGGCGATTGTCTGCCGCCGGTGAAGAAGGCCTGATTATCGTTGGCTTGTTTCTTGCGATTTGTCAGCCAAGTGACCAAAAAAATGGCAGCAAAATAAGCTGCTATGATGAGGAGAACTAATTGTCCGGACATAAGTTAATTAAAGGGAAGTGACAAAGAATTGACAGGGAAGTGACAAGGGAAGTGACAAGGACGATAGCGGCACATGCACTTTTATTTCACGCAGAGTATAAGGGAGTCTTGGATACTTATCAAATTAACTCTTTGAAAGTCTTTTGTCTCTTGATGTAGAACCGATAGAGGATGTTTGTTTTGCCCAATGGCGCTTGGCCGAAATCCGTGCTGGGAGCAGGAGCTTGGGCATAGATGTCGCGTATCATCTGCGAGGCTTGGCGATGGGCGTGCCATATAGCAACGGCGTGGGCAAATTGGCCATGGGCAATGAAGTTGAGGGCGGCCAGTCCGTCCAGCAACTTGCGGCGCAGCATGATGCCACGGCGCTCGGAGGTGGGCAGGTTCTTGTAGAGCATGAGCAGCGAGTTGCGGAAGTTGAGCAACGTCTTGCGCGGATTGTCGGCCGATAGCGAGGCGCCGCCCAGGTGATAGACCTCGCTCCAGGGCAGGCACATCAATCGGCCACCCATACGGCGCAGACGCCAGCACAGGTCAATCTCCTCCATGTGGGCGAAGAAATGGGCGTCCAGTCCGCCCGCACGCTGGTAGGCTTCACGCCGCACCATCAGGCAGGCACCTGTGGCCCAATCAACCTCGCAGGGAGTATCGTATTGACCCAAGTCCTCCTCAACCACATCGAAGATTCGGCCTCTGCAATATGGGTAGCCCAGTTGGTCCAGATATCCGCCTGCCGCACCTGCATACTCGAAGCGCTTGCGGTCGCGGTCACTCTTCAGTTTAGGTTGGGCGCCCAGCACGTCGGGGTGCTGCTCCATGTATTGCAACATGGGGTCGAGCCAACCCGGGGCGCAGGCCACATCGTCGTTGAGCAGCACCACGTAGGGATGCTCCACTTGTGCAATGGCCTGGTTGTAGCCCTCGGCAAAACCATAGTTCTGCGGCAAGGCAATGACCTGTACGGTAGGGAAATCCTGTGCAATGACAGCCAGCGAGTCGTCGGTCGAACCATTGTCCGCCACGATGACGTCGGCTATGTCGGGATTGGTGTTGGCGACTACCTGGGGTAGGTATCGGCGTATGAGCCCGTGGCTCATGCCGTTCCAGTTGAGTATGATGACTGCTACTTGCTTCATTTCTCCGAATGGTTATTTGTATCAATTCCCGCTCCCTGTGGGGGGTAGAGGGGAGGTTCAATCACCCTATCCTCGGGAGGAGGGGGCAATGCTCTTCCTCCTGAACTCGCTCACCACTATGGCGGTGGCAATGCCCACGTTGAGCGACTCGCTCGTTTCGGCATTGGCGGGGTAAGGCGGAATAAAGAGGCGGTGCGAGACCTGCGCCTCGACATCGGCCGATATACCACGCCCCTCGTTGCCCATCACGATGATACCGTGTGGCGTGAGGTCTGTCTGGTACATGTCTTTGCCGTCCAGGAAGGTCCCATAGACCGGTACCTCCATTTGGCGCATGCTGCCCAGCCAGGCAGGCAGGTCCGTGTAGTGAACCTGCACGCGGGCTATGGCTCCCATCGTGGCCTGTACCACCTTGGGTGCATAGCAGTCGGCAGTATTGTGACTACATACGATGTGGCGGATGCCGTACCAGTCGCACAGGCGGATGATGGTACCCAGGTTGCCGGGGTCCTGCACTTCGTCCAGCGCTACGGTCAGTTCGTGGCACAGTTGTTGGCTGAGGGTATTGTCCAATGTCCTGTCGGGTATCCTGAAGGTGCCCAATACCTCCTGGGGCGACTGCATCAGGCTGAGGCGCTGCATCTCCTGGGGCGTGATGACGTAGGTTTCTTCGGCCGATTTCTCTGCCTCGGGATGCGTCTCCCACCAGGCTGCAGTGGCCACCAACCGATGGCACGACATGGCGCGGAGGTTGTCCTGCACCAGTTTGTTGCCTTCGGCCACAAACTCGCCTTCCGACTTGCGGAACTTACGCAGTTCGAGGCTGCGTATCAGCTTAATCAGATTTTTAGAAACAGGGAGCATAAAGTTACTATTTGCACTGCAAAATTAGCCATTTTCTGCCAAATGAGCAAGAAAAACAGGTGCAAATGAGAGAAAAACGGAGCAAAAGGGGCGATGTTTCACAAAAATAACTAATTTTGCACAAATAAACTTTGTTCTTGGGGCTGTCGTGCAGACGGCCTTTGACTAAAATAACTGCAAATGATTATAGGTATAGCTGGTGGAACCGGTTCCGGCAAGACCACCGTAGTGCGCAAAATCATCGAAAGTCTCCCTGCCGGGAGTGTTACCGTATTGTCTCAGGATTCATATTACAAGGACAGCAGCCATCTGCCCTGGGAGGAGCGCCGTGCCCAGAACTTCGACGAGCCGCGAGCCTTCGACTGGATGTTGCTCTATGAGCACCTCACCCAACTGCGTGAGGGCAAGGCTGTTGATGAACCCGTCTATGACTACACGACCTGTAGCCGTCTCAAGGAGACCAAGCATATTGAGCCCCGCCAGGTCATCATCCTGGAGGGTATCATGGCATTGGTCGATCCCTCTATCCGTGCCATCATGGATATGAAGGTCTTTGTCGATGCAGACAGTGACGAGCGTCTGATTCGTGTCCTGCGCCGTGACGTAGTTGAGCGCGGCCGTACGGTGGAGGACCTGGTGGACCGTTATCAGCGCATCATCAAACCTATGCACAACCTGCATATCGAGCCAACCAAGCAGTATGCGGACATCATCGTCCCTCAAGGCGGCAGCAACAGCGTTGCTATCGACCTGCTCAAACAGTATATCCGCGTCAACAGCAAGTGATTGAGGTATTTTACCCCAATCACTTGCTGTTGACAATTGATAATTGACAATTGATAATTGATAAATTTATCTAATTGAAAATTGAAAGTTGAAAATTGAAAAACCTTTCAATGGAAATGAAATAATTAAATATTTCAATTGTTCAATAAATTGTAAATCGTAAATAGTCAAATTGTCAATTAGTTTGCCTAAATTAGCATTTTTCCCGTGAAAACCCGTTACCTTGTCGCTACGATAGTAGGCAGCGCCGTGGGCGTAGCTATCGGAAGTTGGCTTACCTACGAAGAGCTGTTCAACGTTCCCGCACCTATCTGCCGCACCTGGGCAGAGATAGTCGAGAGCGACACGTTGCGTGTGGCTTCGGTCCACTCAACCATAGGCGCTTTCCAGCACAAGGACGAGATGCGAGGACACGAGTATGAGATGGCTCAACAGGTCTGTTCGGAGTTAGGTTTGACGCTCCAGATGATCGTGGCGCCATCCGAGCAGGCCATGCGCGACAGCGTCCTGACGGGAGTGGCCGATGTGGCTGCTTGGCCCAATGCCTATTCCGTTGTGGCGCAGACAGGAGGATTGCGCACCTGTGGGTATGCCTATGATATGGGGTTGGTCCCAGTGGGCAGTCCAGGCGTGAACTTCGATACAGCGGCGGATGTGAACTATAGGATGGCGGTCATCGATGGGGGCAGGGGCAGCATAGCTTTGGCCGATGAGTATGTCCTCTCGGAGTTCGACCTGTCGCCCTACGACGTGACCGTCTTGTCGGAGGACAGTTTGACCGACGAGTCGTTGGCCGAAATGGTGATGGAGGGGTACTACGATGCCACGCTGTTGCCTGCCAATGTGGCTCAGTTGCTGCGTACGTACTATCCCGACATGGTGGTGGGCCGATCGTTGGTCTATAGCGAGGACTCGGTGGCGTGGGCAGTATGTATCACCGCCGATACCCTGGCGGCCAAGATAGATTCCGTCTGCAGTTATGACCGCCTGGCTCCCCGTTATGCGACCATCACGAAGCGCTACTATGAGCAGAGCATCGGTCGGCAGGTCAAGATCCGTTATCTTCTGGGTCAGGGCCGACTCTCGGTCTATGATCAGATCTTCCGCAACTACAGCCGCGGCATAGGTTGGGACTGGCGCCTGTTGGCTGCAGTCTCGTTCGTCGAGTCGCGGTTCGACCCATACGAGGTATCGGCCAAGGGTGCCCGAGGGCTGATGCAGCTGATGCCCGCCACGGCTACCCGTTTCGGTTGTCCTGCGGGATTGATTACTGATCCCGATGCCAATGTCCAGGCGGGCACCCGTCTGATAGCCAGCATGGAGGCCAGTCTGCGCAGTCGTTTGGCGCGCACCGTTCAGCCTGGCATCCTGCAGTACCGCGACGCTTCGCCCGAGACCAAGGAGATTGTGGAACGGGACCTGGTCTGCTTCACGTTGGCCAGTTACAATGCCGGGTTGGGTCATGTGTTCGATGCTATTGCTCTGGCCGATACCCTGGGGTACAATCCTGCGGTATGGAAGGACAATGTCGAGCACTGTCTGCGGCTGAAGAGCGACCGACAGTACTACCAGATGTCGTGTGTCTCTCATGGCCGATTCTCCGCCCGCGTCACAGTCAATTATGTGCAGGAGGTATTGCAGTACTACGAGGAGTTCTGCAAAGTAGCGGAAAAGTGAAACAATGGTTCCATTGTTTCACTAATTGATAATTGACAATTGATAATTGATAGCCCTCCTGATTGACAATCGCCAATTGACAATTGTTAATTAAAAATTAAGAATTAACAATTAAAAATGGTCTCCTCGCTTTGCCAAATTAAAAATTAAAAGTTAAAAATGGTCGCCTCGCTGTCGATTCCTCCATTAAACAATAACCCTTAAACATTAACCCTTTTTTAAGGTACTTAATAAAAAATGAGAATATATCGTTGGGCGCGCAAGAGCCTCAAGGTGATATTGCCTTTGTTGTTAGGACTCCTGATGGTATGGAGTCTGACCCGCAAGGTTGATTGGCCCGTCGTATTGGCCGAATTGCAGAAAGGCATAGCCTGGCATTGGGTACTGATCAGTATCGTACTGGCGCTCTTCAGTCACATCATACGTGGATTACGTTGGCGACTGCAGTTGCGCACCTTGGGCATAGAACCCTCGGCGCACGATATGGCAGTTTCGGTCTTTGGCAATTATGGACTCAACCTGGCGCTGCCTCGTGTGGGCGAGATATGGCGCTGCAGTTACGTGGCCCGTCGCTATCATATACCATTCAGCACCACCGTCGGAACGATGGTGAGCGAGCGCTTGGTCGATATGCTCGTGGCAGGCAGTATGACACTCCTGGCACTGGTGCACGAGCGGGAGCATTTCGCTCAGTTCCTGGCAGGCAGCGATGCAGGACAACGGCTCCTGGACCTGCTTTCGTCATGGTGGTTGTGGGGCATCCTCGCAGTGATTGCTATTGTATTGCTCACTGCGGCGCGATTCCTGCATCACACCTTGGCCTACCAGATGGTACATGGTTTCGTGGTCAATATGTGGGCTGGCATCAAGGGCCTGAAGGATGTGCCCAATCTCTGGTCCTATCTGGCATGGAGTCTGGCGCTGTGGTTGTGCTACTATCTCAACAGTTATACCTGTTGTTTCTTCTTCGGTTTTACCGAACATCTGGACGGATGGGCTGGATTGGCCATCTTCGTGATGGGTAGTCTCTCGCTTGTTCTGCCTGTTCAGGGCGGATTGGGTCCCTGGCATTATGCTGTCGGCACTGCGCTGCTCTGCTATGGCATTGGGCACGAGCTCTCCGACCCCCAGGTCCAGGCTTTCATCTGGACCTCCTGGTCCATCGAACAGGGCTTCGTCCTGCTGCTGGGACTATACGCAATGCTCAAAGTCATGAAGTCATGACGTTGAGCATTGCAATTGATAATTGATAATTGACAATTGATAAAAATCAGTCGATTCTATCGTCCTTGTCACTTCTTTGTCACTTCCCTGTCACTTCCTTGTCACTTCCTTGTCACTTCCCTGTCACTTCCTTGTCACTTCCTTGTCACTTCTCTGTCACTTCCCTGTCACTTCCCTGTCACTTCCTTGTCACTTCCTTGTCAATTCCTGTCATTTCTTTGTCACTTCTTTGTCACTTCCCTGTCACTTCTCTGTCACTTCCCTTAAAACGTTAATATCCATATCCGCCGCGGTTGTACATATCGGTGAACGACTCCCGCTGCATTTGGTTGGAGTATTGGTCACGCTGGTACTCCTCTTCGTCGTGGTTAATCTTGTTGACAATCTCCTTCTTCGGCGTTTCTGCCTGATTCTTCTTTTGAGTGGTTTCCATAGGTTTATGTTTTAAAAAGTTCGGGGCAAATATAATAATTATGTTGGAATATCGATAAATGTGAGGGCGAAAAACTTCAAATTGGACTTCAAATGGAGGGTTGAGATGAAAAATGGGGGAATCTTTCTTTAGTTTTTGGCGGTTTTGTTTTCTATGTGGATTATAATT